>NZ_PVNC01000010.1:0-237514 GCF_003001875.1 Paraburkholderia sp. BL18I3N2
CTGCCGTTCGACTTGCATGTGTAAGGCATGCCGCCAGCGTTCAATCTGAGCCAGGATCAAACTCTTCAGTTCAAACCTGTTACTGTTTTTCGGTTGTCGCAGTTACCTGCTCGCAACCGGTCGCTCACTCAACGTACTGACGAATGATCTTTCCATCTTTCAATGAAAAAACCTTCCTTTCATTACTGTGTGAGACTTGATACTTTCGCTTCTCCGGCAGGCCCCCGAAGGACCCCACCGGCGCGTCGCGCATCAAGCGCCCACACTTATCGGCTGTTAATTTTTAAAGATCGATTCCGCATTCACTACCAAACCGGCACCGCGCTGTTGACATTCCAACTACCCGGCACCGCTTCGTTCTGCGTCGCTGCATCAGCAGCAGAGAAACGAGATTATGGAGAGCGAGCGACAGGTCGTCAACCCCCTTCGCGCAATATTTTTCAGAAAGTTGAGAGACACGAAAACAGACACCACCACAACGCCGTCAAATTAGTTAGCCATCCGATTTAATTGTGCGCTCACGAGGCAATCGTACTCGTGACGGCCAACCAGGCGATCAGCGGCCGCACCTCCTCGCTATCAAATCAGCCAAGGAGCCGCCTTACTATATAGAGCCACGACACACATCCCGCGCATCCCCGGAAGCGGCATCGAAAGAACTGGAAAACCGGCGCCGCCGCGAAAAACTCAAGTTTCCCTCACGTCAGCCGTCAACCAAGATATCCCGCAACTTAAATCGCCGCCGACCATGGACAATCCAGTCGAGGAACACGTCGAGGACGCCTCATCAGCAGCCCAAACACCAAGCCTGAATCCGGAAACAGTACCGGTAGGCACGCCTCTCGAATGGCCGATCGTCGACGCCGACGGCACGCTGCTGTTCGCCGGCGGCACCATCCTGGCGACCACGGACGAGCGCAAATTCCTGTTCGCGCACTTCCGTCCGCAGCGCGGCGACTTACTGGACGCGGCCACGCAATCGCCGCTGCAGACAGAGCCGCAAGCGGAACCCAACGGCGAACTGACGCTCAAGGACATGCATCTGGAAATCGGTGCATTGATCGGTGTACGCTCGCAGCCCGGCAGCGGCACGCCCATGCATCCGTGCCGCATCATCGGTTTCGCGCCGAATCATGCGCTCTTCGTCACTCCGCCGATGCACGAAGGCCGCATCTTCCCGCTCGGCATCGGTGAAAACATCGAAATCGTCGCGATCGCGAGCCACGCGGTGTTCCGTTTCGTCTGCACGATCGAAGCGATCTGCCGCACGCCGTTCGATTACGTCGTGCTGTCGAAGCCCGGCGTGATCCGCCGCCTGCGCGAACGCAAATCGATCCGCGTCCGCGCGCACCTCGCGGTGCGTTTCGGCATCGGCGAAACCGGCGAATCCTATGAAGGCCTCGGACTCGCGAAAGGCATCAGCGCGCTCGGCATGTCGCTGACTGCCTCATGGAGTCTCGGCGCCGTCGGCGACCGGTTGCGCGTTGCGTTTCGCCTGAAGTCGAAGGATCTCGACACGGAGATCGAAACCACGGCGGTGATCCGCAACGTGCAGAAAGGCAGCGGCCCCGGCGAGCCTGCGACGCACGGGCTCGAACTCGATCAACTCGATGCAGCCCAGCAGATGGCGATGAAAGTCTTCGTGTTCGACCGTCAGGACGATGTGGTGTATTGGTCGAACGGCCTGAAATAAGCGCTCGTCCGTGAGCGGCACCGCCCGCGCGCCGCTCAGCCCATCAGCATCAGTTCTTCCGGCGTCAGACGCCGCGCGCCCCAAGCATCGGCGAGCATTTCGCAGCGGCCCAGCCGGATCGCCTCGCGCTCGAAATCGACCAACACCACCTCGTCCGCATGCGGCGGCCGCGCCGGCATGTCACGCGTGCGGCCATCGGTCAGAATCCACAACCAGCGTTGCTGCCCGGGCTTGCGGCGCGCGCTGCGATCCAGCAGTTCGGATGCACGCTGAACGCCTGCCGTCAGCGGCGTGCCGCCTCCGCCGCCCACTGGGCTCAGCCACCGCTCGTTCCACCAGCGCGGCACGGCGGGGCCGAAACGCACGTCCGCAGCGGCGCCGCCGAAACAGACCAGCGCCGCCTCGGCACGCGCCGCGCTCGCGCGGTCGAACAGGGCGATCAGCAATCCCTTGGCGAGCGCGAGGCGCTGCCCGGCCAGCATGGAACCGGAGCAATCGAGTACGAAGCAGTGCAACACGCCGCCGCGCGGAGCCTCATGCGCGAAACGCAGATGCCCGGCGCGCAACGCGTCCTGGCGCTTCGCAGCGAATGTGTGCAGCCAGTCGATGCGTTTGCCCGGTTCGCCGCGCAAGCGCCCGCGCGTACCGGCTCCAGCGCCCGCGCCTTGCAACCATCGGAAACCGCTGCGCGAGTCAGCGGCGGCGCCCTTCCGATGGCTCAGCGTTTTTTTACGTTAAGTGGAATGACGCCCTTGACGTGCGTGGTCGCGGCCGGCTGGGGCGCGAGATAGCCCCAATCCGAATCGGCGGCAGCGGCGGCCGGCGGCGGCCCATTGCCTTCCGCGGATGCGGACCGGCTTTCGGAAGAAGCCGCACGTTCGGCGTCGCCCTCATGCAGGCCGCCTTCGGCCGGCGACTCGCGAACATGCCGCCGATGAGCCAACACCGCCTCAGCCACCCGATCGACATGCTCCGCCGTCACCGCGGCCGCCTGTTCGAGCGCCGCCAATGCACGCGCCGCGCGCAGCATCACGAGATCGGCGCGCAAACCATCCACGGCGGCCGCAATGCACAGCATGCTCACATGTGCATGCACGGCGTCATCGAATGCGAGTTGCGGCAGCGCTTCGCGCGCCACTCGAATCCGCTCGACATAAGCCGCCTGCTGCTGCGCATAGCCCGCACGAAAACCCTGCGGATCGAGATCGAACGCGAGCCGCGCCTTCACGATCGCCTGACGCACGCGCGGCTCGAAACAGTTCTGCAACTCGACCATCAAGCCGAAACGGTCGATCAATTGCGGCCGCAGTTCGCCCTCTTCAGGATTCATCGTGCCGATCAGCACGAAGCTCGCGTCGTGGCTGTGCGATACGCCATCGCGTTCAACGGTATTCACGCCGCTCGCGGCCGCGTCGAGCAAGGCATCGACGAGCGCGTCGGGCAACAGATTGACTTCATCCACATACAGCACACCGCGGTGCGCCTTCGCGAGCAGACCGGGCGAGAAGCGCACCGATCCGTCGCGTAACACGGTTTCGAGATCGAGCGTGCCGATCAGGCGATCTTCGCTCGCGCCGAGCGGCAGGTTCACCAGATGCCCTTCCGGCAACAACTCGGCCAGCGCGCGCGCCGCGGTCGACTTCGCGGTGCCACGCGGCCCGGTGACCAGCACGCCGCCCAATCCCGGATCGATGGCGGCCAGCAGCAGCGCCTGCTGCAACGGCGCCTGGCCGATCAGCGCGGCAAAAGGAAAAACAGGCCGCGCGGCGGTCGCACTCATCGTTGAATTCATGTTTGCATTCCTTCGATCTGCTGCTCGCTCGCAAGCAGATGCTGTTCGACTTGCGCGCGATAGTCGCCGGGCGCCTGCCACAAACCGCGCTGCATGGCTTCGAGCAGGCGCTCGCAGATCGAATGCAACGCGTGCGGGTTATGCCGCTGCAAGAACTCGCGGGTGTCCGCATCATTCAGATAGGCGTCGGTCACGAGCGCATATTGATGATCCGCGATCACGCGCGCCGTCGCATCGTAGCCGTACAGATAATCGACGGTCGCGGCGATTTCAGCCGCGCCCTTGTATCCATGACGCTTCACGCCATCGAGCCATTTCGGATTGACCACGCGCGAGCGGATCACGCGCGCGATCTCCTCGTGCAGCGTACGCACGCGCGGCGCGGCCGGATTGCTGTGGTCGGCGTGATACACGCTAGGCTGATCACCGGCCAGATGCCGCACCGCGGCGACCATGCCGCCCTGGAACTGGTAGTAATCGTTTGAATCGAGCAGGTCGTGCTCGCGGTTGTCCTGGTTCTGCAGCACCACGTCCATTGCGGCGAGACGCGCGCCGAACGCGTGGCGCGCTTCTTCGCCCGCGCTCTTTTGCGTGTACGCGTAGCCGCCCCACGCCTGATATGCGTTCGCGAGATCGGCGTCGGTCTGCCACTGCTGCGAGTCGATCATGTCCTGCAGGCCCGCGCCGTAGGCGCCGGGCCGCGCGCTGAACACGCGCCAGCCGGCGCGCTTGCGCGCTTCGGCGGCGTCCATGCCGCGCGCGATCAGCGCATCGCGTTCGCGCAACACGCGCGCGCGAATCGGATTCAGGTCCTCGGGTTCGTCGAGTTCGGCGACGGCTTGCACGGCGGCGTCGAATAAATGCATGACGTTGGCGAAGGCGTCGCGGAAGAATCCGGACACCCGCAAGGTGACGTCGATTCGCGGCCGGTCGAACGCCTCGATCGGCATGATTTCAAAATCGGTCACGCGATGGCTGCCCGGCGCCCACTTCGGCCGCACGCCGAGCAACGCGAGCGCCTGGGCGATATCGTCGCCACCGGTGCGCATGGTCGCGGTGCCCCAAACGGACAGACCGATAGCGCGCGGATAGTCGCCCTTCTCCTGCAAATGCCGTTCGATCAGTTGCTGGGCGGATTTCAAGCCGAGCGACCAGGCGGCTTGCGTGGGAACCGCGCGCGTGTCGACCGAATAGAAGTTGCGGCCGGTGGGCAGCACGTCGGGCCGGCCACGCGACGGCGAACCGCTCGGCCCGGGCGGCACGAAACGGCCTGCGAGGCCACGCTTTAGCTGAAGCATTTCCTGCGGACCGCAGGCGTCGAGCCGCGGCAGCACGTCGTTACGCAGACGCTCGATCACTTGCTCCGCTTGCGGCAAGCTCACTGCGAGCGGCAACGCCGTTGCTGATGCGTCCGTTCGATCGCCGCACACGCCACGCAATAACTCAGCCGCCAGCAATTCCAGCCGTTCACGCGTATCGCCGCAGTGCCGCCATGGCGCATCGCTCACGCATTGCAGCACCTCGGGACGCGGACCGTCCCACGCCGCCGACCAATCCACCGACAACGGGTCGAACAGATGATCCATCTGCAGATCACGCGCCAGCGCATCGATCAGTCCGGCCTTGCCGCCTTGCCCATCGCCGATCGGAAAACGCCCTAGCGCCAGCAACGTATCGCGCCGCTGCACGCCAGCAGGCGATTGCCCGAACGTATGCAAGCCATCGCGAATCTGCGCTTCCTTCAACTCGCACAGCCACGCGTCGACGCGCGTGAGCAGCGCGTCTTCATCGTCCTGTCCGTTCGGCGCCGCGAGACTCAGTTCCTCATGCAGCTTATGTTCGACGATGGTCGCCAGAATCGTGCGCCGCAATAGTTTCGAGCGGCGCGGGTCGACCATCAGCGCTTCATAGTATTCGTCGACCTGACGCTCCAGATCCTGCAAAGGTCCGTAACTTTCGGCACGCGTGAGCGGCGGCATCAGATGATCGATGATGACAGCCTGCGCGCGCCGCTTGGCCTGGCTGCCCTCGCCCGGATCGTTGACGATGAACGGATACAGATGCGGCATCGGCCCGAGAATCAGATCGGGCCAGCACGTATCGCTCAACGCGACGCTCTTGCCGGGCAGCCATTCCAGATTACCGTGCTTGCCGACATGCACGATTGCGTCGATGCCGAACTGGTGACGCAACCAGAAATAGAACGCCAGATACGCATGCGGCGGCACGAGTTCGGCGTCGTGATAGCTCGCGTAGTCGCCCTGCTCGCGCGAGCGCGACGGTTGAATGCCGACGAACACCTGTCCGCAACGCCAGCCCGCGATCATGAAGCGGCCGCGCCGCAGCGTCGGGTCCTGGTCTGGCGTGCCCCAGCGTGCGTTCAACGCGTTGCGTGCTTCAAGAGGTAATGCGTTGAAATACAGCAGATAGTCGTCGAGCGCGAGGCTTTGCAGCGCGGGGCGCAGATCGCGCACGACCGGATCGTTGGTCACGCCTTCGGTGAGCTTTTTCAGCAGCGCGTCGCCGTCCGTGGGCAAATCCGCGAGACGATAGCCTTCGTCGCGCAGCATCGACAGAATGCCGACTACCGAAGCCGGCGTATCGAGCCCCACGCCATTGCCGATGCGCCCTTCGCTCATCGGATAGTTGGCGAGGATCAGCGCGAGTTTCTTGTCCGCGTTGTCGAGTGAACGCAGACGGCACCAGCGCCGGCTCAATTCGGCGAGAAAACCTACCCGCTCGGCATCCGGCTGATAACGCACCACGTCGACCTGCGTGTGCGGACAACGGTACGCGAGTCCCTTGAAACTGATCGCACGCGTGATGATGCGGCCGTCCACTTCCGGCAGCGCGATATGCATGGCGATATCGCGCGAATTGAGACCGTGATTGTCCTTGACCCAATCCTCGCGATTGCCGCCGCTCAGGATCACCTGGAGCACCGGCGCGTCGCCGGCGAGCGCGAGCGGCTCGGGGTCGTCGATCGCGGACGCGGCGAACGCGGTCGTATTCAGCACCAGCGCCACCTCGTGCTGCGCGCACAGCGATTGCACGACATCGCGGCTCATCGCATCTTTCAGCGAGGTAATCGCGATCGGCAGCGGATTCAGACCTTGCGATTCGAGTGCGTCGATCAGCGCGTCGAACACCGCCGTGTTGGCGGCCTGCAGATGCGCCTTGTAGAACAGGATCGCCGCGACCGGCGCTCCCTGTTTCCAGCGCGACTGCCAGTCGGCCATGGTCGGCATATCGCGCTCGGGATGGTAGAGCGTTGCGGCGGGCAACGCGCGCGGCGGCGCAGGTTCGCGCCCCCAGCCGAAGGCGCGATGCGCAATACAACGCAGAAACGCCTCGGCATTTTGCGGGCCGCCTTCACGCAGATAGCGCCACAGTTGATGGCACAGATCCGCACTCGCGGTGCTGCGCGCGAGCAGGTTCGGATCTTCCTGCAGATCGCCGGAGAACATGGCGAGCGTCTGCTGCTTGCGCTCGGCGAGCGCCACTACCTGCTCGATGCCGTAAGGCCAATACGCCTCGCCGCCGAGGTGATCGACCACCACCACGCGTGCGTGCTGCAAGACGTCTTCGAGATAAAAATCCACCGACGCCGGTTGCCGCAAGTACGTGACGTTCGCGAGCCGCACGCTCGGGAAGCCTTCACCCAGGCGCGGAAACACACTCGCGAGCAGCGAAAGCGTGGTGTCGGCGGAGCTGAGCACCACGATATCCGCGGGCTGCTGATCGATCCGGATCACGCCTTGCGTGTCGTCGACGAAACCGCCCGGCGTGGTGCGCAGCAGATGCATATGCGCTTACGCCTGTTGCGTTTCGGCGCTCGACCGCACGCCGAGCGCCGCGTCGAACGCACGCTGCAACGCGGGCTGATCGAGGTCTTCACCGATCAGCACGAAGCGGCTCGGGCCGCTTTCGCCGGGTTGCCAGCGTCGATCGAAATAGCTGTCGAAGCGGCGCCCAACGCCTTGAATCACCAGACGCATCGCCGCGCCCGGCAGCGCCGCAAAACCTTTGACGCGATAGATCGTGTTGGTTTCGACCAGCTGTTGCAACGCGGCGATCACCGCCTCCCGCGACGACGCGTTCGCCTGCACGACCACCGAGTCGAATTCGTCGTGATGGTGGTCGGCGTCGTCGGCCGAACCGTGGTGATCGTGGCGCAAGTGGATCGTGTCTTCCGACGCCGCTTCGAGGCCGAGCAACGTATGCAGATCGAGCTGGCCCATGTGCGCGCGAACGATTTTCACTTGCGGCGGAATTTCTTCGCGGATCGAAACTTCAACCGCGCTTTGCTGCGCGTCGTCGAGCAAATCCGTTTTGTTCAGAATCACCAGATCGGCCGCCGACAACTGATCTTCGAACAATTCGTGCAACGGCGACTCGTGATCGAGATTCGGATCGGCCTTGCGTTGCGCATCCACGGCGACCGGATTGTCCGCAAACTGACCGCTTGCCGCGGCCGGGCCGTCCACCACGGTGACCACGGCATCCACGGTGAAACTGTTCTTGATCTGCGGCCAGTTGAACGCCTGCACCAGCGGCTTCGGCAACGCGAGGCCCGAGGTCTCGATCAACACGTGATCGATCTGCTCGCGGCGCTCCACGAGCTTTTCCATCACCGGGAAAAACTCTTCCTGCACGGTGCAGCACAGGCAGCCGTTCGCGAGTTCATACAGTTGGCCTTCGGTCTCGACACCGTTTTCATCGCAACCGATGCCGCAACCCTTGAGAATTTCCCCGTCAATGCCGAGCTCGCCGAATTCGTTGACGATCACCGCGATGCGCTTGCCGCCCGCATGCTGAAGAATATGCCGCAGCAGCGTGGTCTTGCCGCTGCCGAGAAAGCCCGTAACGATGGTGACGGGGATCTTGCGCATTTGAGTTTGCATCGTGAGTCCATCCGTAGGAGTTGCACGTTGCACGCCGGCGTGTTTTTCAGCTTATGCCGGGGCAAACGGAGCGCACGCCCGGTCAGCCACGACAATATCGAAACACGGGGACGAACGACGGCGTTGCCGCGACAACAGAAAACAGAAAGCGGGAGTGAGGTCATGAACGCAGCGCCGCATCCCCGCGGCGTTCGTCCTTCGTTATCTGGCCGGTATCCGGGCTGGCGAAAGCGCCGCTTCCCCTTCCCGGGCGAGTGATTTCTCGCCCAGTGGTGATATGCCGACGCGGCCTTGCGCGTGGACATCGAAGCCGGCTCCGCGGTGCCGATCGACTGCGTTTAATGCTGCAGTCAGCACCACATTTCGCTTACCGTTGCGGGGGCAGCACAGGTTGACCCGATCCATGGCAGGTGGGCACCCTGTTTCCCGTTTAACTGCGTGCGCACGAGCGCGCACACGAGCACCAAAGTGCGTGCGAGTGTAGGCCCGCAGCCGGGTGCCGTCAAGGAAACGCAAGCCGCAAGCGCTTATCGGGCGGGGCGCCATGTGCTATCGTATGCGCGCGTTTGGTGCCCGCACATGCATTCGCGTGTGCAGTTAAACGGGAAACAGGCAGCGCTCAGAGCGCCCAACCTGTGCTGTCCCCGCAACGGTAAGCGACCTGCGGCGCGATGTTGAATCGACTTGCGCCGCGCATGCGTTTTTTAAGCCACTGTCCGGCAATTCCAGCGAATGCGGACGGGAAGGCAAAGCGCGTGAGGCCGCCAGCCCGGATACCGGCCAGACGCGGAGGCGGCGAACCTCAGGGCATCATCGCGCCGCCGGCCGCCGGAATCCGCGAGGGACGGATGTGAAGGCGCTGAAGCACGACGCAGTGTGTCCGTGTAGGCGAGTTTCGTGTGAAATTCGCTACGAGCCACACATTGCGCCGTGCCTGAATCCGTAGCATTGCATGACCCCAAAGTCCGCCGCCTGGCGACCCTTCGCGTTTTACCCCTTCCCGCTTGTCACGACATGGCGCCCGCCATGCACGCCGCGATGACCCGCGCCTGGCTGATCGGCGCCGGCCCCGGCGACGTCGAACTCATGACCATCAAGGCCACCCGCGCATTGGCGCAAGCCGATGTCGTGCTGGTCGACGATCTAGTGAATCCCGAGGTGCTGCAATTCGCGCGCGCCGACGCGCTGGTCGTCTACGTGGGCAAACGCGGCGGTCATCCGTCCACACCGCAGGAAGGCATCGTCGCGCAGATGCTCGAACATGTGCGGGCCGGGCGTAGCGTCGCGCGTTTGAAAGGCGGCGATCCGTTCGTATTCGGCCGTGGCGGCGAAGAACAGCAGGCGCTGCACGCGGCGGGTATCGAGGTGGAAGTCATCAACGGCATCACGGCCGGGATTGCGGCGCCCGCGGCGATCGGGATTCCGGTCACGCATCGCGATCACGCGCAGGGTGTGGTGTTCGTCACAGGGCACGGCGCGGGCAGCGGCGAGCCGGACTGGGCCGCGCTCGTGGCCACGCGCATGACGCTCGTGATCTATATGGGCATGCGGCGGCTCAACGATATCGTCGGCGCGCTGCTCGCGGCCGGCATGAGCGCCGACACGCCGTGCGCGGCGATCGAATCGGCCACGCGCCCCGAGCAACGCCATGCGCTCGCGCGGCTCGGTGAATTCGCCGACACCGTCGCGCGTGCCGGACTCGGCTCGCCGGCGATCGTGGTGATCGGCGGGGTGGCGTCGCTCGCATTGGCGCGTGAGGCGGCGCATGCGGAACTCGCCGCGACACCGCGCACGGACGGAACGGATACGCGATGAAAACGCTGAGCGTCGGCATCGGCTGCCGTTTGCACAGCCGGGCTGAGCAGATCGAAGCCGCTGTGCGCGCCGCGCTCGGCGCGCATTCGTTCGACGAAATCCGTACCGTCGCCTCGCTCGATACCAAAGCCCGCGAAGCGGGCCTGCTCGAATTCTGCGCGCGGCATGCGCTGCCGCTGACATTCTTCAGCCTTGAACAGATCGCGGCGATGCCCGTCGCGGTGCCTTCGGCGGCAGCGCGCGAGCACCTCGGCGTGGACGGCGTCTGCGAGCCGTGCGCGCTGCTTGGCGCGGCGGCCGACGCCGGGGCCGGGCTCGGTGAATCTGTCATAGGCAATGCGCCGCGCGCCACCCTCCTCGTGCGCAAAACCGCTTATGCAGGCGTGACCGTGGCGATCGCCTCGACCACGGCTCACGCCGCTCATGCCGCTCACGCCAAACACTCAGACGACGACACACAGAAACAGGACCTGCCATGAAGACCGACCCCGAATCGCATCAACGCATGACCGAGCGCCGCCGCGAGGGCCACGAGAAAAAACAGGCCAACGCCACCGTCGAAAAAGGCCTGCTGATCGTCAACACCGGCACGGGCAAAGGCAAAACCACCGCTGCGTTCGGCATGGCCGTGCGTGTGCTCGGCCACGGCATGCGTCTCGGCGTCGTGCAGTTCATCAAAGGCGCGCTGCACACTTCTGAGCGCGACTTTCTCGGTGCGATCGCCAACTGCGATTTCGTCACGATGGGCGACGGCTACACCTGGAACACGCAGAACCGCGACGCCGACATCGCGACCGCGCGCAAAGGCTGGGACGAAGCGCGCCGCATGATCGAAAGCGGCGAGTACCAGATGGTGATCCTCGACGAGTTGAACACGGTGCTCAAGTACGAATACCTGCCGCTCGACGAAGTGCTGTCGGTAATCAACGCGCGCGCGCCGATGTTGCACGTGGTGGTGACCGGCCGTCACGCGCCGGATGCATTGATCGAAGCCGCCGACCTCGTCACCGAAATGCGCATCGTCAAGCATCCGTATCGCGAGCAAGGCGTGAAAGCGCAGCGCGGCGTGGAGTTCTGAGCGATGGCCGCGTGCCCCGCCCTGTTCATCAGCGCGCCCGCCTCGGGTCAAGGCAAGACCACGATCACGGCGGGTCTCGCGCGCTACCATCGGCGGCTGGGGCGACGCGTGCGCGTCTTCAAGACCGGACCAGACTTTCTCGACCCGATGATTCTGGCGCGCGCCAGCGGCGCGCCGGTCCTCTCGCTCGATCTATGGATGGTGGGCGAAGCCGCCTGCCGCACGCTGCTCGCGCAAGCGGCCGCCGAGGCCGACCTGATCCTGATCGAAGGCGTGATGGGTCTGTTCGACGGCACGCCGAGCAGCGCCGATCTCGCCACCACGTTCGGCGTGCCGGTGCTCGCGGTGATTTCGGCGAAGGCGATGGCGCAGACCTTCGGCGCGGTTGCTTTCGGTCTCGCGCGATTCCGGCCGCAGGTGCCGTTTTACGGCGTGCTCGCCAATCGCGTCGGCTCCGCGCGGCATGCGCAGATGCTCGAAGAAGCGTTGCCGCCGGAATTGCGCTGGTGCGGACACATCGCCGCCAGCGATGAAATGACGCTGCCCGATCGTCACCTCGGCTTGCATCAGGCAGACGAAATCGACGACCTCGACGCGCGCCTCGATCACGCCGCTGACACTTTAGGCCGCACCGCGCTCGGCGAATTACCACTGCCTGTCGAGTTCGGCGCGCCCACACCCGAGGTCCTGCCGCGCCTGCTGGACGGCAAGACGATTGCCATTGCGCGCGACGCCGCGTTCTCGTTCATCTATCCGGCCAACCTCGCGCTGTTGGAAGCACTCGGCGCGCAGCTCGCCTTCTTCTCGCCGCTCGCGGGCGAGGCACTGCCCGAACACGCCGACGCTTTGTATCTTCCAGGCGGCTATCCAGAACTGCACGCCGCCGTGCTTGCGAACAACACCCGCAGCGCCGCAAGCGTTCACGCGCACGCGGCTGCCGGCAAACCGCTCGTCGCCGAATGCGGCGGCATGCTCTATCTGCTAGACCAACTCACCGACACGCGCGGCGTGACCACGCCGATGCTCGGCCTGCTGCCCGGCCACGCGACCATGCAAACGCGCTTCACCGCGCTCGGCATGCAACAGATCGACAGCCTGCACGGGCCGATGACCGGCCACACGTTTCACTACTCGAAGCTGAACACTTCGCTCACGCCGCTGCGCTCGGCCACAAGGCCGCAGGGCGACGCACCCGGCGAGGCCATTTATCGCGCCGGCTCGATCGTGGCGACTTACATGCACGCTTATTGGCCCTCCAACCCGGCCTTCACGGCCGCCCTGTTCCATGGCGAAGCCTTTTAACGATTCCGAGCGCGACGCCGTCTACCGCGCGATTTACGAACGCCGCGACATGCGCCATTTCTTGCGCGATCCAGTCGATCCGGCCGTGTTGCAGCGCCTGCTCGACGCGGCGCATCACGCGCCGAGCGTCGGCTTCATGCAGCCGTGGCGGATCGCGCGGATCACCGATCCCGCGCTGCGCACGGCCTTGCACGACGCGGTGGAAAGCGAACGGCTCGCCACCGCCGATGCGCTCGGCAAACGCCGCGAAGAGTTCATGAAGCTGAAAGTGGAAGGCATGCTGGATTGCGGCGAACTGCTGGTGATGGCGCTGATGGACGGCCGCGAGCGCCACATCTTCGGCCGCCGCACCTTGCCGGAGATGGACCTCGCGTCGGTGGCGTGCGCGATCCAGAACATGTGGCTCGCCGCGCGCGCCGAAGGTCTCGGCATGGGCTGGGTGTCGCTGTTCGACGTCAATGCGGTTCGCCAACTGCTGCGCATGCCCGAGGGCTCGCGTCCCGTGGCGATTCTGTGTCTCGGCCACGTCGACCGGTTTTATAGCGAGCCGATGCTGGAAACCGAACGCTGGGCGAGCCGTGTGCCGCTCGCCGATTGCGTGTTCGAAAACCGCTGGCCGGAAGACAACGATGCGCCGGATTGATCTCGACGCGCGTTACGGCTGAAGCGGCTTCACCGACGTCACCGTCGGCACGCCGCCAGTTTCATCGGCGCGCAATTTCACGTGCCAATCTGGCGGCGCATCGAAGGGAAATCTGGCGAGCGCGCTTTTGACGAGCGCCGGCATGGCGTGCAGTGGGTCCGCGTCGCGATCGCTGCTCACCGCGCTGACTTTGTAGACTTCCTGTCCGCTCGCGCGCTCGAAAAACCGCAGCGTCAGCGCGTGCTGGTACGCGGGGCCGCCGAACAGCGAGAACGGCGCAGCGGGCCCGCGTCGGCAGTTGCCCGACGCGCAGCCGTTTTCATTGACGCCGATCGTCGCCGGCCGCGTGTCGTAGGCGACTGAGAGCAGATAACGCGCGCTTTCAGCCGTCGCCGCGACGAAGCCCTGCTTCGCCAACTCGTCCACCAACAGGCTCTCGAATTGCGGATGATCCGCGCCGGCTTCCTGCGACGGCATGCGCGCGATCGCGTAAGTCCGCTCGCCTTGCAGCGCGGCGGCCGCGTTCGTGGCGTCGGCGGTATGCACATCGGCGCTCAGGCCCGCGCAGCCGGTGAGACTCGCCGCGGCCAGGACGGCACAGATCAGGATCGCTTTCACCATCTTCTCGCTTGGATAAGGTGCTTAGTCATACATCATGGGAGCGGTGTGAAGGACGCGCCCGATTGTGCGTCTTCGAGCACCGGCAGGCAGATCGTGAATGCCGTGCCCTGGCCGGGTTCGCTGGCCACCTCGACATCGCCGCCATGGCGCGTGACGACCGTCTTGACGAAGGCCATGCCGAGCCCCGCGCCGCCCACTTCCGGCCGCTCGGTTTCGTGAAACCGCCGGAAGCGCTCGAACAGCCCCGCCTGCTGCTCTTTCGGAATGCCGTAGCCCTGATCGCGAATCGTGCACGACACACGCATCGCAGCGCCCGGCACGCCCTTCGGCGTGAGGCTCGCGAGGCTGCACACGATCCGCGTATCGGGCGGACTGTACTTGACCGCGTTGTTCAGAATGTTGACGAGCGCGCGCGTCATCAGCGAACGGTCGGCGCAGATCCAGTGGCCGTCGTCGGCAGCGCCTGTCTCCGTGTGCAGCGTGATGCGCTTGGCGTGTGCCTGCGGCCAGACTTCGTCGCTCGCGTCGATCAGCAACTCGGCGAGACTCACCGGTTCGAGCACGTAGGTTTGCGATTCGGCGCGCGCCAGTTGCACGAAGTCGTCGGCCAGCGTCAGCGCGCGCTGCGCGTAGCGTTCGATGCGCTCGAGCAAACCGCGCGCAAGCACCGGCTCGCGGCGGGCACGCTCGATCTCCACCAGCGCGAGAATCGACGCCTGCGGCGAACGCATGTCGTGCGAGAGGAGCCGCAGCGCGTCTTCGCGCTGACGCTCGGCCGCATGCAAGGCCGACACGTCGACGAGGCCCGCGATCCAGCCGGTGGTCTCGCCCTGCTCGTTGGTGCAGTTCGCGTAGCGCAGCAAATGGTCGCGCTCATGGGCGTCGCGCACTTCGACGCCGTGCGCCATCAGCGCGGCGAATTCGTGGCGCGTGGGATCGAGCGGCGCCGGCCAGTGCGTGCGGGCGAGCAGATTGTTTTCGGCATCCGACGCGGCATCGGTGTCGATCGTCTTCACGAGCGTCAGGCCGCCCAACACGGCCTGCATCGGACGGCCTTCAGGCAGCGGCGCGCCGAGACGCGCGAAATGCGCCTTGGCGGCATGGTTCGCGATCAGCACGACGCCGCGCACGTCGCTCACGAGGATCGGCTCGGGCATGCTGTCGAGGCTGTCCCACACGAAACGCTTCATGTCCTGCACGCGCTGCGCGGCCTGCGCCATCAGCGCCATGTGCTGCTCCAGCACGTCGCCCCCAAACTCGCGGCGGCGCTGCGGCGTTTCGGGCAGCAGATGAGGTTCGTCGGCAAGACGCTGCAGTTCTTCGCGCAGATAGGCCATCGTCATTTCGAGGCGCCGCCAGTTCCAGATCGGATAGACGGCCACGAGACCCACGATCGCCGGCACCGGCGACATCCAGAGCCGCGCGCCGTAGAGCAAGGCGGCGCTGCCGGCCGCCGCGAGCAGACACAATGCGCCGGTCAGCAGCAACGAACGGCGCGGCGACAACACCAGAAATCCGGCCAGCAACGCGGCAAGCGGCGCGAGCGACACCGCGAACAGAATCCACGGATAGACCGGCTCGATCTCACGGCCGGTGAGCAGCGTGTCGAGCACGTTCGCGTGAATGTACACGCCGGGCAGCGGGCCGAGTTTGCCGGCCACCGGCGTCGCGAAACGGTCGTACAAGCCGGACGCGGTCACGCCGATCAGCACGATGCGGCCGCGCAACTGGTCCGGCGCCACATCGCCGGCGAGCACGCGCGCGAAACTCAGCTTCGTGTAGTTCTGCGCGTTCGGACCGAATGGGATCAGGAAACGGCGTTCGCCGCCGTCGTCGGCTGCGGGGTCGGTTTCGGCTGCGGGCAAAGCGTGGCCGCGCTGTGAGCCGTTCAGATGGAGCGAGCCATGCTCCGCCGCCTGGGCAACCGGCACCATCAATTGCGGCCAGCGTGAATCGGCGTCGCCCTCGTAGCGCGCGACGCTGCGCACGATGCCGTCGCGGTCGACTTCGAGATTGATATGGCCGAGCCCCGCCGCCGCATGCGCGAGCGGCGCCACCGGCTCGACCACGACGCGGCGGCCGCTGTCATCGGGCGTGGTGAGCAAGATCGGCAGATAGGTCGGACTCAGCGCAATGGCGCGGGCGAGTTCGGCGTCTTGCGGATTGGCTTCGGTGAACAGCACGTCGTAGATGACCGCGGCGGGTTGCGCGCCGGCGATCTGTTCCAGCAGCTTCGCGTGAACACTGCGCGGCCATGGCCAGCGGCCGAGTTGCGCGATGCTCGCATTGTCGATTTCGATCACCACGATATCGCGCAGCAGAGGTTGCGCACGCAGGCTCAGCAAGCGGTCGTAGACCAGATGATCGACGCTCGCGCTCAGACGCCCGAGCGAACTGAGCAGAATCACCACGATGCCGAGACAGCCGATGCCCACCCATTCGATCAGGAAGCGGCGGCCGGCGCGCCGTCCGAGACGGGCGCGCGGATCGAGGCTCAGGCGCGTAGGTGTGGTCGGCAAAGGGTTGCTTGGTTCGAAACCAGGAAGCGGACTGACGCATGGCTCAGCCCCGTGAATCTACCAGCGTCAGCGCGCAAGCGTAAACGAGCGCACCGCACTGCTCTTTTCGTAGAAGCGGCCGTTCTCGAACTGCTCGGCGACGATCGTCCAGTAATAGACGCCGGCCGGCAGATCGCTCACGATCAGTTGACCGCCCGACAGATCGGTGCGGTCCACGAGCGGATGGCGCAGATCGGCCGTGCTCGCCAGCACGAAACGGAAGCGTGTCTCGACCGTGCCACGGCTGACGAACCAGCGGAATTCATAGTCGCGGCTGCCGGCCCGCTGCTGCGCCGACGCGGCCAAGCCGAACTGGCGGCGTTCGAACGCGTACACCTGCGGCAAGCCTTCGAGACCGTGGGCGTCGACCGCGGCGATGCGTACGAAATAGGTGCCGTCGGCCAGGTCGCCGAAATCCGCGTGCGGCTCGCTCACGCGCTGGTCGCGGATCAGGTCGAGCTGGTCGGCGTCGCGCGCGATCTGCACGCGGTAGGCCACCGCGCGGTCGGCCGGCACGAGGTCGAACGCAACCGTTTTGCCGTCCTGCAGCTTGGCCGGCTGCGTGAGCGCCGGCGCGGGCAGCAATTCGACCGGATCGCCGATTGTGCCGCCCGCCTGCGTCACACTGCCGAAGCGCGCCTTCACGAGTTGCGAGGAGGCCTGCAGCGGCGCGCCGGGTGGCGGCGCAAAAGCGCGACCGCCGAGCGCGGCAGGGTCGACGCCAACCGCGCCGTCCAGCACTTCCACCGCGGTGGTTCGGGCGTCGCCGTCGTAGGCGACCTTGAAGCGCGTGCCGCGCACGCCCGCCACAACGGACGGCGAGCGGATCTGGAAGCGGTCGTCCTTTTTGGTCGCGTGCGTGACCTGGCTTTCGACTTCGCCGCTGCGCAGTTCGAGCATGCGATCGCCGGCGCCGGTCAGTGTGGTGCGCCTCAACGTGCCGATATCCAGCAGGCCGTTCTGCCCTACCGTGACGTGCGAGCCGTCCGGCAATTCCAGCGTCACAAAACCGTCGTCGCCGGTGCGCACGCGGTCGCCTTCGCCGAGCGTCGTGCCTTCGGCGAGCGGCACGTAGGGGTTCTTGCCGAACGCGTGCTCGGCGGGCCCGCTGGTCGCGATCACGCGAGCGGATTCCTGTTCCTGTTTGAGCTTGTCGGCGGGCAGAAGCAACGCGATGCCGGCCGGCATGCGGCGCGGCGCCGGCACATGATTCAGGCGGCTCAGCACGGCCCAATCGCTCGGGTCGCGCATATAGCGGCCGGCGATCTCGTAGAGCGTATCGCCATCGTGGGTCAGATACGAGACATAGGCCGGGGCGGCGGCTTTCGCACGCGGCTTCGGCGAGCGCGGCGCTTGCGCGGACGCCGACACCGGCCCAAAACAGGTCATCGCGAGCAGGCCGGCGGCCGCGAGCCATGCGCCGCTGCGGCGGCCGCGCGAGACCAGGCTGCCGCGCGCCGCCCCAGCGACGGAAAGCGTCACGCCTCCCCCGCTTCAGGGCGTTCGCCGGCCGCCGCTGGCGGCGTGGCGGAATCGATTCGCTCCAGCCGGTAGCCATAGCCGTAAATCGGCGTCAGCCGATAGCCCTGCTCCGGGCGCAGGCCGAGCTTGCTGCGCAACATCGACACGTGGGTGTCCATGGTGCGCGACGGAATGTCGGTCGCCTGCTTCCAGATCACGTCCAGAATATGCGCGCGCGACAGCGGCCGGCTCAGATGCTGAAACAGCAGAAGCGCGAGTTCGAATTCCTTCTGCGTGACGGCGACCGTCGTGCCGCGCGCCACCACGTGCTTGGCGCCCAGATCGAATTCGAATTCGCCGAAGACTTCCTTCGCGGCGGCCGGCTTGAGATGGTATGCGCGGCGCAGCAGTGAACCGACGCGCGCCAGCAAGACCGCTGCGGACACCGGTTTGACGACGTAGTCGTCCGCGCCCGTGTTGAGAATCGACGTGATGTCGGTTTCGCGGCCGCGGCTCGTCATGAACAGAACCGGCAGACGCTCGGAGAGGCTTTCGCGCACCCAGCGCAGCACCTCTTCGCCCGACATGTCGGGCACGTTCCAGTCGAGCACCAGCAGATCGAACGTCTGGCGCCGCAACTGCCGCACCAGTTCGCGGCCCGCACCGTATGCGTGACAAATATGGCCCGCCGCCGACAGCGTTTGGCAAACCAGGTCGGCCTGAGCCGAATCGTCATCCAGGACAGCAATTCTCATAACACCCCGCAACGCGACATCATTCGTAACTGGTGGCCGGCTAGCCGGCAGATGACCGGGATGACGGCGTAAGCACCGACGATCCGGCTTCCAATTTCATCTTCCGCTGCACATTTTCGACTAGTGGTCCTTTGCCTTGCGCCCTGTTCAGGCCTTCCGCTGCCATCTCGATATTAGGACGCGTGATTCGCTTTATCGCGCGAGGTACGAGGGGAAGGCCATCATAATCGAAAAACGGCCGCTGTTTTCCGGATGCGATTAAGCCGCTATCCGGTCCGGCTATGCGACGTCATTTATTGGTATCGACCACTCGGGTGGTGGTTCGGGTCGGCTGGTCTCGCCTGCGCGGTGATTGGCCCCGTCCGCCGTTGTCTTTTCAGGCCGCGTTCTGCATTCAGCTCGCGGCGATTTGACAATTTGCGAGTCAGTATAGGAACAGTCTCAAAATAAATCGTTTAAAGATTGTCAAACCAAGGGGCTCGCGATCCGGACAAAAAAATGCGGCGTGGCCTCATTCAAAGGCCGGCGCCGCTCAAAACATCACACGCTCGCAAGGGGTCTAGCCGCACGAGTAAAGTGAAATTAGCCGGTCATAAAATCTAGCTCAAGATGAAAAAACTGCCTTTGTAACCGGCAGCGAGGTAGTTATTACGTCGGACGTAATTCGTGCGTAAGGGAGAGCTTGCGCCATATGCGCTGAAAATCGTATGAGTTGAAGCGTCGGCATTGGGAAATTTACATACGCAGCGATTTGTTACAGTCGATGCCGGTCGTCTGACGCTTACGGCAGCCTTCAATCAATTGGCCATCTGGCCGGCTTTGACTTTTCCGTAATCACGATCGGCATCAGGCGCCGCCATCCAGGCAGTGGCGTGCGGTCGCGACGCGTTCCAGCGTGACCTGCGCATTGCCCGTCGAAGCAAGGCCGAGCGCCTGCGCGGCGGCATACGATAAATCGATGATCCGGCCACGCACGAACGGTCCGCGATCGTTGATACGAACGATCACCGAGCGCGCGCCGTTGAGCACCGTTACCCGTACGCAGGTGCCGAGCGGAAAGGTGCGATGCGCCGCCGTGAGCGCGTGCATGTCGTAGCGCTCGCCGCTCGCGGTGCGGCGTCCTTGGAACGGCTTGCCGTACCACGTAGCCCTACCCGTTTGCCGGAAAGTGTTGCCGCAGGCGCAGGCGGGTATGGACGATGCGGCATCGTCGTTCCGCGATGGATCGGGCGGCGGCTCGTCGCTCGCGCTGTCCGCTGCGTGCGATATGCGCGATGCGCCGCGGTCACCGCGGTCGCCGGAGTTGCCGGCTTGCCCCGCGTGCTGTGCAGCACTGCGACCGAAGCGGTCGACGGCAACACTGCCGCTCAGCGAATCGCGACCGGCGTCCGGCTGCGCGCATCCGGCGAGCGCGAGCAGCGCGCCGAGCACCAGGACTGCCGACGCGCGCCGGCACGCCGCAAAGCAATGTGGAGAGGAAGTCATAGGCATCACGTCGCGCGGCGCACTGCCTGCCGCAGGCTGCGCGTCGCGTTCGAGTTCAAGGTCACTGCGGATGAGCGGCGAGGCCGCGAGCGCGCCGCGTTACTGGCGTTTCGGGAGGTATTTGAGCGGATCGACCGGTTTGCCGTCCGCGCGCACTTCGAAGCGCAACGACGCCTGGCCTTTGGCGTCCGCGCCCATTTCGGCGATCACCTCGCCTGCCTTGACGTCCGCGCCTTCCTTGACGAGCAGCGTGCGGTTGCTGCCGTACGCCGTCAGCAGGTGGGCGTCGTGCTTGATGATGATCAGCTTGCCGTACGCCGCGATGCGCCCGCCCGCGTAAACCACCCGGCCGCCCGCCGACGCCCGCACGGATTCGCCGACGCGCCCGCCTATCAAGATCCCCTTCGTCTTGCCCGACACGAACGGCGCGCTCACCTGACCGCTCACCGGCCATGCGAGTCGTGCCTTTGCGGACGCCGGCTCGCTCGGGCTATCCGCGAAGATGGCGCGCGCCTGTTCAAGCGAATTTGAAGGAGCGCCGGTTGCGGCCGGTGCGCCGGCCACCAGCGGCGGCGCGACGCGCAGCATCTGGTCGACGCGCAGGCCGTCGGTGGGTGCCAAGTGGTTCCACTGCGCGAGCGCCGAAGGCTCGCGACCGAACGCCTTGGCGACGCCGATCTGCGTATCGCCGGGATTGACGCGGTAGAAGCCCGCCGGGACTTGCGAAGCGGGCACCGGTGTCGGCGCATTCGAGAATGCGGTCGCGGGCGGCGGCGCCTGGTCGACATGGGTCGGACCTGCCCACGGCGCGGGCAACGCACAACTTGTCAACGACGCGGCCAGCAATAACGCGAACAGCACGGAAGAGCCCGATTTGGCAAAACGGGACGAACAGGTTTTCATCGGGGAGATCCGGGTCAATCGAACCGGGCCGGCGACCTGCGCCGGCCCGCATCGTCACATCGTCGGGCGATGCTTACGGCTTAGCGGGCGCTGCGTCGTCGTTCGACGGCGCGTCCTGCGCGCCGCTGGCAGCCGACGCCGCCTTATGGCGATGCGCGTGCTTGTGATGCTTCTTCTTATGGTGATGTTCCGCGGCCGGCGCCGAGGCTTCCTGCGTAGCCACGCCTGCTTGCGAAGATGCGGCGACCGGCGTGGATGCCTGGGCGAATGCGCCGATCGAGAACAGACCCGCGACGGTAACGGCGAAAATGTGCTTCTTCATGGACGGTTTTTCCTTAACGAACTGCGTTGACTGACCGCTTCACGGTCGCGTGTTCAACGAGTGTCAGGACAAAGCGTTGACGGCATCGCCGGGAACAGACCCTCCTTTGACGATTTGTCACGTTTGCGCTCATGGCGGCGTCAAATGTGGAGATATTTGAGCGCCCACGAACGGGCGCAACGTCGCGCGGCACGATGAGTGCGCCGGACGTTTCGAGATGGTTTGCTGGATTGCCGGTTCCTACCGGCCGCTTTCGATTTCCGGCATCGGCGCGAACAGCGCGTCGAGATCGTCGTCCGAGAACTTGGCGGCGCCGGCGGCGTCTTCGGAAAGAATGCTGTCGGCGAGCCCGGCCTTCTGCTCCTGCAACTCGACGATCTTTTCCTCGATGCTGCCCGCCGCGATCAGCTTGTAGACGAACACCGGTTTGTCCTGCCCCAGCCGATGCGCGCGATCGGTCGCCTGATTCTCGGCGGCCGGGTTCCACCACGGGTCGTAGTGGATCACCGTGTCGGCGGCGGTCAGGTTCAGTCCGACGCCGCCCGCCTTCAGGCTGATCAGGAACAGCGGCACCTCGCCCTTCTGAAAACGCTCGACCGGCGTGACGCGATCCGTCGTGTCGCCGGTGAGCATCACGTAGGGGATCCCGACCTCTTCGAGCGCTTGCGCGATCAGCGACAACATGCCGGTGAACTGCGAGAACAGCAGCACGCGGCGGCCTTCCTCAATCAGTTCCGGCAGCATCGACAGAAGCAGGTCGAGCTTGGCCGAGCGCATGGCGCGCGCGCCCTTCTCGATCTTGCCCGTCCTGTCGGATTTTTCGGGAACGTCACCCGCCTCGCCGGCCGCCTTGAGCGTTCTGACGAGTCGCGGATCGCAGCACACCTGGCGCAGCTTCAGCAAAGCATCGAGCACGATGATGTGACTGCGCGCAAGACCCTGCGCGCTGACAGCGGCGCGCACTTTCTCCTGCATCGCCGTGCGCACGGTTTCGTAGAGATCGCGCTGCGCGCCTTCCAGGTCCACCGAGCACAGGATCGTGGTCTTGGCCGGCAACTCCTTGGCGACCTCGTCCTTGCGACGGCGCAGCATGAACGGCCGGATGCGCCGGGCCAGCAAAGCGCGGCGCACGCCGTCGCCGTTCTTCTCGATGGGATTGCGCCAGCGCCTGGTGAAGTCTTTCTGGCTGCCGAGAAACCCGGGCAACAGAAAGTCGAACTGCGACCACAGCTCGCCGAGATGATTCTCCAGCGGCGTGCCCGTCAAACACAGCCGATGCCGCGCGCGCAGCCCGCGAATCGCCTGCGCGGCTTTGGTGGTGGCGTTCTTCACGTACTGCGCTTCGTCGAGAATCAGCAAGTGATACTCATGCTCGGCGAGCACCTTCTGATCACGCCACAGCAGCGCGTACGTGGTCAGAATCAGTTCGTGTTCGCCGATCTGCTCGAAGCGCTCCTTGCGCTGCGGACCGTTGAGAAGCAGCACTTTCAATTCGGGCGCGAAGCGGCGCGCTTCCTCGCGCCAGTTGTGCACGAGCGTGGTCGGCACGACGATCAGCGCCGGCCGTGTCAGACGCCCCGCTTCTTTTTCCGCAAGGATATGCGCGAGCGTCTGCACGGTCTTGCCCAGACCCATGTCGTCGGCGAGCACGCCGGCGAGGTTCTGCTCGCGCAGAAACTGCATCCAGTTCAGGCCCTGGTGCTGATAAGTCCGCAGTTCGGCCTTCAGGCCGCGCGGCACCCGGACTTCGCGCAGACCAGGCCCGGCTTGCAGGCGCTGCGCGAGTTGGCGGATCGAATCGTCGCCACGGAATTGCCAGCGGCCCGTGCCGTTCAGCGCTTCCAGGCGGCCGGCGTCGACGGATGCCACGCGCAGCGGCGCACCGTCCGCGAGCGAGCCGCCGAGTGCGTCGAACAGATCGACCAGCACGCGCACCACCGGCTTCAGTCGATCGGCGCGCAACCGCAGACGTTTGTTCTCCTCGGTCTTCAGCTCGATCGGTTCGCTGTCGGCGATGGCTTCGAGCGCGCCGCCCAGCCAGCGCCGGTCGCGCCGGAACAGGTCGGCGAGCAGCGGTTCGAGCCGCACGTTGCGCTCGCCGATGCGGATGCCCATCTCCAGATCGAACCAGCCGTCGCCGGCCTGATGCGCGGTGCCTTCGATCGCGTCGATCTCGATCACGTTGTAGCGGAACTCGGGCGCCATCGTCACACGCCAGCCTTTGCTCACCAGCTCCGGCACGGCGTCGTTGACGAACGCGGACCACGCCTCCGCATCGGGCAAGCCGAGCATGGTGTCGGGCAGCAGACGCGACGCGTAGACGCGGCTGGTCGGCACCTTCTGCAAACCGGTCTTGCGCAGTTCGAGCAGACGTTTTTTCTCGGCCTCGTAACGGCGGCGGATATGAATGACATCACCGCCCGGCATCGGCACGAGCGTCACGCTGCTGTCCACGTTGATGCTCACGCCGTCGTAATCGAAACTCACGCCGGCCAGTTCGACCGCTCCGGATTGACGCAGCCCGGCCTTGCTCGTCGAAGACGGCAGCGCGTGACTATTGAGCGAAAGCACCGGCACCGGCTCGACGTCGATCACGCGAATCGCGGACGCGTCTTGCGTGGGCGGCAGCGGCAACTCGGGCGCGATCTCGCGCAGCACCGAGGCGACGAGCGGTGCTTCGGCGAGCGAAATGGGCGGCATGGCCAGGTAATCTGGCAACTGCTGGAACGGCAGCGACGACTGGACGATGCCCGCTTCATTCGCGACGCCGTCCACATACCAGACCGGCTCGGTCGGCAGCACCATGCTGGCGCGCGGCTCGGTGCACAGCACGGGCCGGAGACGCTCGTCGGCGAGCGGCTCCCATTCGATCCGGCCGGGCCGCTCGGCGCCGCGCGACAGCGCGGCCGGTCCGGCCTCGCCGGGCGCGGGCTTGAAGTCGAAGAACAGCCGCCCCGTCGCGATCAGTTTCTGCAGCATCTCCGCGCCGCTCGTGCCGCGCAGAATGAACTGGCCGAAGTCTTCACGCGAGCGGCCGAGCCAGAGACCGCGCAGGATCGACAGGTCTTCGTCGGAGACGAACTTTGGCTGCTTGAGCAGCGCCGCTTCGACATTGCCCCAGGCTTCGTCGACCGCGACGACCGCCCCGGCGGCATCGCAGCGCGCGCGATACAGCACCACTTCGTGGCGCTTGTGAAAGCTGGACCAGTTCAGTTGATACGCGAGCGTTTGCGTGCGCGGGGCGCTCGCCTTCTGCGCGTCGGCATCCGCGGCCTCGGCACGGGCGCGAAAACGTTCGAGCCAGCTGACCAGTTCGGGCCGCACGCCTGACGGCTGCCCCATGTGCGCCATGTGTGCAATCCGCTTTGGCGGCAGATCGCCCGTGGTCT
The DNA here is from genome assembly GCF_003001875.1 of Paraburkholderia sp. BL18I3N2. Lineage (NCBI taxonomy): Bacteria > Pseudomonadati > Pseudomonadota > Betaproteobacteria > Burkholderiales > Burkholderiaceae > Paraburkholderia > Paraburkholderia sp. BL18I3N2. The sequence goes on from NZ_PVNC01000010.1 coordinate 24,722, forward strand.
CACTGTCGTCCAGTTCGACCTGGGTGATGTGGTCCATCTCGTCGTGGTACTCGAGCTCGGCGAACAGCAGCGCGGCGACGTGCTTGCAGTTGCGGCCGACCGGACACGTGCAGTCGCCTTGCGCCCAAGGCGAACCGCCATCGGTACGGAACCGCACCCGCGTTTTGTAGGGTGTCGGCTGGGTGCCCTGCACGTCGCCGCTGAGCGTGGCGCCGTGCCATTTCACGTTGGCGACGGGCCCGACCGAGCGCGCCTTGGCGACGGTGTGGTCCCCGAGCCATTCTGCAATCCGTTCCCGATCAAAGAAAACTGACGACATCAGCGTCCAATCCTATTCAAGCCGGCTCGGGCAAGCGCGCGGACAGAATCAGCCCGACAGCGCGCGGATGGCGCCGGCCGGTGAAATCTGTGCAGCATCGGTTGCCTGTGGTAACCGGCCATTTTACGCGTTGGACGAAATTGGCTGTGTGCCCACCTCCACATCCACGCCCGCCGCCGCGAACACCTGAGCCAGTGCGGGCGCCGGTGCTTCATCCGTTACCAGCAGATCGACGGCGTCCGCGCCGAACGCGTGCACCAGCGCGCTGTGGCCGAATTTCGCGTGATCCGCCGCGACTACGCACCGTTCCGCCTGGGCGAAAGCCGCCTGCGAAAACGTCGCATCGGCGGGCAGCGCATCCATGAAACGGCCCTGCATGTCGATCGCGGTGACCGAGACGATCGCGTAGCGCACGTGAAACTGCCGCAGAAAAGCCAGCGCGCTGTCGCCGACCGCCGCGCAATCGTCCGGCCGCAACTCGCCGCCCGCGATGAAGACCCGGTTGCCATTGCGCGGTGCCAGCAAGCGCGCGACTTCGATGGAAGGGGTCACGACCGTCAGCCGCGAGCGGGCGGCGAGCGCCTGCGCAATATGCAGACAGGTCGTGCCGCCCTCCAGGATCAGCGAATCGCCGTCCCGCACCAGTTCGCCGATGCGCGCGCCGATTGCCCGCTTGCCCTCCTGGCTTGCCGTCATGCGTCGCTGGAACGGCGGCTCGTCGAGTCGCTCGGGCAGCATGATGCCGCCGTGAACCTTGATCAGCAGGCCGTCCGCGATGAGTGGTTTGATGTTGCGGCGGATGGTCTCGTCGGAGACGTCGAAACGGCCGGCGAGATCCGTGATCGTGCATGTGCGCTGCTCGCGGACGAGTCGCAGGATTTCGGCTTGGCGCTGGTTGGAAAACATGGCGATTGGGCGGTGATGGTTCAGTGGAGTCTAGCAAAAGACACAGTCAGGCGGGTTGGATAGCCACACGCTTCCAACCAAAACCACATATCCACGGCGATGCCGGCGCGGTCTGTTCTGCTGAAACGGGGCGTTGGTGAGATGGCTTGTTTCCAAAAGCACGAGCGCGTGACCGCTGCATGACGCCGCCGAAATCGCAACAGGGCTGCGTGTTCGTTGCGTTCCGTGTTTTTTTACGGCACTCTACACGCACTTTGTCCACGCATTTCAACACATGTCCACACTACCTCCCACTCACACGCGCGTCGTCATCGTCGGCGGCGGGATCATCGGCTGCTCGGTCGCCTACCATCTGACGAAGCTGGGCTGGACCGATGTGGTGCTGCTCGAACAGGGCCAATTGTCATGCGGCACGACCTGGCACGCGGCCGGGCTCGTCGGCCAGTTGCGCGCGCAGGAAAGCATGACGAAGCTGATCCGCTATTCGACCGCGCTCTATGCCGAACTCGAAGCCGATACCGGCCTCGCCACCGGCTGGAAGCAATGTGGCTCGCTCTCGGTGGCGCGCACGGCAGAGCGGATGACGCAACTCAAACGCACCGCCGCCGTCGCGCGCGCCTACGGCGTGGCCTGCGACGTGATCAGCCCGCGCGAAGCCGGCGAGCTGTGGCCGCTCATGCGCACCGACGACCTGCTCGGCGCGGTCTGGCTGCCCGGCGACGGCAAGGCGAATCCCACCGACCTGACCCAGGCTCTCGCCCGCGGCGCTCGCCAGCGCGGCGCGCGCATTGTCGAAAATACCCGCGTCACGGCGATCCACACCCGCACCGCGCACGACGGCAACGCGAACGGCGCGCGTGAAGTCAGCGGCCTCGCGTGGCGCAACAAGGACGGCGAGGAAGGCACGCTCGGCGCGGACATCGTCGTGAATTGCGCGGGCCAGTGGGCCAAGGCCGTCGGACGCTTGTGCGGCGTGACCGTGCCGCTGCATTCGGCCGAGCACTACTACATCGTCACGGAACGGATTGCCGGCGTGCATCCGGATCTGCCGGTGATGCGCGACCCGGACGGCTTCATCTATTTCAAGGAAGAAGTGGGCGGCCTCGTGATGGGCGGCTTCGAGCCGGATGCGAAACCGTGGGGCATGAACGGCATCCCCGAGAATTTCGAGTTTCAACTGCTGCCGGACGATTGGGATCAGTTCGAAATCCTGATGGAAAACGCGCTGCAGCGCGTGCCCGCTCTCGAAACCGCTCAGGTGAAGCAGTTCTATAACGGCCCCGAATCGTTCACGCCGGACAACAACTTCATGCTGGGCGAAGCGCCCGAACTGCGGCGCTTTTTCGTCGGCGCGGGTTTCAATTCGATGGGCATCGCGTCGGCGGGCGGCGCCGGGATGGCGCTCGCGGAATGGATCGTCGCAGGCGAGCCGACCATGGATCTGTGGCCGGTCGATATTCGCCGCTTCGCGCGTTTCAACGGCAACGACACGTGGCTGCACGATCGCGTGAAGGAAACGCTCGGCCTGCATTACGCGATGCCATGGCCGAATCGCGAACTCGACAGCGCGCGGCCGTTCCGCCGCTCGCCGCTGTATTCGCTGCTGCGTGACGGGGGCGCATGTTTCGGCAGCAAGATGGGCTGGGAGCGCGCCAACTTTTTCGCGCCCTCGCCTGACGAGGCCAGGATCGAGTACGCGTTCGGCCAGCAGAACTGGCTGCCCTGGAGCGGCGCCGAACACCGCGCGTGCCGCGAAGGCGTCGCGCTGTTCGACATGACGTCATTCTCCAAATTTCTCGTCAAGGGACGCGACGCGCAAAGCGTGCTGCAAGGCCTCGTCGCCAACGACGTGGACGTGCCGAACGGCACCACCGTCTACACCGCCATGCTCAACGAGCGCGGCGGCTATGAATCGGACTTCACGCTCACGCGCCTCGCCGACGATCAATACCTGCTCGTCACCGGCACCGCGCAAACCACGCGCGACTTCGACACCATCGAAAAAGCCATTCCGCACGACAGGCACTGCACGCTCGTCGACGTGACCGGCCAATATGCGGTGCTCGCCGTGATGGGCCCGCGTTCGCGCGAACTGCTGCAAAGCGTGTCAAAAGCGGATTGGAGCAACGAGGCGTTCGCATTCGGCCAGAGCCGTGAGGTCGATCTCGGCTACGCGACGGTGCGGGCCACGCGTCTTACCTATGTTGGCGAACTTGGCTGGGAACTGTACGTGCCGGTGGAATTCGCGGTCGGCGTGTACGAGACGCTGCACGCAGCCGGTAAAACGTTGGGCCTCGTCAACGCAGGCTACTACGCGATCGACTCCTTGCGCATCGAGAAAGGTTATCGCGCTTGGGGCCGCGAACTCACGCCGGATACGAACCCCTTCGAAGCAGGCCTCTCATTCGCCTGCAAGCTCGACAAGGACATTGCATTTCGCGGCCGCGACGCTCTGCTGAAATTGCGCGCCGAACCGCTGCGCAGACGCATGGTCGTGCTGACCGCCGACGGCGCAACGGAGCGCATGCTATGGGGCGGCGAAGCGATTCTGCGCGACGGCAAACCGGTGGGCTTCGTGAGTTCGGCGGCGTTCGGCCACACGCTGGGCTGTCCGGTGGCAATGGGCTATGTGAACAATCCCGACGGCGCAGCGGACGCCGCGTATCTGAACAGCGGCAGCTATGCGATCGACGTCGCCGGCGAACTGCTGCCGGCAACGCTGCATCTCAAGGCGCCTTATGATCCGCGCTCGGAACGCGTGAAGTGTTAAAGAAGCACTAACGCTCGCCGCGCGTCATGCTGGAAAACACGCCGTCGCGCCGGATCAGCCCATGAAACAACGCGGCCGCGAGATGCAGCAGCACGGTGGCGAACAACGCGAATGCGAACCACGTGTGCAACGCGCGCAGCAACGCGAACAACTCGACGTTATGCGGTGCGATCGGCGGCAGATGCAACGGACCGTAGAGCGTGACCGGATAACCCGCGGCGGACAGCATCGCCCAGCCGATCAACGGCATCGCCGCCATCAACGCATACAGCACCAGATGCGAGGCCTTCGCCGCGAACCGCTGTACTGTCGGCATATCGTCGGGCAACGGCGGGCTGCCGCGTGTGATGCGCACGCCCATGCGCAGCACCACCAGCAGCAGCAACGCAATGCCGAGCGGCCGATGAATCGCGATCAGCGTGTCGTGCGCGCGCGAGACGGTGGCGACCATGCCCACGCCGATGAACAGCATCGCGATGATCAAAGGCGCCATCGTCCAGTGCAACAGGCGCGCGAGCGGACTGAAATGGGTGCGCGTCGGCCTCATGAGTGATCTCCGTTTGTCTGGGTTTGATGAAGCGCGGGGTGCAGGGCTTCCTCGCGCGTGCGGCGCTTGTACGACAGCGCATAGGCCGCCGAACGCGCGGCGAGCAAGGGATCGTCCGATGGCGCGATGCCCGCGGGCAGGATCGTCGGATCGAAGTTGACGTCGCGGCACACGCCGTTTGCCTGCGACGTCGTGTGATCGATCACGAGCGTGCCCGCGTCGATATGCTGACGATCGTCGGGCCATTGCAGCGTGGCGTCGTTCGTCGGGTCGCCGGGCTTCGCGACCGTCAGGATCAGATGCCAACGCAGAGGTCCGTTCTGCAGGCGCTGATCGAGGTCGGCTTCGAGGAAATTCTTCTCGGCTTTTTCAGCATCCGTAATCGGCGCATACAGCGTTTCGGGCACCATCGCCCAGCGCACGGCGCGCGTGTTGCCGGCGCCGTCGGTGAATCGGAACGCGTTGATGCTGTAGTACGCGGCATTCGCCAGACTCGACGAAGGCGGATGTGCCTTCACCCAAGCCTGAAATGGCTGGGTTTCGGGATTCGCGGCGTAGAACGCCTTGAGTTTGGCCGGGTCCGGTTTGCCGGTCGCCGGGTCGGGCTTCGCTGCATTCAGTTGCTGATAGAACTGCTCGGGCGTGTGCACCGCGAACACTGGCGTCGAATTCATTCCGGTGCGCCACTGCTCGCCGTTTTGCAACTGGAACAGCAACGCGAGACTGCGTACGGGCGAACTCGTATCCGGCGCGGAAGGATTGCCGCCGGGCACCGCGAAGCGTCCCGTGACCGGCGTGCGGCCGGCCGCGAACACCGCCGCGCTTGAGAGCGCCGCGCCCTCGCCGTTGCTGTCGAAATAACCTTCGATGCACAGACCCTTCGCATGATTGCGCCGATAACCGGGATGCTGACCAGCCACGGCTTCGAATGTGTTGATGATGCGCGGTGCGGTGAGACGCGCCGGCGTCAACCAGCCTGCCGTGTAAGCGAAGCCGCCGGCGAGCACCAGCACGGCCGCGCCGATCACGGCAAGTCGGCAAGGCACGCAGACAGGCGCTGGATTGGGAACGGATGGGTTTGCCACGAAAGACTCCTCTGTCGGATAGATGCGCTTACCGGGCAAACACACGATGCAGCGATCTATTCCATTCGATATCCGGCGCGCCCGTTCCGGTTGCGCGCCGGGTATCGGCACTTCAATTGACGCCGCCTGCCTGCGCGTCGTGGCTCGCGACGCGGTTGGTGGCCGCCGCTTCTTTGGCGAGTGCTTCCTTGTGTTGCGCGACCTGCTGCGCGAACACCGGGCTCACGTCGGGATACGACGCATCGGTGACGTAATTCAGGCCGTTCTGCTGGGCCTGGATCAATTCCTGGTACACCTCAGCACGCGTCTTGCCTTGCGCAAAAGCGCTCGACGAAGCGGCGAGAACAACAACGGACAATGCAGCGCAAGCGATCTTCTTCATGATGAACTCCAATGAGTTTTGTGCGGGTTTGCATGAGGGAGAACCACGGGTCCGCGGCTTTTATTCCTGCGTCGAAGCGAGAGAAAAAACATATTCGAAAGCGGGAATAAACGGACGCGCAACCGGGTTAGCTCGCGCTTCCGCGGCGCGGTGAGGGCTGCATGAAAGTTCGCTCGCGCGAGCCCGGCAGCGTAGAAATTGGCGTGCGAACATATGGAATAAACTGGGGTGTGTGCGTGTTCGCCCCTCGACAGCCGAACTTCGACGCACGCCGACACCATGACCACTGACGCCCCATCCGATTCGCCGCTTTCCGAAGCGGACATTCAGGCCTATGCCGACGGCACGCTGACGCCGGAGCGCGCCGCGTTTTTGCGGGAATATCTGGGCAAGGATCCGGCGGAGGCGCGCCGCGTGGCGTTTTACGGCAGGCTGAACGCGCAGATCCAGCAGGCTTTTCAAACAACTGACGAACCCGTGCCGGGCCGCGTCACCGGGTGGCGCCGCGCAATCGGGCGCATCGACATGTCAAAACGCACGCGAAAGTGGCTCAACGCGCTGGCGGCGCTCGCGCTGACGTTGGCAGCGGCAAGCGGCTGGCTCGCCGCTACCCAGGTGTCCGCCCAGGCGCTGAACAACGCCGCGGTGATGGCGCTCGCGGAAAGTGCCGCCGGCCAGGTGTCGGCTGCTTCGCCCACGCGCGTCGATGCGTCCGCGCCGAATCTCTCGGCGATCGGCTTGCGTCTCGTGGACCGGCGAGTGGTGGCGCTGGGGCCGTTGCAGCGGGTCAGCGAATTCATCTATCTGAACGGCGACAATCAACCGGTCGTGCTGCTGTCGGCTTTGGCGCTGTTCGCGCCGGCGCAGCCGCAGTGGACCGCGAGACGCATCGGCGAGATTCGCCTGTTGCTGTGGACCGCGCAGCGGCAGCGATTCGTGGTCGCCGGCGACGCCCGCACCCACGGCCTGATGCGCGCCGCCGACGCAATGACCATGCGATGACCATGCAATGGATACAGCACGAGATTCACGATCTCAGACACTGCGGCGGAATAAAGAGCTTGCAACCGTGTTCGCATCTCAAATGCGTCTTTTCGCGCGACAGGAGCATGCCTCCTTGCCTGCGGAAAACCCCACGATTGGGATAAAAAATGGATGTCCGTGACGAGTTGATGGAACATGTGCCGCGATTGCGGCGCTATGCACGAGCACTGATCAACAATCGCGATCTCGCCGACGACCTGGTGCAGGACACGCTCGAGCGAGCGCTCGGCCGCACCGGCATGTTCCAGCCGGGCACCGACCTGCGCGCGTGGCTGTTTACGATCATGCACAACGTGTTCGCCAATCAGGCACGCAAGGCTTCCGCGCGCGCCGTCCACGTGGCGGTCGACGACGAAAGCGTGTCCGAGAGCGAATTCGCCGTGCCCTCCGAGCAGACCCGCTCGCTGGAAATGCGCGACCTCGATTACGCGTTGCAGCGTCTGCCCATGGAGCAACGCGAAGTCGTGCTGCTGGTGGGCCTCGAGGAAATGAGCTATGCCGACGTGGCGCTCGCGCTGAACATTCCGCTCGGCACGGTGATGTCGCGACTGTCGCGCGGACGCGAACGCTTGCGGGCGTTGATGGCGGGCACGCAGCCCGGTGCAAAATTACAGGTGGTGCGATGAGCGACCAGACTATGCCGATCGGCGAAGAAGACCTGCACGCGTACGTGGACGGCACGCTGTCCGACGAACGCCGTGCCGACGTGGAGCGCGCGCTCGAACAGAATCCCGACCTGGCCGCGCGCGTCAGCGATTATTTTTCGCTTAACAGCATGTTCCATGAACGCTACGACCGCGTGCTGAACGAGCCCGTGCCGAAGCGACTGCAAGCGCCCGCCCCGCGCCGCTGGCGGATTGCCGCCAACTGGCCGCAATTCGCCGGGATGGCGGCGGCGCTGGTGATGGGCGTGGGCATCGGCGTGGGCACGCATATGGGACAGGACGTGATCGCGCCGGTCGCGGGCGGCCACTCGGACACGCGCCCTGTCAGCGCGGACAGCTCGGAAATGTTCGCACGGCAGGCGGCGGTGGCGCATGTGGTCTACATGCCCGCCGTCGACCGGCCGACCGAGCTGAGCACCGACGACCACGAGCAGGATTTTGTGCAGTGGCTCGCCAACCGGCTCGGCACCAACGTGCATCCGCCGATGCTCTCCAAGAGCGGCTTCAACCTCTCGGGCGGGCGCCTGCTGCCGGGCGCCGATGGGCCGACCGCGCAGTTCATGTATCGCGGGCCGAACGGCGAGCGGGTCACGCTGTGCATTTCGCGTCGCCGGCAGAATTCGAACACGACGGCGTTCAAGCTGTATCAGGACGGCCCGGTGAACGTGTTCTACTGGATCGACGGCGACTTCGGCTATGCGGTGTCGGGAGGGATCGAGCGCAAGGAGTTGCTGCAACTTTCACATGACGTGTATTCGCAGTTGACCGGCGCGGCGCCGGGTTGACCGCTCGCCGAGCTGCTGCATTGCGGATTGCGTTTCAGCTTCCGGGCACGTGGCCTCGAACGTGTGAGGCCGCACGCATCGCGTCGTTTCGAGGCTCTATCGTGGCATGGCAATGCCGCGGACCTGGTTCGAATCGAACTCGACAATATTGCCCGCATTCGCACCTGATCTGATCAGCTCGCGCGGCGTCACGCCCAACAGGCGGCCCATCCAATGCGCCATGTGACTCTGATGCGCGAAGCCCGTATCGAGCGCAATCTGACTCGCGTTGAGCTTGCCCTGCAGCAGCAGCGTTCGCGCGCGCTCCACGCGCCGCTGCACCACGTATTGATGCACCGGCATGCCGAGTGTCTCGCGGAACAGCACTTTGAAATGCGGCACGCTCAACTCGACGAGCGCGGCCAGTTCGCTTAGCGTGAGACGCTGATCCAGATGCGCCTCAATGAACTCGATCACGCGCGCGGCCGTTTTCGGCGCGAGCGTGCGCCGCTTGTTCTCGAGCGTCGGCGCACCGCCGATCAGGCGCAGCACCATCGCCGTACACAGGCTTTCGGCGTAAAGCGGATCGGATGTCTCGTCCGCTTCGAGCTCGGCGCGCAAGGCCCAGGCGAGATGCTGGAAGCGCGGATCGCGCATCTGGAATTGCGGACGCAATTGCGCATCGCCCGATTTCAACGACAGTTGCTCGACGGTCCGCTGCGCGAACGCCTCGCTGATCCACACGCTGAAAATCGTGCAGGCGGCCTCGTCGCTCCACTGCCCGTCGAGTCCCGCGGGAATCACGTCGGCGTCGCCATGCGCCTGGATTCGCGAGTGGCGCCGCTCGTTGCACAGGCAGCGCGCCCGGACCGGCGCGCCGACATGCACGCCCACCCGGTGATACTTGAACGCGGGAATACGGTGCAGCCCGGCCGACACGTTGACCAGTTCCGCGCCGAAGCCCTGCCAGCCGAGCAATCCGCTCGAGCGCAACGTGAGGCGGGAACCGCTATGCGGCAACGGTTGCGGTTTCGGTAGCCCGGCCGGTATGGGTGTTACTGCATTCATTGCTTCCCTCGTGGATGACGGCGAGTGAGTCTGCATTGTGCGGCGTTTTGCGCGGCTTCGCTCGACTCTACGTGATTCAACGTTTCTGCTGCGACTCGGCAAGTGAAACCGTCATCCGAATCTGCGCGGCGCGATCCTTGCCCGCGCGTTTTCGCGCCGCTGCGTCCCTATGATGAGGTCGTACCAAGTCAACCAGGGAGCGCAACGTGTTCGTGATTTTTGGAGCTGCCGGCAATGTCGGCAAAGTAAGCGCGGCGGCATTGCGCCGGGCGGGCCGCAATGTGCGCGCGGTCGTGCGTGAGAAGCAACAGGGCGAATACCTCGCCGGGCTCGGCTGCGAGATCGTCGTCGCCGATCTGCTCGACGCCGCGGCGGTGGCGCGCGCCATCGAAGGCGCGCATGCGGTGCAACTGCTGTGTCCGTTGCCGAATGGGCACGCCGATCCCGCGCAGCCAATGCGCCGTATGATCGACGTGAGCGTCGCCGCGCTGCGTGCCGATCCGCCGCCGCGCATCCTCGCGCTCTCCGACTACGGCGCGGAACATGCGGCCGGCACGGGCATCACGACGCTGTTTCACGAGCTTGAAACGCGACTGCGAACAGTCGATTCGCAGTTGACGTTTCTGCGCGCCGCCGAACATATGCACAACTGGGCGCGCGTGCTGCCGGTCGCGCTCGCGAGCGGCGCGTTGCCGAGTTTGCATCATCCGTTGAGCAAGCGCTTTCCGACTGTCGCCGCGCACGACGTGGGCGTGCTCGCCGCCGAGTTGCTGCTCGACGATGGCGCGCAGCCGGCCTCGCCGCGTGTGGTGAGCATAGAAAGCGACGAGCGTGTCAGCGCATTGGACGTGGCGCGCACGATCAGCGAACTGGCGGGCCGTGCCGTCGTGGCACACGAGGTGCCACGCGGCGAATGGGCTGCGGTGCTGCAAGGCGCGGGGCTCGGCGAGCACCATGCGCGTTTGATCACCGATCTCTACGACGCACACAACGCGGGCCGTATCGATGTCGAAGCGGACATTAGCGAACGGCGTTTCGGCGCGACGACGCTAGCGGAAGTATTCGCGGCGATTGTGCCCCGCGTGGCCGCGGCTGCGGCGACTGCCACCGGCACCGCTCGATAGACAGGAGAGACCGGATGCATACCTGCCCTTTGCTGCGCGCATCGGTCGACGCTGGCAAGGTCGAATCCCAACATCGGAAGCAGTCGACGCGCGCGAGCACGAGCACGCGCGCGTACCGCTGGCTGGCGATATCGGCGAGTCTTGCGGGATGGCTAGGCTGGCGCGCGCTGCGGGACGTGCTCAACGCCATCCCCGACAGCAACGACGACTTCAGCCTGTTCTGACCGGCCGCGCTTGGATCCACCGAAGGCACAAAGCAAAACGCCCGGCATGCCGGGCGCAAGATATCGACGAATCCGCCGCTACAGCACCGGCCGCCATGCACACACGGCGGCCGGTGCGTGCGCGTGGCTCATTCGTTCTCGTCGAAGTAGTGGCCGAACTTCACCTGCTTGGTGCGGATATAGCGCTCGTTTTCCTCGCGCATCGGAATCGCCAGCGCGACCCGCTCGCACACCGGAATGCCGTGCTTGGACAGCGTGTCGAACTTCTCCGGATTGTTGCTCATCAGACGCACCGACGTGACCTTCAGCGTGCGCAGAATGCCGGCGGCCGAATCGTATTCGCGCGAGTCGTCCGGCAAGCCGAGATCGAGATTGGCCTCGACGGTGTCGCGCCCCTGCTCCTGCAGCGCATACGCGCGAATCTTGTTCGACAGGCCGATGCCGCGCCCTTCGTGGCCACGCAGATACAGCAGAACGCCGCAGCCTTCCGCCGCGATATAGCGCAGCGCGAGGTCGAGTTGCTCGCCGCAGTCGCAGCGGTACGAGCCGAGCACGTCGCCGGTGAGGCATTCGGAATGCAGGCGCGTCAGCACGGACGACTGGTTGGCGACGTCGCCCATCACGAGCGCCAGATGTTCGGCGCCGCTTTCGCATACGCGGAACACGTAGGAAGTGAACGTGCCGTAGCGCGTGGGAAGCGTGGCGGTGGCGTCGAGAATGACGCATTCGCCGTTGGTTGCGCCGTCTACTGCGGGCGACGGATCGTGAGACGTGAGCATGGCGTTAGACAATGGTGCTGACATGAACCCGATCAAACCGGGAATAAGGTACGGACTGGGAGTTTACCGCTAATCGGCGTCCCGCACCCGTATGCCCTTGCATGCGGCACGGAACCGCTGTCGCGGCGCCGCACTACCCGAGTCAAACGTCCGGCGCGCCACAGGTATTCCCGAAGTACCTCAGTGCCGCGTCACGCCTATACTGGAATCGCCTGTCCCTCACGACAGCGCGCCGCGCCGGCGTGCTGCACTGCGAAACGGAGCCGCTCCATGACAAGCGTTGCACAGCTTCTTAAAACGAAACCGAACAACACCACCGTTTTTACTGTCGGGGCCGACGACTCAGTCTATGAGGCGATCAAGCTGATGGCCGAAAAAGGCATCGGCGCGCTGGTCGTGACAGACGGCGACAGCATCGCCGGTATCGTCACGGAGCGCGACTACGCGCGCAAGGTCGTGCTGATGGACCGTTCGTCGAAGGCCACGCCGGTGCGCGACATCATGAGCAAGGCGGTGCGCTTCGTGCGTCCCGACCAGACCACCGACGACTGCATGGCCCTCATGACGGAGCGGCGCATGCGCCACTTGCCGGTGATCGAGAATGACCGGCTGGTCGGCATGGTATCGATCGGCGATCTGGTGAAGAACATCATCGCCGAACAGCAGTTCACCATTCAGCAACTCGAGTTTTATATTCACGGCGAGCGGCCCTGACGCGCGGCGCACGCCGCGTAACCGGGCACGCAAAAAAAGCCCAATCGGTCAAACGGTTGGGCGAAGCTACCTTGCGGCAGCGGAGGTTCCTTGATTGGTGCGCGCCGCTCGCGCGGCACGGCGGTCTTGTGGCGCTCGCAGCGCTGCTGGCGCGTGGCGTGCTTAACCCATTCAACGTTTGCAACCCGTGCGCGTCATGACGGGACGCGCACGGTGTTCTCAACTTCAGACTGCGTGCTGCGGTTTCAATTTCGATTTCCGGGCAGCGAAACGCACCTTAAGGGCAGTTCGATCAATCCGCGCGGTTCCGTGTCGTTCGGCGCCCGACCGGGCTAGCCGGCCGCTGAGCGCCGAATCCGCTTGCCCGGCTACCTCACTTAATTACCGAAGTAGACCGACTTCGAGCCCGACGTCGGCTGAACCACGCCGCCGGCTTGCGACGAACCACTCACCGCGCCACCGTAACCGCTGGTATCGGCAACCGGCTCCTGCGTCTGCGCGACGGCCGGGTTTTGCGCCTGGACGCGCCGTTCAGCAGCCTGGATGTCCGATGGATAAGTCGGATCGTTCGACGCGCCCGGGTTGTAGCCCGCCTGTTCAACCCGGATCAGATCGGCGCGAACATCCGCGCGGGTCACGGGTTGCTGGCTCGACTGAGCGAACGAAGCGATCGGAGCGGCGAGAACGGCTGCAATGGCAACTGCCTTGATGAGCGATTTCATGATGATTTACCTCCAGACCTGGTTTTATTTGCGACGCTTGCCACACCATGTGAGAAGCGAGTGAATTCAGTCTAGTCATCACATCGCCAAGGGAAAACCCTTGATTAAGAGATAGATAATTGTTGGAATCGCAAGAATGGGCTGAAAATTACCGCACGGTCGCATTCAAATAGCATCTTTGGCGTAATAATTGTCGGGAACGTAACCCTTTGTGTCTGAAGTTTCAGAAATACGTCTGATCTGAGCGTGTTCTACCGTCAGACGCACGATGCCGGGCAAATTTACACCCGCTTGGGCGCACTGGGCTGGGGCGTTACCAGGAGCTTGCGCGGTCCGCTGACAAACGCGCTGCCGGGCTCGAAGAACCTCAGCGGCTGATGCATTTCGCGCGACAAGCCAATGCGCGTTGTCACACCAACCGGCACCTCGCCCCGCTCGATGACGCCGATCCACAAGCCCTGCCCCGAGCACAGATCCCAGCCGTCGAACGACGGTCCGACGCCGAACGCCATCGTGAGCCGGCCAGGCCCGCGCGCGAGGTCGCGCAACGGCACGCCGGGGCGCCGCGCTTCGATCAACGGCAGGCCTTCGAGCGGTTCGATCGCGCGCAACAGAATGCCGGCGCCGACTTCCTCGGCTTCGGCGGACATATTGAGCATGTACGACAGCCCATAGGTCAGGCGCACATACGCGTGACCCGGCGCGAGAAACATCGAACCGTTATACGGCCGGCGGCCCATGAATGCATGGCTGGTCGAATCGCCGAGCGGATACGCCTCGGTCTCGACGATGCGTCCGCTCATGCGGCCTTCGGGCAAATCGTGCACGAGGTATTTGCCGATCATGAAGCGCGCGAGTTCGACAGTATCGAGAGGCAAATCGTCACGAAGCAATGGCAGGATAGGGAGTTGATGTTTCCGCATGCGTCAGGCCTTATTTTTAAAGCGCATGGTGTAGGGCTTAAGAGAAAATGCGAACGGCATGAAAAGGCGTGCAAGCGTGCCGTCGCGCGAGCCGTGAACGGTGTGATGCGCGTATCGGTTCCAGCGATTGAACGCCATCGGCCAGTTTTCATCGGCCCATTCGTTGTACCAAAACCTCACTTCTGCGCTGCGCGGCCGTCACCATGGCACTAATTGGAGTATCGTGTGTTTCCGGCCTGCAGCACAGCCTTTGCCGGCTAGCGTGTGTTTCGGCCCGCCCGAATCAACATACAGACTGAAAGCATTCGCACGATCCGCAGCACCGTTCCATTCAGTTTTGATCCCGATGTACCCGCTGGTGTAGCGCACTGCCTCATTCGGGGGCGGTTGTACCCATGACAATAGGAGAGAGTTGAATGAAAGCATTCCCGGCAATCAAGATGATCGGCGGCGCGCTGATCGTTCTCGCGTCCCTCAACGCATATGCACAGAGCAGCGATGCAGCCCCGGCAGCGTCAGCGCCGACGGCCAAGCAGACCAAGGCGACCGACCGCGCTTTGGGACGCAAGGTCCGCTCGGCCCTGTCGAAGACGAAAGGCCTGAGCGTGGCGAACATCACCGTGCGCGCACGTGGCGGCGCAGTGACGCTGGCCGGCTCCGTGCCCGAACAACCGCAAGTCGATCTGGCCACCCAGGCGGCACAAGGCGTGGCAGGCGTGACGTCGGTCAAGAACGCGCTGACGATTCGTCCGGTCGGCCAGTAATCGAGTGAACCCTGCTGTAGCAATATAGCCGGACGCCAATGCCTCCTCGCAGGGCATTGGCGTTACCGGAGCGGTTTCGAGCAGTTTCGCCGGGCGCCGCGCACCCGTAGTATGCTCGGCACACCAAGATTCGCCTGCATCCCGCATTCAGTCAGCGGAATTCAATGCATACCGGTCGCCATCGCCGCCGCGCATTAACGACGAACCAGCCACGCACCAGCCACGCCCGCCACGCGTGATCCGCGCAATTCTGCGTGACCCGAGCCCTTTCTCCAGCAGTCGCCGTTTGCGCTACAGCATGCCGGACGCCCGCCGTCGTCATGTGTCCCCTGAGAATCGACATAGCCTCGCACACGAACACTATCCTTTATAATTTAAAGCGTTAGAACGCGTTGTTTAGAAAATACATGAACATGCGCGCTCGCTTCGAGCCAAGGCGGAAGCCATCCGCGTCCCGCCGGGCCATTCACGACAAGCATTAAAGGGAAGCCCGAATGACCACGCCCGCGATCGTTCTGCCCCGCTGGACCATTGCCGTGCCGTTCGTTGCGTGGATCGTGCTCGGTATCGGGTATGCCATGCCGGACAGCGGGCTGCTCCTCGTGCTGGTCGGCGTCGCGCTGTGCGCGGCGGTCTTCACCGCCGTGCATCATGCGGAAGTGGTCGCGCATCGCGTGGGTGAACCGTTCGGCACGTTGGTGCTGGCGGTCGCCGTCACCGTGATCGAGGTCGCGCTAATCGTCTCGGTCATGCTTACGTCCGGTCCGGAAAAAGCCGGCCTCGCGCGCGACACGGTTTTCGCCGCGGTGATGATCGTTTGCAACGGCATTGTCGGCATTTGCCTGCTGGTGGGCGGCATTCGCCATCGCGAGCAGGATTTCCAGAGCCGCGGCGCCGCTGCCGCGCTGGCCGTGCTCGCGTCGCTCTCCGTGCTGACGCTGGTCATGCCGAACTACACGACCACCAGCGTCGGACCGATCCTGTCGTCTTCACAACTAGCGTTTGCGGGGGTGTCGTCGCTGGTGCTGTACGGCGTGTTCGTGTTCGTGCAAACCGTTCGCCATCGCGATTACTTCCTGGCCGGCACGCCGGACGAGGACGTCCACGCCGCGCCGCCGAGCGCCGGCCAGGCGCTGGCGGCCGGCGGTTTGCTGCTGGTGTGCCTCGTCGCGGTGGTGTTGCTTGCGAAGGTGCTCTCGCCGGTGGTCGAGACCGCGGTCAAGAATGCGGGTGCGCCGCCGGCGGTGGTCGGCATTGTCATTGCCGCGCTCGTGCTGTTGCCTGAAGGGCTGGCCGCGGTGCGCGCGGCGCGCGCCGACCGCTTGCAGAACAGCCTGAATCTCGCGCTCGGCTCGGCGCTGGCCAGTATCGGGCTGACCATTCCGACCGTCGCCGCGGTGTTTTTGTATACGCATCAGCCGCTGGTGTTGGGCATCGACGGCAAGGAAACGGTGCTGCTCGTCCTTACGCTGATCGTCGGCACGCTCACGCTCAGCTCCGGCCGCACGACGATTCTTCAGGGCGCCGTGCATCTGTCGCTGTTCGCGGCGTATCTGTTTCTGTCGTTCGCGCCTTGAGCCAGCGGGCCTGACCGTTAAAGAGGGGCCGCGGGCTGGCGGCCCCACGCCGCCCAGACGGCGCGCCTACTCTTCCCAATGCGCCGCGATCCAGTCGCGGAACAGATTCAGCTTCTGCTGATGCGCGACTGAGTCCGGATAAACGAAGTAATAGCGCCAACCGGTCTTGAGCACCGTATCGAACGGCCGCACGAGACGTTTGGCCGCCACGTCCTCGTCGATCAGCGCGAGGTCGCTGATCGCGACACCGAAGCCCTGTAGCGCGGCATTGGTCGCCATATCCAGCGTATCGAAACTCGGCCCGTGCTCGGCGTCGATCGCCGCAGCGTTCGCGGCATCGATCTCGGTCACCTTGGCGAGCCACATCTTCCAGTCGCGATGATCGCGCGTGGGGTGCAGCAGCGTATGACGCGCGAGGTCGGCCACTTCGGCAAGCGGCTTGTCCTTCAAAAGGTCGGGCGCGCACACGGGCGTCAGACGCTCCTCGAACAACGGCACCGCCTGCACGCCCGCCCCCGGCGACGAACCGTAGATGATCGCCGCGTCGAACGGTTCGAGCTGGAAATCGACGTCGTGCTGCCACGTGGTCGTGATCTGCACGTGCAGTTCGGGATACTCGGCCTGAAAGCGCATGATCTTCGGCAACATCCAGCGCATCACGCAGGTCGGTACTTTCAACGCGAGATCGGTGCGCTGCCGTGTGAGGCGCAGCGAAATTTCCTCGATGCGCGCGAAGCTCTCCTTCACGGCAGGCAGCAACAATTCCCCTTCGGCGGTGAGCGTCAGGCCTTTCGCATGGCGCTTGAAGAGCGGAAACTTGTAGTAATCCTCGAGCGCGATGATTTGCCGGCTGACCGCGCCCTGCGTCAGGCATAAATGATCGGCGGCACGCGTGAAACTGCGATGCCGCGCCACGGTTTCGAAAATCTGCAGCGCGTTGAGCGGCGGTAGGCGTCGCATCGTGAGTGTCCAGTACGATCAGGAAAAGTCATTGCGTGGGCGTGGCAGCGCGGCTCGTCGCAGGCCGCCGGAATGCCACTCCGGGCCTACAGGATACGCGATCACAAATTTCCGCACGACAGGCGTGCAGCGTGGCCTCATGCATTCGGCTCATGCCGCCGCCAAACCTCGCGGCCCGGCAAGCCGCAATGCACCGGCACAGGGCAAAGCGCGGCCACAATCGCACCAGAACCGAGCTTTCCTCATACCTCCGCGAGGGCGCACAGCGTCGGCGAAACATGGACGTTAACCCGCATTCGCCACTGCCTCGGCGCTCCAGCCGTCTGACGGGCATGCGCCAGCGCAATCGCGCGACGGCCGCCGCATGAGCTTATGTCATGCCGCCCATGCGCATATTTCGTTTGTTGAGGGATTTTGGCAAACCTAGAGTGCTTCCACACGCAGCGCAGGCAGAAAACGCCAATTAGCGAGGCGACGGCGGCAATCACAGCGACATCATCAGGCAACAAGGCGTTCAACACAGGAGACCGCCATGCAAGAGATCAAACGGGGTAGAAGGCAGGCCATCAAGACACTCGGCGCCGCACTCGCGGCATCCACCTTGCCGATGCCGTTCATCAATTTGCGCGCGCAGGAACACAACTTCAGCGGCAAGACCTTGCGCCTGTTGACCTGGTCGGACGACACTGGCGCGGCCGCGCTGCGCAATATCGCCGCCACCTTCACCGCGAAAACCGGCGCAAAGTCATCGCCGACCGCGCCGACGGCACCTCCGGCATGGTCGCGAAGGTCAAGGCCGCGGGCGATCGCCCGACCTACGACGTCATCACCCTGGCTGGCGTCGGCGCCGCCGGTCTCGGCGACGCAGGTCTACTGATGAAGCCCGATCTGGACAAACTGCCGAATCTGAAAGACGTCGCGCCGCAGTACCGCACGGGCGCGAACGGCTTCGGCGTCGGCTATCTGCTGTGGTCGGACGGCTTGATCTACAACACGTCGACGGTCAAGACCGCGCCCGCATCATACGAAGCCTTGTGGGATCCCAAATACGCCGGACGCCTGTTCCTGCCGCCGCCCGAGTGGGCAGAAGCGGTCGACCTCGCGATCATCGCCGCGAAGATGAACGGCGGCTCGCAGCAGAACATCGAGCCGGGCTTCAAGAAACTGATGCAGCTGAAAGATCGCGTGATGACGCTCGGCGAGAACCCGAACCAGGTGGCGGATCTGTTCCGTACCGGCTCGCTGGATATCGGCGGCATCTATTCGCCGGCGTTCTTCCCCGACCAGATCCGCAAGCCCGAGTACAAGATGGGCGTGACCTACGGCATGAAAGAAGGCTTCGCCACTCAGCTGATGTTCACCGTGATCCCGAAATCGCATCCGGGCGACAGCGATCTGATCCACGCCTTCATCAACCATTCGCTCGACGCCGGCGTGCAGGGCCGCATGGCCGCCGACGTGCTGAACGGCCCGGTGAATTCGAAAGCGGTGATTCCCGCCGAAAGCCGCGCGTTCGTGCCGAGCCCGCAGCAGATCGCCGAGAAAGCCGTGCTGCATGACGACAAGGCGCTTGCCGTGGTGCAGCCGGCGTGGATCAAGCGTTACACCGAAATCTTCGCGGCATGACGACGATGCTCGCGCGCTTCTCGCGACGTGTTGCTTCGTCCGGGCCGGCGCCGGACGCGGCGTCCGGTGCGTCCGGTCTCGGACCGGACACGCCTGCCGCCACCGCGATGGCAAAGGCGCGGCCGTGGCTGCTGCTCGCGCCGATCCTGCTGTTTCTCGCCATCCTCGGCGCGGCGGCGCTGGTCGTGCTGCGCATGAGCTTCGGCACGCAAGGCAACGAGTGGCACGGCTTCACGCTGCAAAACTACGCGGACCTGCTCGACGGCTACTTCATGAAGTCGTTGTGGCTCACCTTGAAGCTCGCGTTCCAAAGCATGATCTGCGCTGTGCTGCTGGCGATTCCGGTCGCACTGGCGATGGCGCGCACGAAGTCGCGGATCGCGCGGCGGCTTCTGCTGGCCGGCGTGCTGCTGCCGCTGCTCGTCAATCTGCTGCTGCAAGGCTATGGCTGGCTGATCATTCTCGGGCCGGCCGGTCTGCTCAATCACGCGCTGCTTGGCAGCGGCCTCGTGCAACGTCCGTTGATGTGGCTGTACCGCGAAAACGGCGTGCTGCTGGGGCTGATCCAGACGGCGTTTCCGCTCGCCGTGCTGCCTCTTTCGAGCGCGATGCGCGCGGTCTCGAGTTCCTACGAAGAAGCCGCCGCCACGCTCGGTGCGACACGCTGGCAAACGCTGCGTCACGTGCTGTTGCCTTTGGCGATGCCCGGCCTCGTGTCCGGCGCGCTGCTCGTGTTCGCGTACAACGCGAGCGCGTTTGCCGTGCCGCTGCTGCTCGGCGGACGCCGTGTGCCGATGCTCGCCGTGCTGGTCCACGATCAGGTCGCGCCTTTGCTGAACTGGCCGGCGGCCTCCGCGTCGGGTGTCGTTTTGATGATCGCCACGTTGACGGTGATGGCGCTGTCGCAGCGCCTCGTGCGCCGCACGCAAAAACTTGCCGAGGAGCCGCACGCATGAGCACGCCCGTTCAAACCGCTCCCTCGCGCATGCCGGGCTCGCCGCGCTCACCACGGCTCGCGGCCGTCATGCCCGGCCAGCTCGGCAAGGCCACCGCCCTGCTCGCGGCGATCGTTCTGTTCCTCGCCGCGCTGCCGATCCTCACGATGATCACCATGTCGTTCAGCGCGGCCGACACGCTCGAATTCCCGCCGCACGCCTATGGCCTGCACTGGTATCACGCCGCGTGGCACAGCTTCGTGTCGCCGGACGCGAGCGACACGCTCTCGATGGGCGACGCATTGCGCACGAGCCTGATCGTCGCGCTATCGACCATGGTGATCGCCACGCTGGTCTCGGTGCCCGCCGCTTACGCGCTGAGCCGCTACCGCTTTCGCGGCAAGCCCGCGGTCGAGCAACTGGTCGCGTTGCCGCTCGTCTATCCGCTCGTGATGCTCGGCCTGTCGCTGCTGCTGGTGTTCAACGTGCTGCCGGTCGAACTCGGCGTGTTCCGCCTGATCATCGCGCACGTGATTCTGGCGCTGCCGTTCACCGTGAAGAATTGCGCGGCCTCGGTCGCCTCGATCGGCCCGGAATTCGAAGAGGCCGCCTGCGTGATGGGGGCGAGTCCCGGCCGTGCGCTCGTCGACGTGATCCTGCCGCTGATGCGCCCCGGCATTCTCGCCGGCATGCTGTTCGCGTTCATCATCTCGTTCAACGAATTCACGGTCACGTTCTTCCTCTACGGCATCGATACGATGACGCTGCCGGTGTGGCTCTACAGCCGCACGGTGTCGTCGCTCGATCCGACCGTGTTCTGTTTCGCCGTGTTCATCGTCGCGATCGATTTCGCGCTGATCTGGCTGCTCGAAAAGCTGATCGGCGACGAAGGCGTCGCCTTGTGATCCCGCGCTCATGACGCCCAATTGCTGGAGCATCCGATGACCCATTTAACGTTGCAGGCCGTGACCCGGCGTTTCGGCGCGGCGCATGCCGTGGACAACGTCGATCTGAGCGTGCCCGACGGCAAGCTGGTGTGCTTCCTCGGCCCGTCCGGCTGCGGCAAGACCACGCTGCTGCGCATGATCGCCGGGCTGGAAACGCCGACCTCGGGCAGCATCCATTTTGCCGGGCGCGACATCACGCGTCTGCCGGCCAATCAGCGCGACTTCGGCATGGTGTTTCAGTCGCTCGCGCTGTTTCCGCACATGACGGTCGCGCAGAACATCGCGTATCCGCTGAAGTTGCGCAACACCGCGAAGGACCAGCAGACGCACCGCGTGGCCGAATTGCTCGAACTGATCCAGTTGCCGCACATGGCGAACCGCCCGGTCACGCAACTCTCCGGCGGCCAGCGCCAGCGCGTGGCGATTGCGCGCGCGATCGCGTCGCAACCGAAACTGCTGCTGCTCGACGAACCGCTCTCCGCGCTCGACGCCAAGCTGCGCGAGGCAATGCAAGTGGAAATCCGCCTGCTGCAGCAGCGCCTCGGCATCACGACGATCATGGTCACGCACGACCAGCGCGAAGCGATGACGATGGCCGACGAAATCGTCGTGATGGAGAAAGGCCGCATCGCGCAGGTCGGCAAGCCGCTCGATATCTATCGCGATCCGGTCAGCGAGTTCGTCGCCGACTTTATCGGCCTCGGCAATATCCTGCCGGTCACCTACGACGGCGCGGGCGGCGTGAGCCTGCCGGGCGGCCGGCGCATCAGCGTCGTGCAGCCGGCACGCGTGCCGGAGTCGAGCAGCGATATCCGCCTGCTGATCCGGCCGGAAGACGTGTGCGTGAAAGCGGCGTCCGACGCGGCGGGCCCGAACCGGCTGCTAGGCACCGTGACGTTTATCCGCGACGTGGGCGCGTCGCTCGAAGCGACCATCGATTGCGCCGGCTTCACGTTGACCGCCGCCACCACGCCGCGCGAAACGCCGGGGCTTGCGCTCGGCATGCCGGTGCTCGCGGAATTGCCGCCGCACGCTTGCAAACTGATTGCCGCGCGCGCCGCGCATTGAGCCGCTCGCCACTAGAACCCATTCCAACACCGACATTTTCGACAGAGGACAGACCATGAACCACCGCTCCGCTACCCCAACCCGCACCCGCCGCGTGTTCGCCACGCTCGCCGCGACGCTGGCCTTCACCGCTCTCGGCGCGCTGTGCGCGTTGCCGTCGGCCGCGCATGCGGACGCGCTCGACAATATCGCCAAGTCCGGCACGGTGCGCATCGGCGTGTTCGAGGACTATCCGCCGTTCGGCTCGATCGGTCCGGACATGAAGCCGATGGGCTACGACATCGACGTCGCCAACCTGATCGGCAAGGCGCTCAACGCCAAGGTCGAACTCGTGCAGGTGACGGGCGACAACCGCATGGCCTATCTCGCCGACCACAAGACGGACATGCTGCTGTCAGTCGGCCAGACGCCGGAACGCGAAAAGGTGATCGACTTCTCGCAGCCGTACGCGCCGTACTATCTCGCCGTGTTCGGCCCGAAGGCCCTGCCCGTGAAGAACGCCGCCGATCTCGCCGGCAAGTCGATTTCAGTCGCGCGCGGCACGCTGGAAGACCTGAGCGTGACCAAGATCGCACCGCCCACGGCGAACATCAAAAGATTCGACGATCCTAACGGCGCAATTTCGGCGTTTCTTTCTGGTCAGGTACAGTTGATGGTAGTCGGCAACGACGTCGGCGCCACGATTCTCGCGCGTCATCCCGCTAACGATCCCGAGCAGAAATTCTCGCTGTTCAGCTCGCCCGATCACGTCGGTTTGAACAAGAACGAGCCGCGTCTGAAGCAGAAGGTCGACGAAACGATTGCCAAGGCCCGCAAGGACGGCACCATGAACGCGATTTCGCAGAAGTGGCTGCGTGCGCCGCTGCCGGCCGACCTCTGAACCTTTTTTGCGCGGACCGCGAAGCGTGATCCGCGCCGGAGTTTGACCTCACGATGAGCGCCACGCCATGACCTATGCGTTCGACTTCAGCGGCTTCGGCCTTTATGCGGGGATGCTCGCGCGCGGCGTCGCCGTGACCTTGGGGCTGACGGCGGTCTCCACGGTGCTCGGTGGGATCGTCGGCATTGCCGGTGCGAGCGTGGCGGTGGCCGGGCCGAAATGGGCGCGCTGGGCGGTGGCGAGTTACGTGGAGCTGATCCGCAACACGCCGTTCATCGTGCAGTTGTTCTTCGTGTTCTTCGGCTTGCCGAGCCTCGGCATTCATATCGATGAAGTGCAGGCCGCGATTCTCGCCATGACCGTCAATCTCGGCGCTTACGCCATCGAGATCGTGCGCGCCGGCATCGACTCGATTTCGCGTGGCCAGGTGCAGGCGGCGCAGGCGCTCGGTCTGCACGGGCGGCAAGTGTTTCGCTTCATCGTGCTGCCGCAGGCTATCGCCAATGTGTTTCCCGCGCTGCTGAGCCAGGTGCTGATCGTCATGCTCGGCTCAGCGGTGGTCTCGCAGATCTCCGTGCCCGATCTTACCTACGCGGCCAACTTCATCCAGTCGCGCAACTTCCGCTCGTTCGAGAGCTACCTGATCATCACCGCGACGTATCTGGTGCTGTCGATCGCGCTGCGGCAAATCCTCAACCGGCTCGGCCGCGGTCTGTTCGCGGGCCGTGTGGCGCGCGGCAACGAGAGCGCGCCGCGTAACTGGCGCAACCGCCTGATGTGGCGCGGCGCCCGCACTCTGCCCACGGAGCGTTGATCATGGTCGAATTCACGCTGTGGGACATTGCCCGCAATCTGTTGCTCGCCGCGCGCTGGACGGTGCTGCTGTCGTTGATCGCGTTTATCGGCGGCGGTATCGTCGGGCTGATTCTGCTCGCGATGCGCGTGTCGCCGATCGCCTGGCTGCGGCGTATCGTCGTGGTCTATGTGGAGGTGTTTCAGGGCACGCCACTGCTGATGCAACTATTTCTGGCGTTTTTCGGCTTGCCGCTGCTCGGCGTCGATGTGTCGCCGTGGGTCGCCGCCACCGTCACGTTGACGCTCTACACGAGTGCGTACCTGGTCGATATCTGGCGCGGCTGTGTGGAAGCCGTGCCGCGCGGCCAGTGGTCTGCGGGCGCGAGCCTCGGCATGACGTTCGGCCAGCAGTTGCGTTACATCGTGTGGCCGCAGGCGCGCAAAATCGCGGTGGCGCCGACGGTCGGTTTTCTCGTGCAGGTGGTGAAAAGCACGGCGCTCGCGTCGATCATCGGCTTCACCGAATTGACCAAGACCGGCACCATGATCACCAACGCCGCCTTCCGCCCGTTCCCGATCTACGGCATGGTCGCGATGATTTACTTCGCGATGTGCTTCCCGCTGACGTGGTATGCGCGGGTGCTGGAGAAACGGCAGAAGGTAGGGCAACATCGTTGATGCCGCGCGCTCCAGCGCATGAATGAAAAAACGGCAACCGTGTGAAGCGGTTGCCGTTTTTTATTGCCAGCCTCGCAGAACTAGCGGGCCGCGTGCGTCGACTTGCGCAACTTCGCCACGTCGTCCGCCGTCACCGCCGGCGCGCCGTTGTTCCATCCGGCCCGCACGAAGGTGAGCACATCGGCAATCTGCTGGTCGTTTAGCACCGGCGCGTACTTCGGCATCGGATACGGCGCGGGAATGCCGCCGATCACCAGGTCCTCGGTGCCGTTCAGCGTCACGTTGATCAGCGACGACGGATCCTTCTCCAGCACGTTTGGATTGCCGGACAAGGGCGCGAGCATCGGCGCGAAGCCGCGTCCATCGACACCGTGGCAGTGCATGCAATACGCCGTATAAACGCGCGCGCCGGCATCGTTGGCGGGACGGTTCAGCGACACTTTCGTCGCCTGCGGATCGTACTTGTAAGGCGGCGCGCCGCTGCCCCCTGCCGGCGGCAGTGACTTCAGATACGTCGACATAGCGGCGATGTCCGTATCGTTCATGCCCTGCGTGCTGTTGTTGATCACGCTGGTCATCGAACCGAATGCCGACGCATGGCGATTCGCGCCGGTCTTCAGAAACGCCTGCAAGTCCTGATCGTTCCAGCGGCCCAGACCGACGTTCTGCTCGCCGGTGAGGTTCGCCGCGAACCAGCCGTCGAGCACGCCGCCGGTCAGGAACGCGCTGCCGTTTTCATCGAGCGCTTTTTCCTGGAACGCGATGCCACGCGGCGTATGGCACGATCCGCAGTGCCCGAGCCCCTGAATCAGATACGCGCCGCGATTCCACGCCACGTCCTTGCCCGGCTTGTCCTGATAGACGCCTTTATCGAGGAACACCATGTTCCAGAACTTCAACGGCCAGCGCATGTTCAACGGCCACTTGATGTCCGGCTCGCGATTCGCCTGCTGCACCGGCGCCACGCCGCTCATGAAATACGCGTACAGCGCTTTCATGTCGTCGTCGTTGACCTTGGCGTACGACGGATACGGCATCGCCGGATAGAGGTTGTGGCCGTCTTTCGCGACGCCTTCACGCATCGCCCGCGCAAAGTCCTCTTCTGTATAGCCGCCAATGCCGGTCTGCGGGTCCGGCGTGATGTTGGTGGTGTAGATCTGGCCCATCGGCGTAGTCATCGGCAGGCCGCCCGCGAACGGCTTGCCCTTGGGCGCCGTATGACAGGCGACGCAATCGCCGACCTTCGCCAGATAAGCGCCGCGTTGCACCAACGCCTGATCCGCCGCTCGCGCCGGAGTCTGCGCGAACAACGGCAGCGTCACGCACAACGCCGCGCCGAAACCCTTCAGAGTGTTTTTCATGTCGGGCTCCGCTCAGACGGTTTGCAGTTGGCTGCCGACCGGCAATTGCCGCAGCCGCTTGCCGGTGGCCGCGTAAATCGCGTTGGTCAGCGCGGGCGCGAGTGCCGCGGTCCCGGGTTCGCCGATGCCGCCGGGCGCCTCGCTGCTCTTCACGATATGCACCTCGATAGGCGGTGTCTGATCGATCCGCAGCATCCGGTAATCGGTGAAGTTGTTCTGCTCGACGCGGCCATCCTTGATCGTGATCTCGCTGTAGAGCGCCGCCGTGATGCCGAAGATGATGCCGCCCTGCACCTGCGCTTCGATCGTGTTCGGGTTGACCACCATGCCGCAATCGTCCGCGCAGACCACGTGCTTGACCGCCACCTCGCCCTGCTCCACCGCGACATCGACGACGATCGCGAAGAAGCTGCCGAACGCATGCATGACCGACACGCCGCGCCCCTGGCCCTTCGGCAGCGCGCTGCCCCAGTTCGCCGCTTGCGTGGCGACGTTGAGCACGTTCAGCGCGCGCGGCGTCTTGCCGAGCAGGTCCTGACGGTATTTGACGGGATCGACCTTGGCCTGCGCCGCGAGTTCGTCGATGAAACTCTCCACCACGAAGGTGCCGCGCGTCGGTCCCACGCCGCGCCAGAATGCGGTGGGCACCGCGTGCGGCTCCTGGCGAACGTAGTCGATCAACTGGTTGGGCAAGTCGTACGGCAAGTCCGACGCGACCTCGACCGCGTCCGGATCGATGCCGTTCTTGAACGCGGGCGGCGCGAACCGCGCCAGTATCGAGGAGCCGACAATCCGGTGCTGCCACGCGACCGGTTTGCCATTCGCATCGAGGCCGGCCGAAATCTTGTCGTAGTAATACGGGCGGTACATGTCGTGCTGAATGTCTTCTTCGCGCGTCCAGACCACTTTCACCGGCGTCGACACTTGCTTCGCGACCTTCACCGCTTGCGTGACCATGTCGAACTCGAGCCGCCGGCCGAAGCCGCCGCCGATCAGATGGTTGTGCACGACGATCTTGTCGGCGGGCAAACCCGTGACCGCCGCGGCGGCATCCACCACGCGCGTCGGCACCTGCGAGCCGAGCCAGACATCGCAACCGTCGGGGCGCACGTGCACGGTGCAGTTGATCGGCTCCATGGTGGCGTGCGCGAGGAACGGCTGCTGATACACGGCGTCGACGCGCGTCTTCGCATTGGAGAACGCATTGCCGACGTCGCCGTCCTTGCGCGCCACCGCGCCGTTGCGCTGCGAGGCATTGGCGAGATCGTCGACGATCTGCTTCATCGACAGGTTCGCGCCCGCCCCTTCGTTCCACTTGATGACGAGCGCCTGCACGCCGCGTTTGGCGGCCCAGGTGTGGTCGCCGATCACCGCGACCGCGTTGTCGATCTTGATGACCTGACGCACGCCGGGGATTTTCTTCGCGTTGGTGTCGTCGACGCTCGCGAGCGTGCCGCCGAACACCGGGCAGTTCGCAATCGCCGCGTAGACCATGTCGGGCACGCGCACGTCCAGCCCGAACATTGCGGTGCCGTCCACTTTCTCCGGCGAATCGAGGCGTTTGGCTGCCGTGCCGATCAGCTTGAAGTCCTTCGGGTCCTTCAATTTGACGTTCTGCGGCGCGGGCAGACCGGCGGCAGCGGTCACCAGTTCACCATAGCCGACACTGCGCTTGCTGGCCTCGTGAATCACCTGTCCGGCCTGCGCATGGCAGCTTGCCGGATCGACCTGCCATTGCTGCGCCGCCGCGCTGATCAGCATGGTGCGCGCGGTGGCGCCCGCTTTGCGCATCGGCTCCCACGCATAGCGGATCGAGGTCGAGCCGCCCGTGAGCTGGCCGCCGAGCAGCGGGTCCATGAAGAGCTTTTCGTTCGGCGGCGCGTGATCGATGGTGACCGCGTCGAGCGGCACTTCGAGTTCTTCGGCGATCAGCATCGGAATCGACGTATAGACGCCTTGGCCCATCTCGACCTTCGGAATCACGAGCGTGACCTTGCCCGCGGTGTCGATCTGAATGAACGCGTTCGGCGCGAACACGCCGCTTTGCGGCGCTTCGACACCGTCGCCGCCGATCACCGATTTGCCGGCCTTCTGATCCTGACTGGCAGCCGGCATGCTGAAGCCGAGCAACAGACCGCCGCCCGCTGCCGCGCCGACCGTCACGCCGAGTTTCAGAAAGCTGCGGCGTGACAAGCCACCTGCGGCGCGCGCACCAGCCTTCAACGCTTGCGCGCCGTTCTGTGAATCAAGCAAACCTTGGGACATATCAAGCCCCCTTGGCGGCTTGCTTGATTGCCGCGCGGATGCGGTTGTAGGTTCCGCAGCGGCAGATATTGCCGGCCATGGCCGCGTCGATGTCCGCATCGGTAGGATTGGGGTTGCCAGCCAGCAGCGACGCCGCCGACATGACCTGCCCCGACTGACAGTAGCCGCATTGCACCACGTCCAGTTGACGCCAGGCCTGCTGCACCTTTTGACCGGCCGGCGTGCTGCCCACCGCTTCGATCGTCGTAATCTTTTTATCGCCGACGGCCGCTGCCGGCAACACGCAGGAGCGCACTGCCACGCCGTCGAGGTGCACGGTGCACGCGCCGCATTGCGCGATGCCGCAACCGAACTTCGTGCCGGTCAGACCGACGATATCGCGCAGGACCCACAGAAGAGGCATGTCGGGCGGCGCGTCGACGGTGTGCGTCTGGCCATTGATATTCAGCGTTGTCATTGAGCGGCTCCGAGTGGGGATTATTGTTTAATCAGGCTGTTTAGACAGAGACGTCGAACCAAAACATAAGGACTCGTCGCGTTTATTCGACTGACTGGACTAATACGTGCAACGTTTTTCCGGTCGTCGAAAACGGCGATAAATGCACGGGCGCGACCGCGCCGATTCTGACCGGCGAATTGTAGACGCGACTTAAAAAGTTCGCTTCGTGGCTGCACACCGGTGGCCGGCTCAAAGCATTTTCGCGGATGGTGATCGCGCGCCTGAAAGCTGTTGTTAATCGTCGGGAGACGATCCGTACATCGGCCTGAACCGCCGGCCTTTATGCGACCAGTGAATCTTGTTGAATCAATAGCGGGCGATTTTGTTAGCATGGTCCGGTCTGACTGACTATCCGAAGGAGCAGCACACATGAACGACTCGCAATGCACTCAATTCCTCTCGGACATTCGCCGACCACTGTTGGCGCTACACAAAGCCATTCTCGACCACGAGCGTGCCGTGTATGAAAAGGAATTCGGCCCGGTCACGCCGGCGGCTTTTCTGCAGGTGCTCATCAACGGATCAGGATTCCGCTGGCTCGCGCCGCTCTCGACGGTCATTGCGAACGTCGACGAAATTCTCGACGATAAGGAAGCCGACGCCACTGACCGCACCGCTGCGGCCGAAGCGGTAACGGGACTCTTCTCGCCCGACCAGCCGAACAATGCTTTTCTGCCGCGTTATCTTCCGCTGTTGCAGGCCGATCCGGCAATCCTGCATCAGCATGGGCAGGTGTCGCAGCTGTTGCGCGGGATCGAATCGAAGTAGTCGGTTGTGCGCGGCTTCGTGTGCTCGCGCGGTGCGAGTTCGGGCCGCGCTTCGTTTGCGCGTTGGTTGCGCTTCGTTTGCGCGTTGGTGGCGATTTGTTGTCCGCATGATCGCGGGTGTGGCGCCTGGCGTTAAGCCCGCCTCGGCTCCCGAATTTCCTCACCGTGGAAAGCAAGCGTTTCGATCGATCGCGACTTGTCCGCTCGATCGCGGCATGCGTGCGTCGCCGAGCGATTACCAGGCTTTTCGAACACGCCCAACACAACGAGGCCTTATTTCAGGCCAATTCGTGCACGATTCGTAAGAGTGCGTGTTGCCGGCCCCACCCGTTTTCGATTGAAACGACTGCGCGACCGAGTCCTGGCTGAATTTGCCTGGTTTTGCTGAATAAAACAAAGGTGAGCTTCTGCGGGAGATGTTCAACGCGAGCTACGGAAAGCCGGTCAGCATGCTTCACGAAGCTTTGCTAAGGTAGGCAGACCTCCTCGCCACGCTCATCGCTATGCAAACCTGGCCGCTCCCCGAAAGCTATACCTTCCGCGATCAAGCCGTGCGTTTCAACGTGAGCGGCAATGGTCCGCCGCTGGTGCTGGTTCACGGCACACCGTTTTCTTCGTATGTGTGGCATCGCATTGCTCCGCACCTCGCCCAGACGCGCACGGTCTATTACTACGACCTGCTCGGCTACGGGCAATCCGAACAGCGCGATGACCAGGACGTCTCGCTCGGCGTGCAGAATGCTTTGCTGGCGGAATTGCTCGCGCATTGGCAACTGACAAGCCCGGACGTCATCGCACATGATTTTGGCGGCGCAACTTCATTGCGGGCGCATCTGATCGATGGCTGCGACTATCGAAGCCTCACGCTGATCGATCCGGTGGCGGTCGCGCCATGGGGATCGCCGTTCGTGCGGCATGTGCGCGAACACGGCGACGCGTTCGCCGGACTGCCGCCGTATATCCACGAAGCGGTGGTGAAAGCGTACGTGCGCGGCGCGATAGCGCGCGAGATTCCGGACGACGAACTCGCCCCCTATGTAAAGCCATGGCTCGGCGCAACCGGCCAGGCCGCGTTCTACCGGCAGATCGCGCAAATGGATCAGCGCTACACCGATGAGGTCGAAGCGCGCTATCCGCAGTTGCGCTGTCCGGTGCAGATCCTGTGGGGCGAAGAAGACCAGTGGATTCCACTGGCGCGCGGCCGGCAACTGGCCGCGGCCATACCGGAAGCGCGCTTTCAGGCAGTGCCGGAAGCCGGCCACCTGATGCAGGAAGATGCGCCGGAAGCGATCGTCGCCGCGGCGCTGCTGTGGCTGGATTGAAGCCGCGCGCCTAGCCGCGTCCTTGCGGCAGGTACGGCATCGGATCGATCGGTTTGCCGTCGCGGCGCAACTCGAAGCCCACGGAAACGCGCGAGTTGTTTTCGTCGCCCATCTCCGCGATCTGCTGTCCCTGCGCGACGATATCGCCGGTTTTGACCAGCAACTTGCGGTTGTGCGAATAGGCGGTCAGAAAGTCCTTGTTGTGCTGGACGATGATCAGACTGCCGTAGCTGTTCAGACCCGTGCCGGCATACATCACCTTGCCGTCGGCCGCGGCGCGTACCGGATCGCCCGGCTTGCCACCGATTTCGATGCCGCGTGTTTCGCCCGGCTGGAATCCTTCGACCACACGTCCGCCCGCCGGCCACGCCAGCGCCACGCCGTTCGCGTGCCGCGCCGTTTGGTGCGCCACTTCGCGTGCTTCGGCAGCACTAAGCGCTGGCGACTGCGCGGACTGCACCGATTGCACCGATTGCGCGGCCTGCACGGATTGCGACGGTGACTGCGTAGTACCCGACGCGGTTGCCGGCGCCGCCGCCTGCCGCGCCGCGACCGACGCGGATGCCGCCGCGGCTTTCGCTGCCGCATTGGCCGCGTTCACCGCCCGCACCGTTTCCGGCGACGCGACGTGCAAGACCTGGCCCAACTTCAAGCGCGAGGACGCCTTCAATCCATTCCAGGTTTGCAACTGCTTTACGCTGCAATGATGATGCTGCGCGATGCGCGCCAGGCTGTCGCCACGTTTGACGCGATACACCAGCGGCGGCGATTTCTTGAGCAGCGCGCTCTGGTCGGCGCTGATGCCGGGCGGTACAGCCGCCGTCGCATCGGATGCAGGCGCGCTAGCCGCCGGCACACCGGACGCAGGCGCCGCGCCCGCTGCCGCGCCTGTCTGGGCGCCCTGCTGTCCCACGTTCGCACAACCGCCGACCGCCAGCGCGACCCATACGCCAGCCAGACTGGCCATCATTGTTCTGTCGAAGCGCTTTCCCATCTTGTTCGACTCCTGCCTCGTTCATTGGCGAGCCGGATGCCGCCTTGCCGCAAGCGACGCGCACGCCCGCACGGCGCGCTGCTTTCCCTGCGACACGGCAAAGCCGCTCTGCGGCGCTCACCCATGCCTTTGCCGACCAACCCAACCCCTCGCCTTCACAAGCTGCCGGATGCCGCCAGAACAGCCGATCTTCCGCGAAAAGGGCCAGATTGCCGATTAAAATTCAAGCGGAATTGTAAAGTGCGTTTTAACAAAACGCGTCAACCCACATACTTTGATACAAACCTTACGCAGCGTATTGCGGTCATCGTTGCGCACGCAACGTGTACGGCAACGGCGCGTGCCCGTCAGGCATCCGCGTGACCGCCGCAAGTCCGGGTGTTGTCGGACCGCTTTTCGTGCGCCGCTGGCGAATCGGGTGCGGGTTTGCAAGTCATGTAACAGCGCACCTATGGCGACGTCTCGGCAAGCGCACGATAACGTTTGCATTAACGGCAGAGTGGCATGGAAACTTGAGACGCCAGCGGTGGCCGCGGTGAGCGGCGAGCAGGAATCGTGTCAGCGCGCGGAAGGAGCGGAGTCCGTCCGACTCGATGGGATGCGGCTAGCTATAGTACTTCCGGTGGTATTTCACGTAGCCCACCGCTGTAAGCCGGCAGCGGCGCGATACCATTTGAGAAGACCACGGCGCGCGAGTTCATCGTGCGACATCAGGAGGAAACACGATGACCGAGGCGGCACAAGCCCAGGTAATCAGCGTTCACATCGCGCGCGACTGGCGCGAGGTTTACGCTTTCACTTCGGATCCGGCGGCATTTCCCGAGTGGGCATCGGGACTCGGCCGCCCATTGGGCCATGACGGTGCTGTATGGCGCTTCGAAGGCAGCGAAGGCGCGACGACCGTGCGCTTCTCCGCGCCGAACGAGTACGGCGTGCTCGATCACTTCGTGCTTTTGCCCGACGGCAACGAGATCTATATACCGCTGCGGGTGATCGCGAACGGCAGTGGCTGCGATGTCCAATTCACGCTGTTTCGCTTGCACGGCATGACTGACGAGAAATTCGCCGCCGACGCGCAATGGGTCGAGCGGGATCTGCGTAAGCTGAAGACGTTGGTCGAAGAGCGGGATTGACGTGCATGCGTGGCCTCGACGGTTTTGTCCACGCTTCCTGCGCATGACCACCGTGCATTAAAAAACCGACGCCCTTAACCGGAGAGCGTCGGTTTCTTCAAACGCCTGCACCTGGCGTCTGCTACGAAGCGCCAGAAATACAGCAACGGTTCAACGCAGCGCTTTCACCGCATCCGCCGTGACATGGGCAGGCTGACCGCCCCACGTCGCGCGCAGATAATTGGCGAGTTGTGCGAGTTCCGCATCGCTGAGCTGCGTGGCGAAGCCGGACATCTCCTGCATCCGTTCGAGGCCCGGAATATCCTGCGCGCCGTTGCCGTCGAGCATCGCCGCGATCAGATTGTGAGCATCGCTTTGACGCAGCGTCGAATTGCCGTGCATCGGCACCGCGGCATGCGGCTTGCCTTCGCCGTGCAGACCATGACAGCCCGCGCACACGGCGAGATACACGTTGCGCCCTGCTTCGAGCTGAGCGGCATCCGCGGAAAGCGACTGCGGCGACTGCAGCTGTTGCGGCGCGGGCGCCCGGTCGCCGAGCAGATAGGTCGACACGGCGCGCAAGTCGTCGTGCGTCAGGTATTGGCTGCTCAGATGCACCACCGGGTACATTTCGCCGAATGCCGAGCCCTGCGGCGCGATGCCGGTGGCGAAGAAGGTTTGCAGATCGGCGGCGGTCCAGCCGCGCGCCGCGAGGCCGTGCGGCGTGATATCCGGCGCCGCGACCCGACCGGGCGCCGCGCCGGTCAGCGGCTTCGCGCCGTCGAGCTGGCCGAACGTGCCGCGCGGCGTATGACACTCGGCGCAATGGCCGAGCGCGCTCGCCAGATAGCGGCCGCGATTCCACTCCGCGGTCTGTCCCGTCGACGCATCCGGCAACGCGTCTTCCAGGAACACCCAGTTCCAGAAACGCACGCCGAAACGCAGGTTGAACGGGAACGACAGGTCGGGCTCGTGGTTCGCCACCGCAGCCGGCTTCTGCGCCATCAGGCACGCGTAGATCGCATCGCTGTCCGCGCGCGACAACTGACGGTACGACGTGTACGGCATAGCCGGATAGCGTTGCTTGTCCGGCGTGACGCCGTCGTGCAGCGCCTTGTACAGATCGTCCGCGCTCCAGTTGCCGATGCCGTGGTCCTTGTCCGGCGTGATGTTGGTGCCGTAGAAGGTGCCGAACGGCGAAGCCAGCTTCACGCCGCCCGCAAACGGCGCGCCGTCGGCCGTAGTGTGACAGGCGGCGCAGTCGGCGGCTTTGACGAGGTAGCGACCGCGCGCGAGCGGATCGGCGGCGGTGGATTGCGGTCCCTATGCGGCGGCCGGGGCCAGCGCGCCGGTGTCGTCGTGCTTGCCGTCGCACGCGCTCAGCGTGAGCATCGTACCGAGCAGCAATAGCGGTTTTCGGCGTTTTTTTGACCTTTAATCAGCATGCCGAACTAAGCGCGCACAATGCTAATGCCCAAGGCTTCGAACGGCGAGGTCAACGCCTCATCCGTGTTCCGTTCGACGACGATCGTACTGGCCGCTGTGACGTCCGCGATCTTGTACGCCGAGGCCGCATTGAGTTTTTCCGCCGACGCCAGCACCACCGTCTCCGCCGCGTGTTCGGCAAACGCGCGTTTCACGTAGGCCTCTTCCCTGTCGCCGGTACTCAGACCCGCTTGCGGATGCACGCCGGTCACGCCCATGAAATACAGGTCCGCGCGAATGTGGCTGAGCGTTTCGATGGCCGCGGCGCCGACGTTGACCATCGAGTGCCGAAACAGGCGGCCACCGATCATGACGACCTCGAGCTCGGCATGCTCCGCGAGTTCGACGGCGACGCTCGGGCTATGCGTGACGATCGTCGCGCGCAAGTCACGCGGCAGATGACGCGCCAACTGCACGGCCGTCGTGCCACCGTCGACGAACGCAATCTGGCCGTGCGCGATCATGCCCGCCGCCGCCCGCCCGATCGCCGCCTTCGACGCTGATTCGATCCGCTCGCGCCCGGCAAAATCCGCCGCTGCCGGCGATGCCGGCAGTGCGCCGCCATGGACGCGCTGAAGCTGGCCTTCGGCGGCGAGTTCGCGCAGATCGCGGCGAATCGTGTCCTCGGAGACTTCGAATTCAGCGCTCAAGCTTTTGGCGATCACTTGCCCGTTGCGCTTGAGCGCGTCGAGTATCAGCTGCTTTCTTTGCGATGTGAGCACGGCGACGGTCCTGGGCGAGTTTCACGGGAATGCACGAAATTACTTGTTTTTGCACGATATCGCACGATACCATGATTCGCATGCGGAGCGAACCGCGTTTCTACGAGACAGGATGCGAGCCATGAACGAAATCGCCGAAAGGGTCAGGATTGTCGACGTCGAGGTGCTGTCAGACGACTGGTACGTGTTGAAAAAAACCACCTTCGACTACCGGCGCGCCGACGGCAGTTGGCAGCGGCAGAGCCGCGAAACCTACGACCGCGGCAACGGCGCGACGCTGCTGCTTTACGAACCGCACCGGCGCACGGTCGTGCTGACGCGACAGTTCCGGCTGCCGGCGTTCGTCAACGGTCATCACGGCATGCTGATCGAAACGCCGGCCGGGCTGCTGGAGACCGCGTCGCCGGAACAGCGGATTCGCGCCGAAGTCGAGGAAGAAACCGGCTACCGCGTGCACGACGTCCGCAAGGTCTTCGAGGCCTTCATGAGTCCGGGTTCGGTCACGGAGAAACTGCACTTTTTCGTCGCCGAATACGATGCGGTGGCGAAAGTCGGCGCGGGCGGCGGCCTCGCCGACGAAGGCGAAGACATCGAGGTGCTGGAACTGCCGGTGGACGAAGCGCTGGCGATGATCGAGCGCGGTGAAATCGTCGACGGAAAAACCATCATGCTGTTGCAGTACGCCAGGCTGAATCTGTTCCGCACATAGCTGGAACGTGGCGACTTTCCGCGCTTTTCGGATTCATCCTACCGGGCATTAGGAAAAGGACGATAGGTTGGACCCGGCAATGAAAATATTCTTACGCATCCCATTGAGGTCGAGCGGCGCCGCAGTCACGGCAGCGCCGGTTTACCGAATGGAAACCCTTCCCGTCAGAATATTTTTGATTCGCCGCTTTTATCAAGGCGGCGCATAAAGCCGAGGTCGAATGGATTCTCTCAGTTCAGCAAGCCGATTCATGAGCGGTTTTTTCTTCGGCACTCTGATTGCCGCCGTCATCATGGTGTTCTTGTGCAATGCCGGCGAGTTTTCGCCGTTTATGGCCAAACTGCATGCGCTGGAACAGGTTATCGTGACCGCGCTGATTTCCATAGTGATCGTCGACGCTAAGCCGCTGGCCTATAAGACCGTGTGGCGCGAGCGCCGCTGCAGTTTCGTCCTCGATGAAGATATCAACGCCACCC
The DNA here is from genome assembly GCF_003001875.1 of Paraburkholderia sp. BL18I3N2. NCBI lineage: Bacteria > Pseudomonadati > Pseudomonadota > Betaproteobacteria > Burkholderiales > Burkholderiaceae > Paraburkholderia > Paraburkholderia sp. BL18I3N2. Next base: position 60,700 of record NZ_PVNC01000010.1, read on the forward strand.
TTCGCGGCCGGACCTTCGGCATTCCGTTCGGCGTGATCGTCGGCATTCTGTTTCAGAACTACGTGATGAATTGAGCGTTAATCCGGTTTAATACGTTGCTCGATATTCATCATCTTCAAGTCGCGCGCCTTGTGATAATCCGTTATCCGAGGCGCGCGGTTCGTTTACCTCTTCCCTTTTCCCGACGCGGAATAATCCGCTGCCGATCAATGCCCGCTGCGTTCGCTGTCCAGATGCGCCATCTGCACTTCGTTGTAGCGTGAGCCGGCCACGGCTTCAGGCGGAATCGCCGCTTCGATGCGCGCCAGTTCATCGGCGCCCAGTTTCAACCCGGCGGCGGCGAGCGCATCCGTCAACTGGCCGCGGCGCCGTGCGCCGACCAGCGGCACGATGTCGTCGCCGCGTGACAGTGCCCAGGCGATTGCCAGTTGCGCCGGATTGGTGCCGCGCGCCTCGGCGATCCCGCGCAACGTTTCGACCAGCGCCAGGTTGCGCTCGAGGTTCTCACCCTGAAAGCGCGGACTCACGCTGCGAAAATCGTTTTGCGCGCCACGCTCTTTCGACCACGCGCCGCTCAGCAAACCACGCGACAACACGCCGTACGCCGTGATGCCGATGCCGAGTTCACGGCACACCGGCAGGATTTCGGCCTCGATCCCACGCGACATCAGCGAGTATTCGATCTGCAGATCGGCAATCGGCGCGACGGCCCGCGCCCGGCGCAGCGTGTGCGCACCGACTTCCGACAAACCGATCTGGCGCACGTAGCCTTCCTTCACCAGATCCGCGATGGCGCCGACGGTCTCCTCGACCGGCACCGCCGGGTCGAGTCGCGCGGGACGGTAAATGTCGATATAGTCGGTGCCGAGCCGCCGCAGCGTGTACGCGAGGAAATTGCGCACCGCCACCGGCCGCGCGTCGAAGCCAATCCAGCCGCCGGCCGGATCACGCATTCCGCCGAATTTCACGCTGACCACCACGTTCTCGCGCTGACGCCCTTGCAGCGCATCGCGGATCAGCATTTCGTTGTGGCCCATGCCGTAGAAGTCGCCGGTGTCGAGCAGCGTGATGCCGGCGTCGAGCGCGGCGTGAATCGTGGCGATGCCTTCGTCGCGGTCGGCCGGACCGTACAGATCGGACATACCCATGCAGCCGAGGCCGATGGCGGAAACTCGCGGGCCTTGCTGGCCCAGTTGACGTGTGTTCATTGCGTGCGTTCCTGAAGTCGTTTGATCGCATTGAGGATGACGGCGAACCGGCCTGCCTGAAGCCGCGCTTGAAGCCGGTTTGCCCAAGTCTGAACGGCATTCTGCGCTTGACCGGTGTAGCGATAAAGGCGCGGCGCTCGATCAGATTGGTCGAAAACGGTTAACAATCCGCACAATGGAAACCCCACCGAAACCAGCCCGAGCGGGCTCAGACGGAGAGCATCGTCGATGGATCACTTGCAGGCCATGAAAGTCTTCGCGCGCGTCGCGCAACTCGGCAGCTTCACCAAAGCCGCCGAGCAGATGCAACTGCCGCGCCCCACCGTCAGTAACGCGATCCAATACCTGGAAGGCCATCTGCGCGTGCGGCTGCTTCAGCGCACCACGCGGCGCGTCGCACTCACGCCTGAAGGCGCCGCCTATCACGAGCGGTGCGTCCAGGTGCTGGCCGATATCGACGACGCCGAGGCGCTCTTCGCCGATGTCGCCGCCGGCCCGCGCGGCGTGGTCCGCGTCGACTTGCCGGAGCGGCTGGCGCTGCACGCGGTGATTCCCGCACTGCCGGACTTCTTCGCGCGCTATCCGGACATTCGCGTCGTGCTGAGCGCGACCGACCGCATGATCGATCTGATCGAGGACGGCGTCGATTGCGCGGTGCGGGTCGGCAGCATGGGCGACACGACGCTGGTCGCGCGGCGCATCGGCGAGTTCGAGCAGATCAATTGCGCGTCGCGCGGCTACATCGAGAAACATGGCCTGCCGCGCACGCCCGCCGATCTGGACGACCATGTCGCCGTCGGCTTTTTCTCGAGCCGCAGCGGACGCGATCTCGACTGGGAATATCTGGAGCAAGGCGAACTGAAGACCGTGGCGATGCGCAGCGCCGTCTCCGTCAACAGCGCGCATGCCTACATCGGCTGTTGCCTCGCCGGTCTCGGCATGATTCAGGGGCCGGTCGGCAGCGTGGATGCGCAGCTGTTCGAGAGCGGGGAACTCGTCGAAGTGCTGACGGACTGGAAAGCGCCGCCGCTGCCGGTGTCGGTGGTGTTTCCGCACGGCCGGCATCTGGCGCCGCGCGTGCGGATTTTCGTCGACTGGGTGGCGGAGTTGATCGGCAAGCGAGCGCATGCCGCGGCAGCGCCCAAAAACAGACGGCCGCGCGGCACGGCTAAGTAAGGTGGAGTCAGAACTTATGCCGGATCGCCGCGCGCACCACGACCTGCTTCGAGGTCGATGACGGCGACTGCGTGCCGACGTTGAAGGCATCGTCCAGAATCGAATAGGTCGAGTCGCCGGTCACCTGCTGATACTCGCCCTGAATGTAGACGTCGGTGCGTTTGGACAGGTTGTAATCCGCCATCAGGCCGAACGAGTGAATTTTCGGCTTCACGCCGCCGCTCGAGGCGTCGTAGGTTTCCATCGTGTACACGTACTGTGCGCCGACGAACAGCATCGGCGAAATCTGATACTTGCCGTTCACCTCGAAGTTCTGATACTTCAGCGAGTTCAGCAATACGCCCGGCGGCACGAGCGGCGTCACGCCGAGATAGCCGTTGCCGGTCGGGTCCAGATAATTCGAATTGGTATAGACGAAGCCGGCCGTCGCCGGACCGAACGTGTACATGATGCCGCCGCCGAACACGCGCATGCGGGCGGCGATGAAGCTCGCGTCGTTCGCCGTGATCGCACCGTTCGCCCCATTACCGGGATTGTCGGCCTGCAGATACGCCGCGGCCACCAGCAGTCCGCCATAGGAATACTGGCCGCCGAAACTGTACGCGCGATTGTTGGCGAAGTTGGTGTCGTTGCTGAAGCTATAAACGCCGCCGAACTGGAAGCCGGACAGCGACGGACTCGTGTACTTGACCGAGTTGTCGAGCCTGAACGAGTTGTCGGTATTGTCGTTGTCGTACGGGTGCGAGAAGAGAGAGCCGGCCCAGTTGCCGTTCGCCGTGGTCTGGGCCAGATAGTCCACCACAGAATCGTACTGGCGGCCGAACGTCAACGTTCCGAACTGATTCGCGCTCAAGCCGACGAAGGCCTGACGGCCGAACATGCGGCCGCCCTGATTGAGCCGCCCTGAACTCAGGTCGAAACCATTTTCCAACTGGAAGATCGCCTTCAGGCCGCCGCCCAGTTCCTCGGCGCCTTTCAGCCCCCAGCGGCTGCCTTGCGCATAGCCGCTCGCCAGCTCATAGACATGGCCGCGGCCGACATTGTTGGTGTAGTTGATGCCTTCGTCGAGCACGCCATACAGCGTGACGCTCGTCTGCGCCAGGGCGGGCGCGGCGAAAGCGGCGGACATAGCGGTGGAGACAGCTAGCGCGAACACTTGCTTGTTCATGACGATCTCCCTGCACTCGAGCAATGGGACAACTCGATCCGGCCGCTTTGTTCTTTGCGCCTCACAAGGTGCTGCACCCGCCTTGGCGCGCTTTACAGAAATCCTCACACGCCGTTAGGCCGTCGTCCATTGGGTGTCGTGTCGATATCCGAAAACGTTGCGAAATCTCCACTTGGTGCGATGGGCCCTTTTGTCGCGGCGCTCATTCAGGTAAGCGGCGCAGCACCACGCGGACTTGACAGCGGCGGCGCGTCCGCGCGCTGCCTTGCCCTGCCTCAAGCCGATTTGTCACGAAAAGAAATATAATCGCGAGCTTCTTGCGGCGGCGCAGCGGAACTCCGCGCCGCCACGCAGGTCACTTTTACTGCCTCCTGCAACCGTGCCACGTCCGGCCGGTTGGAAACGGCGACGCGGGTCGCGTATCCGCCGCAGCATCCCAATCCAATTTCTAAAAACCTTGTGAGACGCCTGCCGCGCTGAATCAGCGCGCCGTCGCACGGGGTTTGCTTTTGGCGAACACAATGCAAAAGTCGCAATCGCGCCTTATCGAACTCGATTTTTTTCGGGGGCTGGTCCTTTTGATCATCGTCGTCGACCACATCGGCGGCAGCATTCTGTCGCGCGTCACGCTGCACGCCTACGCGCTGTGCGATGCCGCCGAGGTGTTCGTGTTCCTCGGCGGCTTTGCCACCGCCACGGCGTACGCCGCGCTGGCCGAACGGCGCAACGAAACGATCGCACGCAGCCGCTTCCTGCGGCGCTCGCTGGAAATCTATCGCGCGTTCCTCGTCACCGCCGCGCTGATGCTGCTGGTCAGCGCCATGCTCAGCGCGTTCAGCATCGACGGGCCGAATCTCCCTACCACCGATCTCGACGATCTGATGGACACCCCGCTCGCGGCGCTCGGCGACATCCTGCTGTTCCGCCGCCAGCCGTATCTGGCTTCGGTGCTGCCCATGTACGCGTTCTTCGCGCTGCTGGTGCCGATGATCCTGCCGCTCGCGCGCAGCAAGCCGTGGCTGCTTCTGGCCGGCAGCGTGGCGCTGTGGGCCGGCGCGCCGGCCATCGTCGCCTACCTGCCCGCCGCGCCGGACATGCATTGGGATTTCAATCCGTTCGCGTGGCAACTGCTGTTCGTGCTCGGCGTGCTGGCCCGTTGCCAGCCGGTTTATCAGCGCGCGAGCGCGCACCGCCTGAGCTGGCTCGTTAGCCTGCTGGCGCTTGCGGTGGTCGCGGCCGCCGCTTACTACAAGCTGTTTATCGAGCACGAACCGCTTGATGCCAGCCTCAAGCAAAACCTCTCTTACCTGCGGGCTGTCAATTTTCTCGCCATCGCGTGGCTGGTCGCGAATCTGATTCAGCTCGGCTGGGCACGAAAGCTCGCGCAGCGGGTTCCGTGGGTCGGCGTGATCGGCCGCAAAGGGTTGCTGTGCTTTATCGCCGGCGCGGTGATCTCGCTTGTGGTCGACTCCGTGCTGTACGCGGCGACGGACGGTTACCTGAACTATCCGCTCGGACTGCTCGCGGATGCAATCGCAATCGGCGCGCTGTTCGCGGTGGCGCTGGGCGTGGAGCCGCTCAAGCGTCTGGCCGGCCGCTTGTATGGCGGGTGGCTGCGCACGTCGCCCTGAGCGGCGTCCATAAATAAGGACGTGGGCTTACCGCTTGACGGCGGCCACAGCTATTTCTCTGCCACTCGGTCACGTTCCATGCCGCCGTCCGCTGAACTTGCTAGCGGTCAAAACGTTCTGCCGATCCTGATAGCATGACGGCCGCGCGCAAGCTGCGCGGCGGCCTCCTACTCTGACATGCGTCTATTCCTACGTTCAGCCCTCGTTGCGCTCTGCGCGGCCTCGATCAGCGCGCCGGCGCTCGCCAGCACCGTGATCAGCCGCAGCTTCCATTCCGACGCCCTCGGCCGCGACTGGGCCTACACGATCTATCTGCCGAGCGGCTATCGCCATGACGGCAGCCGCCTGCCCGTGCTCTATCTCCTGCACGGCAATAACGGCGACGCCAACGACTGGATCACACACGGCCATCTGCAGAGCGCGGCCGACGCGTTGATCGAGCATAAGGACGTGCCGCCCGTCGTGATCGTGATGCCGCAAGGCGGCACGGACTGGTACGTCGATCGCAAGGAAAAGATGGAGAGCGCGTTCTTCGACGATCTGCTGCCCGAGATCGAAACGCGCTATGCGGTCTCGACGCAACGCGGCGCACGCATGATCGGCGGCGTCTCGATGGGCGGCTTCGGCGCGCTGCGCTATGCGATGACGCAACCCGAGCGCTTCTGCGGCGCGCTGCTGCTGAGCCCCGCGATCTATCCGAACGAGCCGCCGCGCGCGTCGGCTGCGCGCCGCGTCGGTGTGTTCGGCGAGCGTGAATTCGACGCGCGTGTCTGGCACGAACTCAACTACCCGGCGCAGTGGGATCGCTACATGAGTCGGCCGTACCGTCTGCCGATGTTCATCGCCGCCGGCGACGACGACCTCGCGATCCAGGCCGACGCATCGTCGCTCTATACACACCTGCGGCTGGCGGGTAATCCGGCGGCGCTGCGCATAATCGACGGCGGCCATACGTGGGATGTCTGGAGCGTGCTGCTGCCCGCCGCGCTCAAATTCACGCTCGGTTGCGTGAAGTCGCAACCGCAGCAGCAGGACCATCCGTCAAACCAGCGGCCCTGAGCGGTTCAGCAGTATTGCCTGATGCCGGTTTGAAAACCCGTGCAACTATCGCACGAGGTCGGTCCACAACACCATCAGCACGGTCATCAGCGCGGGACCGATGAAGATGCCAAGCAGGCCGAACGTTTCCGCGCCGCCAAGAATACCGAACAGCACGAGCAGGAACGGCAAACGCGTCGAGTTGCCGATCAGCACCGGTCGCACGAAATGCTCGGCGATGAACACCACGACGGAGCCGAACACGGCGAGGCCGACGCCCGCCGCCACCGAGCCTTGCGAGACCAGCCACAAGGCCGCGAGACCGAAGGTGAGCGGCGCGCAGAACGGCAGCATCGCGGCGATGGCGGTAACGAGCGCAAGCAGCGCGACATGCGGCAGGCCCGTCACGAAATAGGCGACGCCCAGCAACGCGCCCTCGCCGAGCCCGACCACGACCAGTCCCGAGACCGTGCCGCGCACCGCCGTGGCCATGCGTAGCAGAAGCTGCGCGCCGTCTTCGCCGAAGCCGCGCCGCATGCCTTTGAGCAGCGAGCCCGACAGGCGCGGCCCCGCCTGAAAAATCACGAACAGCGTGATCAGCATGAAACCGAACACCGCCACGGCATGCGCCGCGCGTGCGCCGAAGTGCCGGCCAAGCGTCATCACCGTGGTGCTGTGCAGTCCTTTCATGGCCGCCGATCCGCGCAGCGGCTGAGCAAGATTGGCCTGCCACCACGCGGAAGCCTGCTGCGCGCCGAACGGCAGGTGCTGGACGAAATCCGGCAATGGGATGCCGTTTTCCTGCGCGTCTTTGAACCAGTCGCTCATGTCGTGCGCTTCGCGAAGCGCCTGGGCAATGCCGACTCCCACCGGCAGCACGACCAGCAAAGCGATCGCCAGCGTCAGCACGGCCGCGATCAGCGTCGTGCGCCCGCTGAACCAGCGGTTGCCCTCGACCCTGCGCAACAGCGGCCATAGTGCAATCGCGAGCACGGCGGCCCATGCCACCACCGCGATGAAGTCGCGCACGACCCACAACGCCAGCAACACCAAGCCGATGTACAGCACGAGCGAGGCCGCCTTCTGCTTCTTCAGGCAGTCCAGCGCGTCAGGCGGTTCGGGCGGTGGGACAGGGGGGCGTGAATTCATATGAGCTCTTATGGTTTGTGAAGGCACCCTTCAAGGGACTTCCCTCGATACGTGTGCGCGAGCCGACCGGAAAAATGCAAAACCGCTACACTGGCGCGGCATGGTCGCTCATCAATAACCACATCTTAAAGGAAGCACCGGCGCCCCCTTGCAGGCAGTACGCTTGTCTCACTACGTACAACACTGCGTTGCAAAAATCCGTCCTATCGTGAATTCAGCATAACAATGGCCCGCGAAGGCCCGTCTTTTCGGGATAGCGCGAATGTCAAGTTTCATTGTTGCTGTTTGAAGAACAGTGTTTCAACTGCGACACAATGGCTATCCGGCGCGCGCGGGACTACATTCGCCACACCACACAATTCGGAGCCGACGACGATGACCTTAGAGTCCATCCCCCTTGACGGTACCAATGGCGTCCGCATCGAAATTCTCGAACGCTCGGACACGACGCTCGTGATTCGCTGGGTCGAGCCGGGAAAGTGTCATTACGGCGAGCAGCGCTGGCGGCGCAGGTCGGCACATACGTCAGGCACGTGTGCAGTGTCGCGCCGCAAGATCCGCCGCGGCGACGCGGTGTTCAAACCGGCCGAGCGGCCGGCGCCTTTGAATGCTTCCGCCATGATCTGCGCTGAACTGCTGGAGTGCGTCGAGGCCTGAGCCTCAAGCTTCTCGCCGGCGTCGCGCGCACGTCCTGGCCAACACACCTGACGCGCCCGCTCTGCCCGGCGCACCAACCCACATAGCGGCACGCGCAGCGCGCGCGACCCGCTTCCCGGCGTGGGTAAAACACCCTCTGATTGCGGCCCCTCGCCGCGTGCGTTAAGGTGGACGACGTTGCGTCAAGTCACCCTGCCTGCTCCCCGCACGGCGCTATTGTGACCCGCACTCCACCCACCGCGCCGTGCCTCTTGCGGCGCCGATTGAGGGCATACCATGGCCGAAGACACGCCGGAAACCCGCACGCCGATAGCCCCCCCGGCGCCCCCCGCGCCCCCCGCGCCTCCCGCACCACTGGTCGCACCGCAACAATTTTCCCTGGACGTCCTGCTCGAAAAGTACGCGAAAGGCGACGAGCAATCCGCCGACGACGTGTTCAAGCGCGTCGCGCGCGGCGTCGCCGAGGCTGAACCGCAAGCGCTGCGCGAATCGGTCGAGGCGCTCTTCGTCGACAACCTGCGGCACGGCGCGCTCGGCGCCGGCCGCATCATGAGCGCGGCGGGCACCGGCATCGCCGCCACACTGATCAACTGCTTCGTGCAGCCCGTGGGCGACGCGATTCAGGGCGTCGACGAACAAGGCCTGCCCGGCATCTACGTCGCCTTGCTGCAAGCAGCCGAAACCATGCGCCGCGGCGGCGGAGTCGGCTACAACTTCTCGGCGATCCGTCCCAAAGGCGCACGCGTTCATACCACCAGTTCGTCGGCGTCCGGTCCGTGCAGTTATATGGACGTGTTCGACGCGTCCTGCCGCACGGTTGAAAGCGCCGGTTCGCGGCGCGGCGCGCAGATGGCCGTGCTCGACTGCGATCATCCCGATTTGCTGGAGTTCATCGAGGCCAAGCATTCGAAAGGGCGCTGGAACAACTTCAACGTATCGGTCGGCGTGACCGATGAATTCATGCGCGCCGTCGAAGAAGATCAACCGTGGCAACTCGTGCATCGCGCCGAGCCCTCACCTGCCCAACGCGCCGCCGACGACGTGCGGCAACGCGAAGACGGCCTGTGGGTGTACAGCGAACGTCCCGCGCGCGCGATCTGGGATCGCATCATGCGCTCCACTTACGACGTCGCGGAACCCGGCATCGTGTTCATCTCGCGCATGAACGAGGACAACAATCTGCGCGCCGTGGAAACCATCCGCGCCACCAATCCGTGCGGCGAGCAACCGCTGCCGGCGTATGGCTGCTGCAACCTCGGACCGCTGAACCTCACGCGTTTCGTGATCGACCCGTTCGCGCAGATGAAAGGCCGCAAGCCTTCATTCGATTGGGACGGCCTTGCCAAACGCACGCGCACCCAGGTGCGCTTTCTCGACAACGTGCTCGACGTCACGCTGTGGCCGCTGCAGCAGCAATACGACGAGTCGCGCGCCAAGCGGCGCATCGGCGTGGGCTTCACCGGCCTCGGCGACGCGCTCGTCATGCTCGGCTTGCGCTACAACTCGCAGGAAGGCCGCGACTTCGCCGTGCGCATCGCCCAACTGATGCGCGACGAAGCGTATCGCGCATCCGTGGAACTGGCGCGCGAGCGCGGGGCATTTCCGCTTTTCGATGCCGCGCGTTATCTGGAAGCCGGTACGTTCGCTTCGCGTCTGCCCGAAGACATCAAAGAGGCTATCCGTCGCGACGGCATTCGCAACAGCCATCTGCTCTCCATCGCGCCGACCGGCACCGTGAGCCTCGCCTTCGCGGACAACGCGTCGAACGGCATCGAGCCCGCCTTCTCGTGGACCTACACGCGTATGAAGGTGATGGCCGACGGCGGGCGCGAATCCTTCGATGTCGAAGACTACGCGTATCGACTCTATCGCGAGCTTGGCGGCGACACGAACAAGCTGCCGGACTATTTCGTCAGCGCACTGGAAATGTCGGCACGCGACCATCTCGACATGATGGCGGCCGTGCAGCCGTACGTGGACACGTCGATCTCGAAGACGGTGAACGTGCCCGCCGACTACCCGTTCGAGGCGTTCGAAAGCCTTTACTTCGATGCGTGGAAAAACGGCCTCAAGGGTCTCGCCACCTATCGCCCGAACGAAACGCTCGGCGCGGTGCTCAGCGTGAGCCCACCGCAAGCCGACGACACGCTGACCGAGAGCGATCTCGATCCACTGCGTATCGCGATCGATCATCGGCCCAGGGGCGAGTTGCCCGCGATCATCGAAAAGGTCGAATATCTGACGCAGTTGGGCAAGAAATCGCTTTACGTAGCGGTGTCGTTCATCGAGGTCACCGGGCGGCTCGGTGGTGAAGACGTCACCATCGAACGGCCTATCGAGTTCTTCATTCCGACGGGTCAGCGCGACGAATCGCAGCAATGGATCACGGCGACCATGCGTTCGCTGTCGCTGGCGGCGCGCGGCGGTTTTGTCGCGCGCAATCTGCAGGACATGCGCAAGGTCTCGTGGGATCGCGGGCAAGTGCGGCTCGGTGAGGTGCAGCGTCTCGACGGACATCGCGCGCCACGCTGGCACGATTCGGAAGTGGCCGCCCTCGCCTTCGCGATTCAGCAGATTCTGCATCGGCGCGGCTTTCTCGATGCCGAGGGCAATCAAGTGCCCTCGCGCATGCTGGCACGTTTGCCGCGCGGACAGATGCGGGCCGAGACGGCACTGCCGGCGGATTTCGGCATTCGTCCGCATCCCGTTGAGACCGACGCCGACGCGCTCGCGTTGACGCAGCCCGGCGGCCCGCAAGGCTTGCATACGATGCTCGGGCGCAAGTGCGGGTCGTGCGGGGCGAATGCGGTGATTCGCAAGGACGGGTGTGACTTTTGCACCGCGTGTGGTGAGGTGGGTGCGTGCGGGTAGATTGTTCTGCGTGAAAAGCGTCGCGGCCGCTATTCTTCGCGGCCGCTTTTTTTTGCGCCGACTGAGATCGCCAGGCGCGCCGTCATCAACCGACTCGCGTCCCGCGCACGCTGCCGATCGAGTCGATCGCATGCGCGGCACGACCGCGAACCAGCGCCCTATCCCACCCTCGCGTAGTAAAGATTCTGCGGATGCTTCGCTTCGGCAAAGAAAAACCAGCGCTCCGCCACCAACCCCGCGTACTGCACAAGACACGCCGCAGCCAGCAGAGCGAGCGAAACGCCGATCGAATGCAGGCCTGCCCCTAACGCCATCAACAAAACCGGCGCGACAAACGCCGTCGCGAGAAAACCCCATTTGACATTGCGCAGCGTCCCCGCCGATTTGCCATGAAAGAACTCGCGCAGATTGAACGCACCGGCGGTAAAACCGCGCGACACCTGCACCAGTTTCGGATTGTGAATGCCGGTGGCGCTCTGCACCGTCGACTTCGGCCGCAAGCGCGCGTTGCGCATGAGCGACGCCGAGCGGCTCGCACAGCCGGCGAGCGTCAGCACGCATGCGCTGACAGCGAGTCCAACGGTCCACTCGGGCGCGAACCATGCGCTCAGAGCCGTCGCCAGTGTGAAGCCCGACGCGCAGCCGAGCAGCGTGAAGTTCACCAGTGTGAGCGGCGTGGCCCACTCCTGCAGAAAGCGCAGGCACGCGTAGATCATCGCCGTGCAGACGAACAACATGGCGCTCGCCAGCACGCCGAGCCAGCCGATCGCGAGCGACCACGGCGAGCCGAACCAATGCGCGACACCATAGAAAAACGCGCAGGCGAGAAACGCCGGCAGGCACAAACATTCACGCGACAACCACGAGGTCCGCCACATCGCGATCGCACGCCATGCGCGTTCGGGATGGCCGAGATGGAAGAACGATGCGATCAGTCCGAGTCCACCCAATACGACCGACACGCCCGCGCCGGTGATATAGAACGCACCGGAGGGCGAAGCGAGCAGGCCCAGATGCGCGGCAGTTTCCACGCCGACGAGCGCGATCAGCAGGCCCTGGGCCGCGCCGCTCAAAGTGGTCAGAAAAACCACGGAGAATGCGGGATTCATCGTGAGGTCCTATCAGTCGTTAGATGCGCGTCGCCATCGACGCAAGATGCAACTCGCCGCGCTCGAATTGCGCATCGAGCGATTCCGGCGACGCGCTCGGCTCCTGCAGCGAGCCGGCCGATTTGCACGAGCACGAACCGCTGCCGCAACCCGCGGCCTCGGTCGGCACGCGCGGCAAATAGTGATTCGCCGGCCGTGTATTCCACTCGGGCATCAACTGATAGCCGCCGCGCTCCTCGATCGCTTTCGATACCACCGACTCGGGATCGTGAATATCGCCGAACAGCCGCGCCGAAGTCGGGCAAGCGAGCACGCAGGCCGGCTGCCGATCGCGCTCGGACAGATTTTCATCGTGGATCCGATCGACGCACAGCGTGCACTTGGTCATCTCCTTGCGGCTTTCGTCGAGTTCGCGCGCGCCATATGGACACGCCCACGCGCAATACTTGCAGCCGATACAGCGGTCGAAGTCCACCAGCACAAGCCCGTCCTCCTTGCGCTTATAGCTCGCGCCGGTCGGACAGACCGGCACGCACGGCGGGTCCTCGCAGTGCAGACACGACTTGGGAAAATGGATCGTCTCGGCGTTGGGAAAACTGCCGGCTTCAAAGCTCTGTACCCGGTTGAAGAAGGTGCCGGACGGATCCGCGTCGTACGGATTCATATCGGCGAGACTGCCCGATTCGCCCGACGTGTTCCACTCCTTGCAACTCGTCACGCAAGCATGGCACCCCACGCACACGTTCAGGTCGATCACCAGTGCCATCTGTGTCATCAAAGGCTCCTTGCGGCTGTCCCGATGTTATTTGCGCCCCGTCGCGCCGCGCAGCCGCGCCGCGAACTCCCCTCGTCCCGCGAAGTAGGTTTGCACGATCCGCGAGATCACGCCGTTCTCGCCCGGCACCGCGGGCATCGCCGCGAATTGCGGCAGCGTGTGCCGCGCGTCCGCCTCTGCCGGATAGATGCGCACGCGCACGTCGTACCACGCGGCCTGGCCCGTCACCGGATCGGAGTTCGACATGCTTCGCGCTACGTCGTCGGCGCGGTTGGGCAACTCGTCGGTGATGAGGTGATTGAGCAGGAAGCCGCGTTGCGATTCGTTCGCGCCCGGGCCGAGGCTCCATGCGCCCGACGCCTTGCCGATCGCGTTCCAAGTCCATACGGTGCCCGGCTCCACGGTCTCGCTGAAGCGCGCCATACAGCGCACGCGGCCCCATTGCGATTCGGCGTAGATCCACGCGCCGTCGGCGATACCGTTTTCGGCCGCCATCAACGGATTCATGTACAGATAGTTCTCGCCGTGAATCTGCCGCAGCCATGCGTTCTGCGAGTCCCACGAGTGGTACATCGCCATCGGCCGCTGGGTCACCGCGGCGAGCGGAAACCTGTCGAGGTCGGTCGCCGCGCTTTCGAGCGGCGCATACCAGAACGGCAGCGGATCGAAGTACTTTTCCACCCGCGCGCGCAAATGAGCCGGCGGCTGCCTGCCGCTCGTGCGACCCTGCGCGGCGAGCCTGAACTTCTGCATCACGTCGGAGTAAAGCTGGATCAGAATCGGCTCGCCGAACTTGCGGAAACCGTGCTCGACCGCCCACTCGAGATACGGCCCGTTGCAATTGCGCATGTACTGCAGCGTCTCGGGCAACGGGTAATGGAACACGCAATTGTTCTTCGAGTATTGCTCCCACTGACGCGGATTCGGTTCGCCCACCAGCGCCTTGTCGCCATCCTTGCCGCGCCAGCCGATCAGAAAGCCCACACCGGAATCGGGCGACGTCGTGAAATTGACGACGAAGTCGGGATAGTCGCGATAACGCCTTGCGCCCTCGGCGGTCGTGAACGCCGGGAATTTCAGCCGCGACGCAAGCTCGATCAGCACTTCCTGGAAGGGCTTGCATTCACCCGTAGGCGGCACGACCGGTACGCGTACCGAATCCACCGGACCGTCGAATTCGGAGATCGGCCGGTCGAGCATGGACATCGCATCGTGCCGTTCCAGATACGTCGTGTCGGGCAGGATCAGATCGGCAAACGCGGTCATCTCCGACTGGAACGCGTCGCACACCACCAGAAACGGAATCTTGTACTCGCCGCCGGCGTGCTTGTCGACCAGCATCTCACGCACTTTCATCGTATTCATCGACGAATTCCACGCCATGTTGGCCATGAAAATCATCAGCGTGTCGATGGGATACGGATCGCCGCGCCACGCGTTGGTAATCACGCTGTGCATCAGGCCATGAACGGCCAGCGGATATTCCCACGAGAAGGCCTTGTCGATCCGCACCGGTCCGCCCTGATCGTCGATGAACAGGTCCTCGGGCGCGGCGGGCCAGCCGAGCGGCCCGGTGGCGAGCGGCGTGTTCGGCTTGACGGCGTCGGGACTGTTAGGCGGTTTCGCCGACGGCGGCACGGCACGCGGAAACGGCGACTTGTGACGAAAGCCGCCGGGCGTGTCGATCGTGCCGAGCAGCGACATCAGCACGGCTAGCGCGCGGATCGACTGGAAGCCGTTGGAGTGCGCCGCGAGGCCGCGCATGGCGTGGAAAGCAACCGGGTTGCCGGTGACCGTTTCGTGCGTCTCGCCCCACGCGTCGGTCCAGCGGATCGGCAAGGTGATGCGGTGCTCGCGGCTCGTCTGGATCATTTCACCAGCGAGGCGGCGAATCGTATCGGCCGCAATGCCGGTGATGCCGGCGGCCCACTCCGGCGTGCAATCGGCCACGCGTTCGCGCAGCAAGGCGAACGACGGCGTGACCTGCGTGCCGTCGTCGAGCGTATAGCGGCCGTCGAGCGCGGGACTAACGCCGGCCGCGTGATGCGGCACGGCGCGCGCAGCGTCCGCATCCCACCAGAGATGATTCTGCGGAAACAGCGGATTGCCGACCGGCCGCTCGGGATCGCGCACGAACAGGCCGAAGTTTTCGCTGGCTTCGTCGAGCGAGACGAGTTCCGCCGCGTTGGTGTAGCGGCGCACGAATTCGTGATCCCACGCGTCGGCGGCAATCAGTTCGTGCAGGAACGCCATGAACAGCGCGCCGTCGGTGCCGGGTTTGATTGGCACCCATTCGTCGGCAATCGCCGCGTAGCCAGTGCGAATCGGATTGATTGCGATGAAGCGGCCGCCCGCGCGCTTGAACTTCGAAATGGCGATCTTGAGCGGGTTCGAATGATGATCTTCCGCTGTGCCGATCATGAAGAAGAGCTTGGCGCTGTCGAGGTCCGGCCCACCGAATTCCCAGAACGAGCCGCCGATCGTATAGATCATGCCCGCCGCCATGTTCGACGAACAGAAGCCGCCGTGCGCGGCGTAATTAGGCGTACCGAACTGTTTGGCAAAGAGGCCGGTCAGCGCCTGCATCTGGTCGCGTCCGGTGAAGAGCGCGAATTTTTTCGGGTCGGTGGCGCGAATGTGGCCGAGGCGCTTTTCGAGCACCTCGAACGCGTGTTCCCACGACACCGGCTCGAACTGCGCGCTGCCGCGCTCCGCGCCGGGCTTGCGCATCAACGGTTGAGTCAGGCGTGCGGGCGAGTACTGCTTCATGATGCCCGACGCGCCCTTCGCGCAAATCACGCCCTGATTGAGCGGATGCTCCGGATTGCCGTCGATGTAACGCACCTCGCCTTCGCGCAGATGCACACGAATGCCGCAGCGGCAGGCGCACATGTAGCAGGTGGTCGTTTTGATGTCGAGCCGTTCGTTCTGCGTGCGGGCGTGGTGTTCCATGCGGGATCTCCCTCGCTGCTCCGGCTGCGCCGAAGCGGTGGTGATGCGATACCGCCCATCCTATGCGCCGTCGCCCCACAAGGGAAATCGCCATTTTCGAGAGAAACTATCCGCCGCGCCGATAGTTTGTGTTTGGCTTTCAGTGGCTAGTCGGGCGCGGGTAAGCATGCGCGGCCGCATCCCGACATGCGGCGGCTCGCCAGACAACCGGCTTGTCCGGTGGCCGTGCGGCGGCCAGTAGACCTTGCCTGAGCGCGGCCTTCGAGTTGCGGGTCTCGCGGCTCAACACCGAAGAGACATCGGCAACCGGCCGGGCAGCAGCAAAGAAAAGTAGTCGCGGACCGCGCTGGTTCTGAACGTCAGATCGGCGTCAGTACCGCTTCCCCCGCAAAATGCCGGCGGGCGTTGCTCAGGAAGTTGTCCACCGAGGCCGTGATCGCTTCCGGCGAGCGGCCGCCCACGTGCGGCGTCAACACCACGTTCCGCAGCGTTAGCAAGGCTTCGGGCGGATGGGGCTCGCTCTCGTAGACGTCGAGCGCGGCGCCGGCAATCGTCCCTGTCGTAAGCGCCTGCGCGAGCGCCGCCGTGTCGAGCACACTGCCGCGCGACACGTTGACCACGAAGCCCTGCGGACCGAGCGCCTTGAACACCGCCTCGCCGATCAGATGACGCGTGCCCGCACCGCCCGGCGTCGCGACGATCAAAAAGTCGCTCCAGCGCGCGAGGCCTTCCACGCTATCGAAGTACCGATGCGGCGAACCTTCACGCGGCTTACGGTTGTGATAGCCGATTTCCATCTCGAACCCCGCGCCGCGCCGCGCGACCTTCTCGCCGATATTGCCGAACCCGACAATGCCGAGGCGCTTGCCTGAGACGTTCGGCTGCATCGGCAAGGTGTCGCGCCAGGCGCCTTTGCGGGTGGCCTGATCGAGTTGCGGCACGTCGCGCACCACCGCGAGCAGCAGCGCGAAGGCATGATCGGCCACGCAATGATCATTGGTGCCCGCGCCGTTGACGAGCACGATATCGCGCGAGCGGGCGTGGTCGACGGCGAGGTTTTCATAGCCCGCGCCCAGCGCGCTGATCAGTTCGAGTTGCGGCATGCGGTCGATATCCGCAGCGGCTAGCCCGGTCGTGCCGTTGGTGAGCACGGCGCGAATGGTCTCGCCGTGTGCGTCGAGCGCGGCGGCTCGTTGGGCGGCGTCGGGCGCGTAGACGACGTCGAACGCGGCCTCGATCTTCGCGCGGCTTGCATCGTTGAGGGGAATCAGAACCAATAAGGATGGCTTCATGGCGGCGCTTTTTTTGTTGGCGACGTGGATGGGCAGGACGATTTTCAAGTCAGTGTAACCAGGCTCCGGAAGACTTGCCGGCAAGCCCGCTCGCCGGCCTGATGCCGCGCCGAGGGCGCCCGGCGCGACTCAAGTCCAACGGAACGCCGCCGTTATCTCGTTGGATGGCCTGACGCAAAATGATACGTAACCGGTCTTTCTTTTCAGCCTCAGCCCAACCCGTCTTAAAATAGCGGCACTTCCGATTTTGAGAACCTCA
Source organism: Paraburkholderia sp. BL18I3N2 (assembly GCF_003001875.1). Lineage (NCBI taxonomy): Bacteria > Pseudomonadati > Pseudomonadota > Betaproteobacteria > Burkholderiales > Burkholderiaceae > Paraburkholderia > Paraburkholderia sp. BL18I3N2. Next base: position 77,985 of record NZ_PVNC01000010.1, read on the forward strand.
TGCTGGATATCCTCTCGCTCGGCCCCGCGCCCGCCAATGACGATTCCGAGATGTTCGAACTCGCGCCCGTCTCGCTCTGGCTTGAAGACTTCAGCGGCGTGCGCATCTTGTTCGATGCATGGCGGGCAGACGGCGTAACCGATCTGCGCGCGCATTTCGCCGCCAATCCGGGTTGCGTCGCGCAATGCGCGCACAGCATCCGCGTCATCAAGGTCAATCAGAAGACGCTGACGCAATTCGAGGCCGCCGATTTCGACGCGCTCACCAGCAATCTCGCCTCGGTGTTCCGCGACGACATGCTCAAGACGCACCTGGAAGAGTTATGCCAGTTGTGGGCCGGCCAGTCGCAGTTCACCAGCCAGACGGTCAACTACACGCTCGGCGGACGCCGCCTCGACGTGCTGCTCAAGGGCGCCGTGCTGCCCGGCCACGAGGCGCGCTGGGACCGCGTGCTGGTGTCGGTCGAAGACATTACGGAACTGGAAGGCGCGCGGCATCGCGTGACGCTTGCCGAGCAGTATGTGCGCGGCCTGTTCGAATATTCGCCGGTGTCGCTCTGGGTGGAGGATTTCAGCGCGGTCAAGCGTCTGCTCGACGAAGCGCGGGCGGCCGGCATCAACGATTTCCGGGTGTTCACCGACGTGCATCCGGAGTTCGTCGAACGCTGCATGCAGGAAATCCACGTGCTCGACGTGAACCAGCACACGCTCGACATGTTCGCCGCGAAAGACAAGAAAATGCTCCTGTCGCATCTAGCCGACGTGTTCCGCGACGACATGCGTCCGCATTTCCGCGAGCAGCTGGTCGATCTGTGGGACGGCAAGCTGTTCCAGCAACGCGAAGTGCTCAACTATTCGCTCGACGGCAACGAGGTGCATGTGCACCTGCAGTTTTCCGTACTGCCGGGGCATGAAAAGACCTGGGATCTGGTGCTGGTGGCGCTCACGGACATCACGGCGCGCAAGAAGGCCGAAGCCTACCTCGAGTTCCTCGGCAAGCACGACGTGCTGACCAAACTGCGCAACCGCTCGTTCTACGTGGACGAACTCAACCGGCTCGAACGCAAGGGCCCGTGGCCCGTGACGATCATCATGGCCGATCTGAACGGTTTGAAACGCGTCAACGATCAGCTCGGCCACGCCGCGGGCGACGCGCTTTTGCGGCGCGCCGGCGAGGTGCTCGCCAAGGCGACCGAGACGCCGTTTCACGCGGCGCGCATTGGCGGCGACGAGTTCGCGATCCTGATGCCGGACACCGACGAGCGCGGCGGCGCCGCGATGGTAGATGCGATCCGGCAACTGGTGGAACTGAACAATCAGTTTTACCCTGGCTCGCCACTCAGCTTCTCGATGGGGGCGGCCACCTGCCAGCGGGGCGACCGGCTCGAAGCGGGCGTGCAGCGCGCCGATCTGCTGATGTACGAGGAAAAACGCGCGACCTACGCGAGCCAGCCGGCGGGCGACTCGGCCGGCCGCTGAACACTGCATTGGCCGCACCGGATCACGGCGTGGCATCGGGATGATCGGCGCGCTTTTTGGCGTTGCGGCGTGGGTGAACCGGACGACGGAGCGACCCGCCCCGCCTTGAGTAGTGAGTTCAGCCCGGCAATTTGGCCGCCAGCACGTCGACCTTTTCGATCGTCGGCGGCGAGGCGAACAGATCGCCGGCCTTCGCCATCAACGCGGCCGCCACTTTGCCGTTCAGGTGCGCGTCACGGCCGGCTTCATCCGGAAAGGCGTCGAAGATACCGAAGGTGGCCGGCCCCAGCTTCAAACCGAACCACGCGACGGTGCCCGGCTCCTCCTCGACGAGCGGCAAGCCGCCGAGCAGAAATTCTTCGACCTCTTTTTCCTTGCCGGGCTTGGCTTCGAGACGAACGTACAGTGCGAGCTTGACCATGACAGAACTCCTGCTGTGAGATTCGAGCAATGGTGTGCCTTGCAACGCTTCGCCAGGCGTGACGAAACTTGCGGGGCCGCGAGACTATCGCAAAGTATAGTCCGCTATCCGTGTAGCGCCGTCACGCGCGCCTCGCGTCAGGATCCGCGCAGGCCGATTTGCGCTAGCGCAGCATCGCGCGTTGCGGATGCCGGCCGCCCGGCGCGCGTCGGCTATACTCGCCGCCCCTGAAGTTTTCCGCGGCCCGGCGCCGCGGTCTGGAAAAAAACATGTCGACAATTCCCGCCTGCCCGCAGTGCGCGATGGAAAACACCTACCCGGACGGCGACAACTACGTCTGCCCCGACTGCGCGCATGAGTGGCCGATGAACGCCGCCGCGTCCGTCGACGAAACCGACGAACGCGTGGTCAAGGACGCCAACGGCAACCCGCTGGCCGACGGCGATGCCGTCGTGCTGATCAAGGACCTGAAAGTGAAAGGCTCGTCGATCACGCTGAAAATGGGCACCAAGGTGAAGAGCATTCGCCTTGCCGGCGGCGATCACGAAGTGGACTGCAAGATGGACGCCGGTAACTTCATGCTGAAGGCCGCGTATCTGAAGAAGGTTTGAGTCTGAACGAACGGCGCCGGCCGGCACAGCCAGTAGTCACGAGGAGCCACAGCGATGCTTTCCCACGTTTTCATCGGTATCGGCGATTTCGAGCGTGCTTGCAGCTTTTACGACTCACTGATGGGCACGCTCGATCTGCGCCTCAAGTTCCGCGATGCGCAAGCATGCTGGTCCGGTTGGATGACGGCGGATGCGCCGCGCCCGCTGTTCGTGATCGGTAAACCCTACGACGGCCAACCTGCCTCGGCCGGCAACGGTCAGATGATCGCCCTGCTCGCCGCCGACCGCGTCATGGTCGATCGCGCGCACGCCGCAGCGCTCGCTCACGGCGGCGTGTGCGAGGGGCCGCCCGGTTTGCGTCCGCAATATCACGCGAACTATTACGGCGCCTACTTTCGCGATCCGGACGGCAACAAGCTCTGCGTGTGCTGCCACGAACCGGAAACCCCGGCCAGCGCGACCAGCACTTAAGCGCCCGGAAAGCGCAACTCGAAGCGCACCACGCCCGGCGCCGGACACACCACGCGCGCCGTGCCGCCATGCAGATGCATGATTGCCTTGACGATCGCAAGACCCAGACCGCTCGATTCGGTGAACGCGCTACGCGCCGCGTCCGCGCGATAGAAGCGATCGAACAGGCGGGCTAGCTGTTCCTCGCGAATCGGCGCGCCGTCGTTTTCGACCACCACGGTGGCGCCCGCCTCGTCCTGCGTGCCACGCAGACGCACCACCGTATCGCTCGCCCCGTAACGTACGGCATTGACGACCAGGTTGTTGATCGCGCGGCGGCACAGCATCGGATTGGCCGACGCCACACCCGTGGCCTCGACCACGAAGCGCATGCCGCGTTCGTCGGCGGGACCTTCGAAATAATCTGCGATCCTGACGAGTTCCTCGCGCAGATCGACCGGCTCGCGTTCCACTGAAAGCGCCGCATGGTCCGCATGCGCGAGAAACAGAATGTTCTCCGCGATATGGCTGAGGCGGCTTAGTTCTTCGAGATTCGATTCGAGCACCTGCTGATACTCGTCGGGCTCGCGGGTCCGCGCGAGCGTCACCTGCGTCTGCCCGATCAATGCGCCGACCGGCGTGCGAATCTCGTGCGCCAGATCGGCGGAAAACTGCGAGAGCCGCTGATAACCATCGGCGAGACGGTCGAGCATGGCGTTGAACGCATGCGTGAGTTGGCGCAATTCGAGCGGCGCCGCCTCGCTGTCGAGCCGCACCGACAGGCTCGTGGGACTGATCTGCGCGGCGCGCGTGGCAATCTCCCGAACCGGCCGCAGCGCGCGCCGCAGCACGTACCAGGCGAGCAGCGTCGCGGCCAGCATGCCGATCAGCGTGGCCAGCACAATGCGGTTGCGGTACGCGGCCAGCATGCGCACTTCCTCCGTCATCGGATGGCCCGCGATCACTTCGACCTCGGTGCCGTCCTCGCGCGCTTTGGCGGTGGCGATCGCCCAATGTACCGGCACACCGTTGGCCAACTGCGTCTGGTGGACGTCAGCGAAGGTCGGCAAGCGGCCCCCCACGCCGGCTTGCAGCGCGGGCACTGCCACGCCTGCCGGGTTCACGTCGATGAACGGCGCTTCGCCCGGACGGCGAAACAGCAGCACGTCCTGTTCCGCGCCGAGCATGGTCTCGAACAGCAATGGCCGGCTCTTCAGTTCGCCGACCGAATAGAGATCGCGCACGATGCGGCTGAAATGCTCGACGCGGGCGGTCAGCACCACGTCGGCGCGGCGTTGCAACGACACTTCCGCGGAGTGATAGAAGTAAGCGCCGAGCGTGCCGATCACCACGCACGCAATCGACGCGAACAGCACCGTGGTGCGAGCCGTGAGCGAGCGCCCGGTCCAGAATTTCATGAGCCGTCGCCGAATGTGTAGCCGATGCTGCGCACGGTATGGATCAGCTTCTTTTCAAACGGATGATCGACCTTGGCGCGCAGCCGTTTGATGGCCACGTCGACCACGTTGGTGTCGCTGTCGAAGTTCATGTCCCACACTTCGGAGGCGATCTGCGTGCGCGACAGCGCTTCGCCCTGGCGGCGCACGAGAAGATGCAGCAGCATGAATTCCTTGTTGGTGAGTGGAATCTCCACGCCTTCGCGCGTTACCTTGCGGCGCAGTACGTCGAGCTTGAGGTCGGCGATTTCGAATACGTCGCTCTCGCGGATCACGCCGCGGCGCAGCAGCGTTCGGATCCTCAGCACCAGCTCCGTAAATGAAAACGGCTTGACGAGATAATCGTCCGCACCGAGTTCGAGGCCGCGAATACGATCGCTGACGTGGTCGCGCGCGGTCAGGAAAATCACCGGCAGATCGCGCCGCGTGCGCAGAGCACGCATGATTTCCCAGCCGTCGATGCCGGGCAGCATCACGTCCAGCACCACGAGGTCGTACGCATTCTCAAGCGCCATATGCAGGCCGTCCGTGCCGGTGCGCGCGAGGTCGACCGCATAGCCGCTCTCGCGCAAACCCTTCTTCAGGTAGTCGCCGGTTTTCGGATCGTCTTCGATGACGAGGATGCTCATGGTGCTCGGTGCTCCGATTCGGCTTTGGCGCAGAGCCTCGCCCTGCCGCTCACCGAATCCTGGACGTGGATATGCCGGTCATTCTACGTGTCCGTTGCGCGCCATTCATGACGTTTTTGTCATCCGTCTGTCACTCGCCGGAGCCGGTCCAAAGACTAATCTGCCCCCATCCTTCACCACCTGGAGCAGATTCATGAAGATCGTTTCCGCGCGTGCTTTGCGCGCTTTCGCCGCCCCCGCGCTCGTCGCCGCTGCTTTGCTCGCCGCCGGACCGGCTGCACAGGCCCAGAGCGCCGCGCCCACCGGCGTGCGCGGCACGGTGACATCGCTGTCGGGCGATCAGCTCAAGATCCACACGCGCGACGGCAAAGACGTCGACGTGAAGCTCGCCAAGGACACGCCGATTCGCGGCGTAGTGCTCGCCAACATCAGCGACATCAAGCCGGACAGCTATGTCGGCACCGCCGCGATTCCGCAGGCCGATGGCACGCTGAAGGCGCTCGAAGTGCACGTGTTCCCGGCCAGCATGCGCGGCTCCGGCGAAGGCCATCGCCCGTGGGATCTCGGCGGCAATAGCTCCATGACCAACGGCACCGTCGGTTCGCTGGTGGTCAGCAATGGCCGCACGATCACCGTGAAGTACAAGGACGGCGAAAAGAAAGTCGTGATTCCGCAAGACGTCCCTATCGTCGCGCTGGAACCGGGCGACCGTTCGCTGCTCGTGCCGGGCGCGAAAGTCGTGCTGTTCGCGCACAAGGAAGCCGACGGCTCGATGGCCGCCAACTTTATCTCCGCAGGCGAGCATGGCGTGACGCCGCCGATGTAAGACGGTGTTGCTGTTTTCTCTTAGAGTCGGACAGCCGCGTTCTTGCATGACGCGGCTTTTCGATTTCCTGTTTGTCTCGTGACCTTCACACCATGCGCGAATCACATACACGGCTGCTCGTTCACCCGCTCGTCGTGCGAATCACGCATTGGATCAACGCATTCGCGATGGTCTGCATGGTGACGAGCGGCTGGGCGATTTATAACGCGTCGCCGTTTTTCCCGTTCCGGTTTCCGGTTTGGGCGACCGTCGGCGGATGGCTGGGCGGTTCGATCGCGTGGCATTTCGCGGCGATGTGGCTGCTGTGCGCGAACGGGCTGCTGTACATCGCGTACGGCGTCGGACGCGGGCATTTCAGGCGCAAGCTGTTGCCGGTTCGTCCGCGCGACGTGGTGCATGACGCAAGCCTCGCACTGCGCTTCAAGCTGCCGCACGATTCCGGCAAATATAACGCGGTGCAACGTGCACTGTATCTGCTCGTGCTGTGTCTTGGCGTGTTGCTGGTGGCGTCGGGGCTGTCGATCTGGAAGCCCGTGCAATTCTCGTGGCTCACGGCGCTATTCGGCGGCTTCGACTTTGCGCGGCGCGTGCATTTCATCGCAATGGCAGGCGTGGTCGGTTTCGTGGTCGTGCATCTGGCGCTGGTGCTGCTCGTGCCGCGCACGTTGCTGCCGATGTTGACAGGACGGTCACGGCCACATTCGGCGCATGAAAGGAGCCAGGCATGAGCGCATCCAAACCCAATCGCAACCCGCAGCGATCCCCCATCGTGCTTGCCGATCATCAGCCGCAAATCGAGCGGCTGCAACGGCGGCTGTTCCTGCGTTCGTCGCTCTCCATCGGCGCACTGGCGATGCTCTCGGGCTGCAACATGCAGGACGGCGATTCGGTCGACAAGGTACTCTGGGCCATGTCGCGCTGGAACGACCGCGTGCAGGGCTGGCTATTCGATCGCAACAAGCTCGCGCCGACCTATTCGGCGCGCGAAATCACCGACCCGTTCCCCTTCAACGCGTTCTATCCTGAGTTCGACGCGCCGGACATCGACGGTTCGACGTATCAACTGGAAGTGTCGGGGCTCGTCTCGGACAAGCGCACGTGGAATCTCGATCAGTTACGCGCATTGCCGCAGGCTTCGCAGATCACGCGCCACATCTGCATTGAAGGATGGAGCGCAATCGGACAATGGCGCGGCGTACCGTTTCGGACGTTTCTGGAGCGCGTCGGCGCCGATCTGAATGCGCGCTATGTCGGCTTCAAATGTGCGGACCGTTATTACTCCAGTCTCGACATGGCGACAGCTCTGCATCCGCAGACGCAACTCACGCTCGATTTCCGCAATGAACCGCTTCCGGCCAAATACGGCTACCCGCTGAAGCTACGCGTGCCGACTAAACTCGGCTTCAAGAATCCGAAGCACATTGCGGCGATCTTCGTGACCAATACGAATCCCGGCGGTTACTGGGAAGACCAGGGGTACAACTGGTTCAGCGGTTTGTAATGTATGGCGCAGCGGGCTCGCCCAATCACACCGCGGTGACGTAACGCGCCACCGGTTTGACCACACGTGGCGCAGGCGCATCGTAGAGGGCACGCATGCGCTTCACTTCGTCGACGGGGCTCAGGCCGAAAAGCCGCTTGAACTCGCGGCTGAACTGCGACGCGCTTTCGTAACCGACGCGCGCCGCGGCTGCGCCCGCATTCAATCCATCCTGAACCATCAGCAAACGCGCGTGATGCAAGCGCGTGGTCTTCACGTATTGCATCGGCGAAGTGGCGGTGACGGCTTTGAACTGCGCATGAAACACGGCGAGGCTCATGCCCGCTTCGGACGCGAGCGTATCGACGTCGAGCACGCCATGGTAATCCGCATGAATTCGCCGCAACGCTTTGGCAATGCGGCCGAAATGATTCTGATGCGTGAGCGCCGCGCGAATCGCGTCGCCCTGCTCGCCGGTCAGCACGCGATAACAGATTTCGCGCACCACGCCGGGCGCGAGAATGCGCGCGTCGAGCGGAGAAGCCAGCGCGTCCATCAAACGTTGCACCGCGTTGCTCAGCGCCGGGTCGAGCGGTGTTGAATAAATGCCGACGGGTTCGTGCTGCGCGGTGCCGTGCGTTTCGTTCAACGCCATCAGCAATTCAGCGACCATGGTCAGATCGACGCGCACCGAGATGGCGAGAAACGGCTCTTCCGCGCTCGCCTCGGTCTCGCATTCGAACGGCAAGGGCACCGAGAGCACGAGATACTGCTGCGCGTCGTACTGAAACACCTGATCGCCGAGAAAGCCGCGCTTGCGGCCCTGGCAGACGATCACGATGCTCGGTTCGTACATGACTGGCATGCGCGGCATCGGACTATTCGCGCGCATCAGATTGACGCCTTCGAGACTCGTGCGCGTGAAGCCCGGGGTGGGCGCGAGCACATCGAATAATTCGACCACGCGCTGCTGGGCGGGAACGACCGATACGGGTTCAGCGGAACGGAGAGACATGACGATATAGTGACGTGCGAGAGAATAATGCTTGAAATTTAGCACCAAACGACCTATCGCGCTCCCCGCCAGGAGTTTTAGGCAAATCTTCAAGACATTCAGGTATTCCCGGGCTGCCTGCCCGCTCCTATCATGGGAACCCTGCCGGATCATCCTTTTCCGCGCTGCGCCGGGCTCGGTCGGCAATTGCCAGTTTGGCGAATTTGCCGGCCACCGCCCGCGCCGTGATCCCGGTTCATGACGAGGTTGGCCACATCGGCGACACGCGTCGCCCATCGCCGGCGCCTTGCGACTTCACCCTCTTTGCTGGAGCTACCCATGAGCACGACTTACGCCTATGCAGCGACCGACGCGACCGCGCCGCTCGCCCCGTTCGAAATCCAGCGCCGCGAACTGCGCGCCAATGACGTGCAGATGGAAGTACTGTTTTGCGGTGTGTGCCATTCCGATTTGCATCAGGCGCGCAACGAATGGAAGAACACGGTGTTTCCGGTTGTGCCGGGCCATGAGATTGTCGGCCGCGTGACCGCGGTCGGTCCGGACGTAACGAAGTACAAGGCTGGCGATCTGGTCGGCGTTGGCTGTCTGGTGGATTCGTGCCGCACGTGTGCGAGTTGCAAGGAAGATCTCGAGCAGTATTGCGAGAGCGGTTTTGTCGGCACGTATAACGGCGTTGATCGAGTTGATGGGCAGATCACTTACGGTGGTTATTCCACACAGCTCGTCGTGGATGAAGCGTTCACGCTGCGTGTGCCGGAGAATCTCGATCCTGCGGGTGTCGCGCCGTTGCTGTGCGCGGGTATCACGACGTATTCGCCGCTGCGCACCTGGGGCGCTGGTCCTGGCAAGAAGGTGGGCATTGTCGGGCTAGGCGGTTTGGGGCATATGGGTGTGAAGCTCGCTCGTGCGATGGGTGCGCATGTTGTGCTGTTCACTACCTCGCCTTCCAAGATCGAAGATGCGAAGCGGTTGGGTGCGCATGAAGTTGTGATTTCGAAGAATGCCGCGGAAATGGAAGCGCATTTGAATAGCTTCGATCTGATCGTGAATACGGTTGCTGCTCAGCATGATTTGAATCCGTTTTTGAATCTGCTTAAGCGTGATGGGACTATGACGCTGGTTGGTGCACCGGAGCATGATCATCCGTCGCCGCAAGTGTTCAATCTCATCTTCAAGCGTCGCCGCCTGGCTGGGTCGTTGATTGGTGGGATCGCTGAGACGCAGGAAATGTTGGACTTCTGCGGGGAGCATGGGATTACTTCTGATGTTGAGGTGATTCCTATGCAGGGGATTAATGAGGCTTTCGAACGGATGCTGAAGAGTGATGTTAAGTATCGGTTTGTGATTGATCTGGATTCCTTGCGGAAGTGATTTTGGTTTTTTTGGCTCGCGCCGCGGATCTTTTTTGGGCTGTGGTGTGGGTTTTTTCGTAGGTGTTTTTGGGGTTTTGGCCTTTCCTTGATTTGTTAGTGGTCTATTGGTGTTGCCCCTGTGCGGGGCGGCACCTACTTCTCTTTGCCGCCGCAAAGAGAAGTAGGCAAGAGAAAGCGGCTCAAACCGCCAATTCTTAAGCGGCCCCCCCCGCACAGCCACGGTAGTGGCACATCTGGAATCAGTGCCCCCGCGCATTCCGCATGAGTGACAAGGCAGTCATTCTTCCGGCGGCGCTGCGCGCGCCCCCCGGTACTTCATTAACCCCACCGGTTTCTTCGGCGCATCGCCGAGGCGAAGCCGATGGCCCCCACCACACACAAACAAATCCACTGGTTTTTCGCCGACCGCTCCGACGAGCGCGCAGCGCGAGGCGGGAAGCATGACTGCTGTGTCACCTGCGCGGAATGTGCGAGGGCACTGATTCCAGATGCACCACTACCGCGACTGCGCGGGGGACCCGCTTAAGAGTTAGCGGTGTGAGCCGCTTTCTCTTGCCTACTTCTCTTTGCGGCGGCAAAGAGAAGTAGGTGCCGCCCCGCACAGGGGCAACGCCAATAGACCACTAACAAATCAAGGAAAGGCCAAAACCCAAAACATCCCAAACAAAAAAACCCGCCAAAACAGGCAAAAAAGAAACCACAAGCAACCCTCGACTGGAGCATGAACCGTGATTGACAGAATAACTGCAATGCGCACCTTCATCCGAATCGTGGACACCAACAGCTTCACCCGCGCAGCGGAATCACTAAACATTCCGCGCGCCACGGCGACCACCATCGTCCAGAATCTGGAAGCCCTGCTAGGCACAGTCCTTCTAGCCCGCACAACGCGGCGCCTAAGCGTCACCCCAGAAGGCGCCGCCTACTACGAACGCTGCGCGCAAATTCTCGCCGACATCGACGAAATGGAAGCCAGCATCCGTCACGCGACAGATAATCTGACCGGCCGTCTGCGCATCGAAATGCCTGGCGCCGTAGCCAACGCCATCGTGCTGCCAGCTCTCGACGATTTCCACACCCGTTACCCGAACCTCGATCTCGCGATCAGCATCAGCAACCGCACAGTCGATCTGATCACCGAAGCCATCGACTGCAGCATCCAGCTCGGCGAATTGCCGGACTCGAATCTGGTCGCGCGCCAACTCGGCACGCTCGAACACGTGACCTGCGCCAGCCCGGCCTATCTGGCCCGCTACGGCACGCCCACGGATCTCGACGATTTGCGTGGACATGCAGCCGTCAATTGCATGTCGCCGCATAACGGCCGCGAAGTGGACTTCGATTTCGAAGTGAACGGCGAAGCGCAAAACGTGAAGGTGAAAGGCTTCGTCAAGGTCAGCGACGAACAGGCCTATCTCACCTGCGGCCTGCAAGGCCTCGGCTTGATCCAGCCCGCGCGGATCGCCGCGCAACCGTATCTCGACTCAGGACTATTGCGCGAAGTCATGCCGCAATGGAAACCCGTGCCGATGCCGGTCTCGGTCGCCTATGTGAAGAATCGCCGCGTGTCGCCACGCGTGCGCGCGTTCGTGGACTGGCTGGCGGAGTTGTTCGAGAAAGCGGAGCACGTCGATCAGGATCTCTCGCGTGTCCGTCAATTGCTGCGCGGCCTGCATCCCGCCTGAGGCGGGTTGAATGCAGGCACACAGCACAGTAGCAAACCGCGTCAGTTTGCTAACTTGACCGGCACCGGCCGCGTCAGCAGGTCGACATAGAAGTTAAAGAAATTCGGATTGTCGAAGCGTTTCACCACCGTCATTTTCTGCAACCCCGCCGGCGGCGAACCCGTATAGCCGGTCGCCTTGCCATCGTTCGCACCGAAACTCATATCCACGTCCACCCACTCATCCACGGTCTGCGTGGCGAACGAAGGGTGCATCAGATACGCCAGCGTCAGCGTGTCCCAGATGTTCGTCGTGTAGTTCGGGTTGGTCTCGAAACCGTTCTTGCCGTCGAACCCATAACCGTTGAGCGTCTTGAACAATTGCGTGATGATGGTCTGCTTCGTCGGGTCGTGCGCGACACGGTCGTAAAGCGCTTTGTCCATCTTCACGGTGTCGGTTACGTCGAGCGGAATCACCACCTGTTTGATCGGCAGGCGCAACACGGTCTTCGCCGCCTCCGGATCGAACCACCAGTTGAACTCGGCAGTCGGCGTGGTGTTGCCCGGCACGTCGATCGCTCCGCCCATGTAAATGATCTGCTTGATCAACGGCACGATCTCGGGATGCTGCCGCGTGGCCAGCGCAATGTTGGTCAGCGGGCCGATCGCGAGAATGGTCACCTCGCCGGGATTCTGCTTCACCGAATCGACGATGAAATCCACCGCGCTTTTGCTCTGCACCTTGGTGTGCGTGGCGAAGCCGTCAGGCGGCGCGACCAGGTCGCTGTCGGATTTCGGCTCGGGGGTATTCCACGCGCCGAGATAGCCGTCACCGCCAGGGAATTGCTTCTGCTCGGCCTGAATAGTGGTGAGGTCGTGCGACAAGGCGTAATTGGCGCCGGCATACACGCCGATCTGATTTTCAACACCCAGACGTTCGACCGATTTCAACGCATCCGCCACGCCCTGCTTCAACCATTGATTGCCGGAGACCACCGTAATACCCAGCACTTTCAATGAGCCTTGCGCCTGCAATTGCGCGGCCATGACGCCGAGTTGGCCATCGTCGCTCAGTGTGTTGTAGTCGCTGTCGATAATCACCTTCGGCGGGGTCTGCGCGTTGATTTCACTACCGCCGCAGGCCGAGAGCGCCGTGATAACCATCACGCTTGTTACACACGTCATTGCCACGAGAAGTCGCTTCACTCATGTCTCCTTTTTTTAGCGCTGTGTCGCGCGAAGGAGGCTCATCATAGACGTAATCCAGATGAAATCAAATCGTCATGTCGAATGGATAATTCACGGAGAGTGTGTGCTCGCGAAAGACGCGCATACGAAGGCGCAACAGAGCAAAATCTGTTGCGGCCGACAACGCTCATACAGAGCGTCAGACTGATTGAACGACGAAGCGCGATTAAGGCTGACGAGCCTGCTGCGCCGAACCGGGGCACGCCGGATCCTTGCCCCAATGACCGTCACATACGCGCCAGCGGCACAACTGGTCTTCAAAGAAGCCACGCTGTCCGCACTCCTTCACGCGCTCAGCCAGCCTGGCGTTGCCAGGCGTTGCGGATGCGCTAACCTTGGTCGCGGTGTTGCCGCTCGCTGTTTTCGCATCCGCTGGTTTGGTCCGCGCGACGAGCGCGGCCAATAGATCGGCATCCGAATCATCTTTCGATGCATTGCCGCTCGTGCGCGTTTTCTTCGTCTGAGCGACCGCGGTCGGTGCGCTCTCATGACGGTTGCTGGCAGTCGCGCTTTCCTTCTTGCCGTGGACGCCGCTCTCGTGCTTCTCCTTGCTGGCCACCGCCGTGGCACTTTTGCCATGCTTCGACGCCGGCACCGTGACCGCGGAAGCGGCCGTTGCGGATGCCACCGGCGCGGGCGCGCTACTCGGCTCCGCGCCGTCGGCAAGAGCGCGCGACAGACGGCTGCCGTCGCTGGCGGGTGCCGTAGCGGACGCCGCAACGGCTTTGCTGTCGCTATCGTCGGCAACGATCGTGGCCGCTTGCGAGGATGCCGGAGCCGGCGCCTCCGCTTTGGCGACAACCTGCGGCGCGGCGCTCGCGGCCGCCGACGGCGCAGCACTCTTCTGCACGCTCGCAGGCGCCGCCGCTGCCAGCGACTCGCTCTGCACACGCTGCTGCATATGCCACGCACCCCAGCCACCGGCTGCGATCACGAGCAACGCGACCAATAGAAATGGCGCCCTGGACCGGCGTGGTTTTTCCGTAGGCGGCGCAACGCGGCCTTCGAGGTTCGCAAGAATTCGCGAACCATTGCCATCAGCGCCTTTAGCCTTATCGGATAACAGGCTAGGCGGGGCTTTGGAATTCGAACTTTCCGGCGCACTCATTCACTGTCTCATTGAATCCTGGATTATTTCGCCGTGATAATACGTTCTGGCTCGTCTCCGAGCAGGCCTGATTCTAAGAGCAAGCATTACAAAATACAATTGTTTCCAATTTCCGGGGGCGCCTTTGATTGCCGTAGTACTTCTCGCCTATTTCGCCATCGCCGTTGTGATCGCCGCAATGCTGCTATTGCCGGCGGTACGCGCCTCTTTATTAGGCGCGGCGCTCGCTATTCACGGCCGTGTTATGCGCGGAGCATCGCTTGGTGCATCGCGCGCTCGCGGTCAATTAGCACGCTCGGCAAGAATTTCGCAATCGACCGCAGTCGATATGCAAAAGTTACTGGTAAAGCGGCGCTTGCTGATTTTTACCACCACAGGTATTCTTGCGACGCCTCCATTGGTGGCACTGGCTTTACGCGGCCGGCAATTATTCCAATTCGATGACACTGCACGGGTTCCGGACGAGAAAATTGCCGCGTTATTGAATGGCGAACAGCTCGTGCCCCCGCCGCCGTTGCCGCCGGAGGTATTCGCAACGCAGGAAGTCGAGCAGATCCGGCCCGCGCTTAAAGACGCGAGCCGCGACTGGAATTTGCTCGACGCCGATTTCAGAACGCGTTTATTGCTCGTGTACAAAATCATGCGCGAGCAATATGGGTATGAAATGGCTTTGCTGGAAGGTTATCGCAGTCCGGAGCGGCAAAACCGGCTGGCGCAAATGGGGGGCAACGTCACCAATGCCGCAGCGTTTCAAAGCTATCACCAATACGGTCTTGCCTCGGACAATGCGTTTTTGCGCGACGGCAAGCTCGTCATTTCAGAAAAAGATCCCTGGGCCATGCGCGGTTATCAGTTATACGGGCAGACAGCCGAACAGGTCGGTCTGACCTGGGGTGGCCGCTGGAAAATGATGGATCTCGGGCACGTCGAATATCACAAACCCGGCTTCGTCCTCGGGCGCGGTCATTAAGGCGCAATGAGCGAAACCGGGTAATAAAGAGGTTGACATGGGGCGTTCAATCAATTTTTCTGGCGAAAAGCGGCAATGCCGCCCGCATAACGGCATTGCTCCGATCAGCGTCGTCGCGGGCAAATCCCGCCGATTTAACAATTCCGCCGTATTCGCTTTCGCCTGAATATGCTTTCGTTTTATTTCAAACGCCGTACGCGCGCCATGCTGTCTGCCACAGCACGCGCCACAACACTCATCACCAAGACCTGAACGGCTTATGCGACGCATTCTCAACGTGTTGACCCACCCACGCACGCTCTCGATCATCGGCTTGCTCGCGCTCGCTGCTGTTTTATTCATCGGCGCCGATACCTTGCAGATCGATCTGATGTGGCCGGCCATCGTGCTCGGCGCCGTGGTCGCGCTGTGGCTGCTGGTGTGGATCGTGCGCCGCCTGCGCGCGCGCCGTGCGAACCGCAAGCTCGGCGAAATGCTCGAGCAGCAGGCGGAGAAGCAGGCCGAGGCCGGTCCCGCGCCCACGCCCGCGCGCCAGGCCGAACTCGACGTGCTGCGCACGCGTCTCGTCGATGCGGTGAAAACCATCAAGACGTCGAAGATCGGTCAGGTCTCAGGCGGCTCAGCGCTCTATGAGTTGCCCTGGTACATCGTGATCGGCAACCCCGCCGCGGGCAAGAGCAGCGCGGTGTTGAACTCGGGCTTGCAATTCCCCTTCGCCGACAAGAACAACGCAGTGATTCACGGCATAGGCGGCACGCGTAACTGCGACTGGTTCTTTACGACCGAAGGCATTCTGCTCGACACCGCCGGCCGCTATTCCGTGCACGAGGAAGACCGCACCGAATGGCTCGGCTTTCTCGGGCTGCTCAAACGTTTCCGGCCGAAGGCGCCGATCAACGGCATCATCGTTACGGCAAGCATTGCGGAACTGACCAGCAGCAAGCCTGAATTCGCGATCAATCTCGCGAAGAACCTGCGCCAGCGCGTGCAGGAATTGACCGAGAAGCTCGAAGTGTTCGCGCCGGTGTATGTGATGTTCACCAAGGCCGACCTGATTACCGGCTTCACCGAATTCTTCAGCGGCAGCGAGCGCCATGAATACGACCGCGTGTGGGGCGCCACCCTGCCCTACGAGCCAGACGAGAAGCGCGACGTGGTTGGTCTGTTCGACGAGCACTTTGAAGAGTTGTACGACGGCCTGAAAGAGATCAGCGTTGCGCAGATGTCGATCAATCGCGGCAACAAGCTCTCGCCGGGTCAATTGAGCTTTCCGCTCGAGTTCTCGACAATTAAGCCCGCGTTGCGCGCCTTTCTCGCCACGCTGTTCGAGACCAATCCGTTCCAGTACAAGCCGATTTTCCGCGGCTTCTACTTCACGAGTGCATTGCAGGAAGGTGAAACGAATAGCGCGGCGGCCACGCGCATCGCCAACCGTTTCGGCCTGAGTTCGGACGGCCTGCCCAAGCCGCATAGCGCGTTCTCGAAGAACGGTTTCTTCCTGCGCGATCTGTTCTCGAAGGTGATCTTTGCCGACCGGCAAACGGTCAAGCAATTCGCCAGTCCTGCCAAGACGCGCATGCGCTATGCGACCTTCTTCGGCTTCGTCGCGGTGCTCGCATTGGCGCTCGGCGGCTGGACCTGGTCGACGGTCAATAACCAGCAGCTCACGGCGAACGTGCAGGCCGACCTCGACAATGTCGTGCGCCTGCAGCAGAACCGCAACGATCTGCAATCGCGCCTGCAAGCGATGGACGTGCTCGAGGACCGCATCGACCAACTCGAGCAGTTCCGCCGCGACCGGCCGCTCGCGGTATCGCTCGGTCTTTATCAGGGCGATCGCCTGGAACAGCGCCTGCTCACCGAGTACTACAACGGCGTGCGGCAGATCCTGCTCGATCCGGTTTCGCAGAATCTCGCGTCCTTCCTGAAGGACGTCAACGCGCATCCCGACCAACTCGCGCCGTTGAACCGCGCGCCGGACGCCGCCGCGATGCCGGTCTCCACACACTCGGCCATGAGCGCGAACAGCCAGGGCGGCTTGTATAGCGACGCCTCGCCGACCAACGTCGAAGATGCGTACAACGCGCTCAAGACCTACCTGATGCTGAGCGACAAGCGTCACGTGGAAACGGCTCACCTCACCGATCAGGTCGCGCGCTTCTGGCGCGGCTGGCTCGAAACGAATCGCGGCAACATGCCGCGTGACGAGATGATCCGCAGCGCCGAACGCATGATCACGTTCTACCTCGCGCGCGTCTCCGACGACGATTGGCCGATGATCGACCAGAACCTCGGCCTCGTCGATCAAACGCGAGAGAACCTGCGTCGCGTGGTGCGCGGCATGCCGGCCCGTCAGCGCGTCTACGAGGAAATCAAGGCGCGCGCATCGACCCGCTTCGCGCCAATGACGATCGCGCGCATTGTCGGCGAAAACAATACCGCGCTGGTGGCGGGCAGCTATGCGATCCCCGGCACCTTCACGCGTGAAGCCTGGTTCCAGTACGTGCAGCCCGCCATTCGCGATGCCGCGACGAAAGAGTTGCAGGCGAAGGACTGGGTGCTCAACACATCGGCTCACGACGATCTGACGCTGGAAGGCAGCCCCGAACAGATCCAGAAAGCGCTCGTCGCGATGTACAAGACCGAGTACGCGATGCACTGGCAGAAGTTCATGCAAGGCATTGCGGTGCAGAGCTTCGGCAGCTTCGGCCAGGCTGTGGATGCGATGAACCGGCTGGGCGATCCGCAGGATTCGCCGATCCGCAAGGTGCTCGAAACCGCATACGACCAGACTTCGTGGGACAACCCGTCGCTCTTCAACGCGAACCTGAAGCGCGCGCAAACCGGCGTGACGAGCTGGGTCAAGAATCTGTTCTCGCGTGCGCCGACTGGCCAGATCAACGCGAACATCGACATCAACGGCAATCCGGTTGAAGTGCCTATGGGTCCGATCGGCCAGGAGTTCTCGGCATTGGGCCGCATCGTCGTGAGCGGCGACAACGGTTCGATGCTCAAGGGCTATATGGACACGCTGTCGAAAGTTCGCACGCGCTTTAACGTGATCAAGAATCAGGGCGATCCGGGACCGGGCGCGCGTCAACTGATGCAGCAGACGCTCGACGGCAGCGGCTCCGAACTCGCCGATTCGCTGAAGTATGTCGACGAACAGATGCTCACGGGCCTCACCGACTCCCAGCGCAAAGCGCTGCGTCCGCTGCTCGTGCGTCCGTTGATGGCGGCGTATGCGGTGGTGATCCAGCCGGCCAGCGTCGAAGTCAACAAGGTGTGGAACGCGCAGGTGTATCAGAGCTTCCAGAACTCGCTCGCGAACAAGTACCCGTTTGCCAGCGACGCGAAGGTCGAAGCCGGCGCCGGAGAAATCGCCCAGGTGTTCGGCCCGGACGGCGCAATCGCCAAGTTCGTCGGCACCACGCTAGGGCCGCTCGCGGTGCGCCGTGGCGACACATTGACGGCCCGCACATGGGGCGACATGGGCCTCGCCCTCACGCCTGATTTCACCAGCGGCTTCGCGCGCTGGGTGGCGCCGCTCGCCGGTGGCGCGGCGGGCGCAACGGCGGGCCAAGGTTCGGCCGAACCGCAGACCGTATTCCAGATCCTGCCGCAGCCGAGCAGCGGCACGACGGAATACACGCTGGCGATCGACGGCCAGCAGATGCGCTACCGCAACACGCCGCCGCAGTGGACCAACTTCGTGTGGCCGAATCCGTCGGGCTCGCCTGGCGCGACATTGAGCGCCACGACCTTCGACGGCCGCACGCTGCAACTGGTCAACGAGCCGGGCCGCTACGGTCTGGAGAAGCTGATCAACTCGGCGCAGCGCAAGCGTCGTCCGGACGGCACGTTCGATCTGTCGTGGACGCAAGGCAGCGTGACGGTGGCGGTCAGCATGCGCATCATCAGCACGTCGCAGGCGTCGAGCGGCAGCAGCGATGCGCCGCAACAGCAAAGCCTGCGCGGCTTGCGGCTGCCGTCGTCGGTGGCGGATGTGAGCGCGGCGGCGAATTCGGTCAATGCGACGGCTGCGGGCGCGCCCGCGCCGGCCACGCCCGCGACACGGCCGGCTGCGGTCGCCACCGCGGTTTCGAATACAGGGGGTGCGCAATGACGCAGACCGTGCAGGCGCAAATCGCCTACTTCGGCAAGATCCCGTCGCGCGGCGACTTCGTGAAGAGCGCGCATAACCCGCAATTGCTGGCCACGCTCGACCGCTGGATCGCCGAAGCCATGGAGCTGCTCACCGACGATCCGCGCTGGAAGATCGTCTACGAAAACGCCAAGCCGATGCACTTCGCGTTCCTCGGTTCGCGCAGCAAGCTGGCGATTGCCGGGCATATGGTGGCGAGCCACGATCAGTCGTCGCGGCGCTTTCCATTTCTTGCCGCAACCGCGCTCGAAGTCGAAAAGCCGCTGACGTTTCTGGCCCACAGCCCGCTCGCCTTCGCGCGCTTGTGGTCACGCGTCGCGGCGCAAATGAAGCCGCTGCTCGGCGCCAGCGAGCCGCCCGGCGCGCTGCAGGCGCTGGGCGAAACGCAAGTGCCGATCGAGATCGGCGGCGGTCCGGGCAATCCGCACGACGGTACGTTCAATGACTTCGTCGAACACCAGACACTCGCCGGGCTCGAACAAATGCTGCTGGCGAGCGGCCATCCGGTGCGCTTGCGCGGCGCGATGCTGGCGCTCGGCTCTCTGCTGCGTCCGGTGATGCAAAGCGGCTCGTCGCATCTCGAGCGCGGCCTGACTTTGCCGCTGCCGAACGATCCGTTCTATCGCAGTCTCGTTGCCGCATTCTGGCTCGAACTGATTGCGCCGTTCGTCGCGCAGGCGGATTTCGAACTGGCGATTTTCATCGGCACGATTGCCGAGCGCGAGCGGCTCATCATCGGCTTTAACGGCGCCTCGGCCAAAACGCTGCATAGCGTGGTCGATCCGCAGTCGTACGCGGCGCACAACATCGATATCGACGATCCCGAGTGGATCGACGAACACGCACAAAACGATCATGGCATCAGCAAGCTCGTCAGTTACCTCGACCAACCGCAACTGTCGCTGCGTGTCAGCATCGACACGTTCCGCGAAGCATTCACGGGAGCGTGACACGATGCTGAACCACACATCCAGCGCGCGCATGACGGTGCTGCTCGCGGGTCTTCTGCTCAGCGCGTTCGCGCATGCCGACAATGATGGCCCCGCTCGCGTCACGCCAGTCGACAACAGCGGCGTTTCGATTCACACCACGGTGCTGCCGCCGGCTGCTTCGGCCTCCGTTGGCAATGCGGGGCCCGCGGTGAATACGGCCGGACTCGCAAGCGGCACGACCGGCGCCGGCACCGGCGCGATCACGGCGGCGCCGCCGCCCGCCAACGCGACGCCGGGCCAGGTCGTGGTCGGCGGCAAGGTGCCGGACGAAGCGACCAAGGCGGCCGTGCTCGCGCGCCTGCGCGAAACCTACGGCGCGGCCAACGTGGTCGATCAGATCGAAGTCGCCGATGTGGCCACACCGCCGAACTGGTCCGCGAATGTGCAGAAGCTGATCGGCCCGCAGTTGAAGCAGATCAGCAAAGGCCAGTTGAAAATCGACGGCACGCAGATCGACGTGAAAGGCGAAGTGCATAACGAGTCGCAGCGGCAGCAACTCGCGAGCGATATGGCGAATGCCTTGAACCCGACTTACACGATCAAGAATGGGCTACGTGTGAGTGCGTCCGAACAAGGCCTGCTCGATCAGACGCTCGCGAATCGTACGATTGAATTCGAAACCGGCAGCGCGACGCTCACGCCGCAAGGCCGCGCGATTCTCGATCAGATGGCCGCCGCGATGGGGAAGATGACGACGAAGACCGTTGCGATCATCGGCCACACCGACAACTCGGGTAATCGCACGTCGAATATCGCGCTGAGCCAGGCGCGCGCGGATGCGGTGAAGGGCTATCTGGTCGCCAAGGGCATCCCGCCGCAACAGATGTCGACCACCGGCGTTGGCCCGGATCAGCCGATTGCATCGAACGACACGACAGATGGACGCGCGCGGAATCGGCGAATAGAGTTTCGCGCGGGGTCTTGAGCCGTTGTTGTTCGCGCAGCGTGCATGAAAAAAGCCTGGCTTCGAAGCCAGGCTTTTCTCTTTCTTTAGACGACCTTATTAGCTGTTCTCTTCCGGCTTCACGCCCAGCAGCTCGCGAATATGCGCGAGCGATCCATCGTCTTTCACCACCATCGAAAGCCATTGATGCAATGGCATATCCGCGGCCTCCGCAGCCTTGTCGGCGAAATACGCGGCTGGGTTATGCGGCTCCGTCGCGCGAAAGAACTTGGCCACCGCGCGCAACTGCGCGACGGCCTGCGCGCGGCTCTGGATTCCTGCAATTGGACTCGTCGGCATGGTCGTCAACACAGGTTCCTCGCGTTGCGGTGCGGTCTTGAAGGTGGGCTCGGCGCGATCGTGCTCGTTCGCCGCAGGCGCCTTAGCGGGCGGCGGCGCTTCGGCGCTCACGCCGACTTCACGCGCAAAGCGCTCGGCCAACCGGTACACGTTTTCGTACGCGTCCTTCGCCTGCCGGAAACTCGGCGCGGAATCCGCCGCGCGCCGGTCCAGTTCCCTTTCGAGCGCGAGCATGGCCGCTTCGAACGCTTTCAGATCGACCAGTAGCGCCGAATAGAACGCAGGCGGCGTAGCGCGCTTCGACGCCTCGATCTGATCGATCGACGGCTTGCCGCGCGCGATATCGTCGGCGTGATCCGGATCGCGTTTGACGGCTTGCGCGACGTGCGTGGCCACGTCCCAATCGATCGTGCTGTACGCATTACCTTGCGACGACGTGAGCGGCATGGCGCGCAGCAGATCACCCGTGCGCCCGACCAGCCACGCAACGTTGCCGAGGCGATATTCGGTGTCGTCGCCTTCCGGCAGCGGATGCACGTGATCCCAGTAGCGCTCGCAAAGCCCCGTCAAAAGCGCGTAACCCTGTGAAAGACCGTTGATGCCTTCATCGATCGCGAGCGCTTCAGTGAGCCAGACCGCGAGACGCAAATCTTTGGTCTGCGTTTGCAGCAAGCTGCCCGAACGCTCGACCACGAACGCCCAATCCGCCTCCTTGATCTCCGTGACCCATTCGCCCTGATCCAGCGACGGGTCTTCGAAACGGCGCGCGTGCTGGATCGCATCGAAATCGGCTGAGAACAGCAGATCTTCGCCACAGGGCGAGGTTTCGCTGAGCGGAGCCAGCAAGGTGTCTAGATTAATCGGCATGAGAGAAAGCAATAAGTATCGGGTACGGCATTAAATCAGATTGGCGCGTCCGCTCACACCACCGTGTAGTCGAATTCGCCCGCCTCGCTCGCGCGCACGGCAATGCGTTCGATCGCGGCGCCGTTCGCCACACGTTCCAGCACCTGCTGCGCGACTTCGGGCAACAGCGTGCCGTTCAGAATGTGATCGACATTGCGTGCGCCGGAATCCACCTCGGTGCAACGCGCGAGCACTGCATCGACCAGCGACTCGTCCCATTCGAACACTGCCTTGTGATTCGACTCGATACGGCGGCGAATGCGGTCGAGTTTCAACTCGATGATTTCAGCCAGTACATCGTCGGAAATCGGATAGTACGGCACCACTTTCATGCGGCCGAGAAATGCCGGTTTGAACGCTTTGTATAACTGCGGGCGCAAGGTTTCCGCGAGTTCATCGGCGTCGGGCAGTTCTTCCGCGTTCTTGTTCAGGCAGGCCTGCATCACCGCCTGCGAGCCGACGTTCGACGTCAGAATGATCAGCGTGTTGCGGAAATCGATCTCGCGGCCTTCGGCGTCGTCCATCGTGCCTTTGTCGAACACCTGGAAGAACATTTCGAGCACGTCGGGGTGCGCCTTTTCGACTTCGTCGAGCAGCACCACCGAATACGGATTGCGGCGCACTGCTTCGGTCAGCACGCCGCCCTCGCCATAACCGACATAGCCCGGCGGCGAACCTTTCAGGCCGGACACGCTGTGTGCTTCCTGATACTCGCTCATGTTGATCGTGACCATCTTGCGCTCGCCGCCGTACAGCACGTCGGCCAGCGCAAGCGCGGTTTCGGTCTTGCCGACGCCGGACGGTCCGACGAACATGAACACGCCGCGCGGTTTGTTCGGGTCTTCGAGATTCGCACTCGCGGTGCGCACGCGCTGCGCGATCGCTTCGAGCGCATGGTCCTGACCGATCACGCGCGCGGCCAGCAACGGCTGCAGGTTCAGCACGGTCTGAATTTCGTCCTTGACCATGCGGCCGAGCGGAATGCCGGTCCACGAGGCGACGATTTCGGCGACCACATGACCGTCGACCTGCAGCGGCACCATCGGTTGGCCGCCTTGCAAGGCGTGCAATTCGGCGACGCGCGCGGCGAGCTTTTCGCGCGCCTGCTGCGCCTTATCCGCTTGCTCCGGGTCTGCACTGCTCACGCGCGCCGAGTCGATGTCAGCGCGCAAGCCGACGATCTCCGTCACCAATGCGCGCTCCTTGTCGTAGCGCGCTTCGTCTTCGGCGAGGTCCTTGAGGTCCTCTTCACGCAGGCCGCGCAACTCAGCGAGGCGTTCGTCGTGCAGCGCGCCGCTCGCCACTTCGCGTTCCAGCGCGGCGATTTCAGCGTCGATACGTTCGAGGCGTTTTTTCGTGTCGTCGATGGCCGCCGGTGTCGAACTGTGCGCTAGCGCGACTTTCGCGCAAGCGGTGTCGAGCACGCTGATCGCCTTATCCGGCAGCTGCCGGCCGCTAATGTAGCGATGCGACAGACGCACCGCCTCGGTGATAGCATCATCGAGCACGCGTACGTTGAAATGCTTTTCCATCAACGCGGCCATGCCACGCAACATGGCTGCGGCGAGCATCTCGCTCGGCTCCTCGATCTTCACGACCTGGAAACGCCGCGCGAGCGCCGCGTCTTTTTCGAAGTACTTCTTGTACTCGCTCCACGTGGTGGCCGCGATGGTGCGCAATTCGCCGCGCGCCAAGGCCGGCTTCAGCAGATTGGCCGCGTCGTTCTGCCCGGCCTGGCCGCCGGCGCCGATGATGGTGTGCGCTTCGTCGATGAAGAGAATGATCGGATGCGGACTCTTCTTCACCTCATCGATCACATTCTTCAGGCGGTTTTCGAACTCGCCCTTCACGCTCGCGCCGGCTTGCAGCAATCCCATGTCGAGCACATGCAGCGCCACGCCCTTGAGCGGCGTGGGCACGTCTTCGGCGGCGATACGCAGCGCGAGACCTTCGACCACGGCCGTTTTACCGACGCCCGCTTCGCCCGTCATGATCGGATTGTTCTGGCGGCGCCGCATCAGAATATCGATGGTCTGGCGAATCTCGCCTTCGCGGCCGATCACCGGATCGATCTTGCCTTCACGCGCGCGTTGCGTGAGGTTGCTGGTATAGGTATCGAGCGCGGGCGTTTTAGACGGCGCGCCCGGCGCGACAGCGCTCGTCACCGGATCACTCGCGTTATCTCCCGCGCTTTGCGTGTCATTGCTGTGCTCGACTTCGCACGAACCCGCGGTCAGCTCATCGAATTTGTGCTTCAGGTCGGTCACACGCACGTCGCGCAGCAGCGGCGACATGCGCTCGGCGAATTGCGCGAGATCCGGTGCGCTCAGCAGCGCGAGCAGCAGATGCCCTGAGCGAATCCGCCCGATCTGCGAATCCAGCGACGCAATCAGCCATGCCTGTTCAAGCAGTTCGATCAGATGCTTCGAAAACACCGGCGTGCGCGTATTGCCGGTTTTCAAACGCTGCAACTCGCGCTCGAGATCCGCGCGCAACGCGTGCACGTCGATCCTGCTCGCGCGCAGCACCAACGCCACGTCGCTGGCCGGTTCGTCCAGTAGCGCCAGCAGCAGATGCTCGAGGTCGACCTCGTAGTGACCGCGCGCGAGACAATTGTTCGCCGCCAGCAAAGCCGCCTGCCGGCAGGTCGGATTCAGTTTGGCGATCAGGGTATTGAGGGACGTGCTCATGTCGTGCGATCCGGGTCCGGGTTCTGTCGTTATGGTCAGTGAATCACGTGCAATTCGTAGCGGGCATCCGCGCGGTCACGGTCGGCATCTTTCGTGCACAGGAACGCGTCCCAACCGAGGCGCGCGCCCTTGCTCAATAAGCTCGGCCCGACGGCTTCGCGGCGCAGCACCAGCGACACCTCGTATTCGAGCGTGACGCCAGCCAGCAGCGTGAGCATGCGTTCGAGCGCCACCGCGCGATCGGCGCCGGGCAAAAACGCTTCGTAATCGGCCTTGTCGAGCGGTCCGATCACGAGGCGCGCGCGCATGTCGCGCTGCCAGACGCGCTCGCCCGCTAATGCGGTCGCGCCGAGCGTCGCATTGACGCTGCCGAGCACGGTCAATTGATCGCGCGGCACGTCGTACCATTTGCCGACGAATTGCTCGACGCGCACCCGCACCTTGAAGTACTCCGAGAGCGTGCGTTGCAAATACGCCGCCGATACCGGCCGATGCCGCGCAGCCAATGCGTAGCCGGCAATCGCCTCGTCGAATAGCGCGCCCTCGCCGCTTTGCAGGCTGTTGCGCGTGTCGTCGTCGGCGACGCCGGCGAGCGCGAGCAAAAGCGGCAGGTAACGCTCGTCGCGATCCAGTTCGTAGTGGAACGGCAGGCGATACTTCTTCCACGCCGCGTAGAACAGCGCTGTCGCGCGATTCGAAAACACATCGAAGAACTCGCGCGCTGCGCGATCGCGCTTGATCTGTTCACGCGCGATGATCTGCTCGGTGTAGTGCAGCGGCAATGCGCCCTGCCCGCCGAGCAAACCGAAAAAGGCCGGCGTGATATCCACCTTATCGAGCGAACCGCCTTCGAGCGCTGCGGTGCGTTGCGACTTTTCTTTCAGCGCGGCGCCTGCGTTGTCATAAGACTGCGCGCCGTGAATCTCGCTCGGCGGGAACGACATCGACAGTGAATTGCGAAAAGCAATCCGCTGCGCGACGATTTCGCCGGGACGTCCGGGCTGGGATGGCGATTGCTGCGCGAACCACTTCTCGAGAATCCGCACCGCCTGAAAAAATTCGAAGCGATGCGGCTCGTCGAGAAGCTGCTCGACTACGCCAGGATCGATTCGCCGCTGCGCGGTTTGCATCGCAGGATCTCCTCGCCAGTGCGCTTCGACACGACGACCAGTTGCACAAAGCTGTTCAGATGCACGTACAGCCCAAAAAACGTATCGATCACGCGCACGAACGACGCGAGACTCGTGCCGACGAAATGTTCTTCGTCGATCGTCAAACGAATCTCGATACCGCGCACGAAAGTGGCGAACGGTTTGCCCGGCAGCCATTGCACGGCGGCGTGCTGTTCGATGCCGACCAGTCCGTCGATATGCCGCGCGGACACCGCCGTGCGCCGCAAGTCGTAGAGCACGAGCATTTCCTTGAGCGCCGACAGGCCGCTATTGGCAAGCGACACATGATTCAACGCCAGATGGGAAATCAATCGCCAATGCGAGGCGCGACCGCGCTCGAAACGCACGCTTGGCGTAGGCCGGCGCAGCATCGAAATGCTGCCGGTCAGCGAGCCGCCTTCGAGAAACAGATCGCCCCCTTCGAGTCCTACCGCGAGACCGGCCGGCAAATCGCGATTCGTACAGGTGAGATCGAGACTCAAGGTATCCGTTTGCGGCGCGGCCGGTTCGAAGTCGATATCGACGATAGAGATTTCAGTTTCGTAGCCGGGGCTTTTCTGTGCGACCCAGTCGTTGCGCCGCGCAAACCAGTAATGTCCCGCGCGCGCCGCTTCGCCATGATGCAATGAATAGAACGGCCGGAACTCGATCACCGATTCTTCATGCGCCTGCTGCCTGACGAGTTTTACCGAATCGATCGAGTAGACCTCGTAGGCAAACGCGCGGCGCGCCTCGGCGATCACCGGATACGAAATCGCCTGATGGCTGATACGGATCGGCTCGCCGTGCTGTTCGAACAGATTCACCACCGGCGTGCAGAACAGGCGGAAATGATGCGCGGCCAATGAATCCAGCAGACGCGCCATGTGCGAATCGCTGCGCACTTCCTTGAGCACGACATGCAGCGTCAAACGCTGACAGCGGCCGCTGGCGCGCGTCATCGCCGTCAGATCGAAATCGGCGAAGTTGAATTTTTCGGGGAACGCGAAGTATTCGGTCAGCAACCGGTATGCCGGATGCGATTTGGCCGGATAGTCGATCAGCGCGTCGTCTTCGTCGAAACCGGCTTGCACGACCGGAGATTCGCGCAGTTGTTTCCACACGCCGCGACGGTCGGCTTCCACGTAAGTGGCCATGCCGTTGACGAACAGACAGTCCGCCAGGGCTGCGATAAATGATTGCTCGCCGTGCAAGTGCGTGCGCAGCTTGCCGACTTTCAGCGCCGATAGATCGAGTTGCACCGCCGTCGATTCGAAGGTGATCGATACGATCGCCGTGGCATTGCCGGGCAGCACGGTCGCACTCGGCGCCATCGCCACGGAGGTGTACTTCGCCTCGGAAATGCGGATCGGCGCCAACGTCACATCGTAAGCGGTACGAAAACGGCATTGCACGCCGCGAATGGGCCGCGACTTGAGTTCGGTGCCGCGCTCGACAAGAACCGGTTCGGTCAGATGACTCAGCGCGGCGGACGTGCCCAACTGCGCGATCGAGCACGACGGGAACGGCCGCAGGTAGTGGGGGTAAAGCACTTCTAGCAGCGCTTCGGTAAATTCGGGGTAATCGTCGTCGAGCTTTTTGTTGATGCGCGCGCCGAGCAGCGCGAACGATTCGATCATCCGCTCGACGTGCGGGTCCTCGCAATGCTCGCCGGACATGGCCAGACGCGCCGCGATCTTCGGATAGCGCTCGGCGAAGTCGCGCGAATAGCGCCGCAAAAATGACAACTCGCGCTCGTAGTACGGCAGCAATTCTTCCATCGATCTATCCCCGGACCTGAAACTTCTCCGCATGGTTCAACGCCACCGTTGCGCGTAACGGCTGCGGTAAAGCGGTACTCGATACCACTACTCAAACAACACCGACTGAAAATCGCAAACTACAACTTCGCGCGTGCGCGCGTCACTGAATACTGCAACGTGGACGGCTGCAACATCGCATCGAAACTCACCGGTTCTTCCGCCGGATGCACCACGAGCAGCGCCTGAATCGCGAAGTTCAGCGCATTGGTGGATTGTTCGTTCAATTCGAGCGTGACCGCCACCTGCTGCAAGCGCGGCTCGTGCCGCGCAATGGCCTGTTGAATCGATTTGCAGATGAACGTGCGGTCGTAATGGCTCGCAAGGCTCAAACCCGCGAAATCGTTCAGGCCATACGTGAGCACCGAGCGCTGACATTCCGGCAGCGCCGACAGCTCGTGCTCAGTCAGCGCGATGCGCGTATTCAGGATCGCCTCGACGTCGCGCGCGACCGTGCTCTTCAATTCATCCAACGACAATTGCCGCATCGCCGGGGATGCCGGCAGATGCGGTTCGTCGTCGAACAGCTTGTCGAGAAAGCTGGGTTCGAAGCGTTTCATCAGCGTCCGAAGAAGCGGATCGATGCGAGGCGCACCCGGCGCGCGGCAACTCTTTCGAGCCGCGCACGCCGAGTGCGCCCGTGCATCAGACCGCGTACGTCTTGTCGTTCTTCGTCAGGCTCCACGCGCCTTGCGCGTTGCCGCCCTGGTTGCCGCCGATCTTCTGCTGCGTGTATTTCCACTGCACGGCAGCGTACTTCAGCGAGAACTGTTCGGTCGGCAGGCCTTCGCCCACCACGCTCGGCGTCACGCTAGAAATGATCACGTACTTGAGCTTCACTTCCAGGTACTTGATGCGATTGCCTTCGCCGTCCGAACGCATGAAGTCGATCGTGACTTCGTCGAACGTCGTGCCGCCCGACGCGTGTTGATAGATCAACGGGCTGACCACGTCGATGTCTTTCGTGAACTGCATGTCGGCATGTTCGCAGCGCTCGGAGGTGTGACCACCTGCCGTGGAAGCGGTGGCGGAACGCGGTTGCGTGATCGCGTGACTCCACGAATCGATTTCGATCCAACCAGCGTGATCCTTATCGGCAGACTCGCCTTTGATCGCCGGATTGCCGAATTTTAAATAGATATCCTTCATAACTCATCGACTCCCCAAAGAGGTGGTTTCAACAGCTAACCCGGGCGGCCAGCCCGGGTTAGCTGACTTGCTTTGCTTTATGAATTAGCCGGTTTCGGCAGGTCAGCGACAAGCCGCAAAGAGATCGACAGCTCGTCCAGTTGAAAGTGCGGACGCAGGAATGCGACCGAACGATACGCACCAGGCTTGCCCGGAATCTCCGAGACCTGAATCGATGCCTCGCGCAGCGGGAACTGCGCCTTCTGCTCCTGAGTCGCGTTGTCGTCCAGCAGCACGTACTGCGAGATCCAACGGTTCAGGAATACTTCGACGTTCTGGGCCGATGCAAAGCTGCCGATCTTGTCGCGCATCATCGCCTTCAGGTAGTGCGCGACGCGCGATACCGAGAAGATGTACTGCAATTGCGCGGACAGGACCGCATTGGCATTCGCGCTGTCGGTGCTGTATTTCTTGGGTTTCTGCACCGATTGCGCGGCGAAGAACGCGGCGTAGTCGGAGTTCTTGCAATGCACGAGCGGAATGAAACCGAGGTCGCTCAGTTCCTTTTCGCGGCGGTCGGTAATCGCGATTTCGGTCGGGCATTTCAGCGCGACTTCGCCGTCGTCGGTCTTGAAGGTGTGGGTGGGCAGATCTTCCACCAGCCCGCCGCCTTCCACGCCGCGAATCGCCGCGCACCAGCCGAAGTCGTCGAATGCGGCCGTCAGGCGTGCGGCGAACGCCCACGCCGCGTTACACCACAGGTATTTGCTGTGATCCGTGCCGTCCACGTCTTCGACGAAGTTGAAACCCTCCGCCGTGGCGCCGTCTTTCGGATTGAACGGCAGGCGGCCGAGAAAACGCGGCAGCGTGAGACCGACATAGCGCGAATCTTCGGCGTCGCGAAACGACTTCCACTTGGCGTATTCGACCGTGTCGAACACCTTGCCGAGATCACGCGGCTTGCCGAGGTCGGCAAAGGTATCGAGACCCATCAATTCCGGCGACGCCGACGCGATGAACGGCGCATGCGCGGCCGCGGCAACGTGCGACATCTGTTCGATGAAGTACATGTCTTCCGGCTGGCGCGTCACTTCGAAGTCGCCGACGATCGTGCCGAACGGCGAACCGCCGAAGGTGCCGAATTCTTCTTCGTAGATCTTCTTGAACAATGCGCTCTGATCGAATTCGATCGCGGTCTTGAAGTCGCGCACCAGGTCGCGCTTGGGCGCATGCAGCGCCTTGATCTTGACGGTTGCGCCGGTATTGCTTTCTTTGCACAGATAGTCCAGACCGCGCCACGTGCTTTCCATGCGCTGGAATTCGGGCGCGTGCATCACCGCGCTCAATTGCGCGGAGATCAGGCGGTCGAGTTCGGCGACGCGTGCGTCGATGGTGGCCGACAGGTTGTCGGACACCACCACCGTGCCGTCGAGCACCTGATGCACGAGTTCGCCGATCAGGTCTTTCGCGCGCGCGTGCTCGGAATCGGACTTCGCCACGCGGCTTTTTTCGACGATTTCGTCGAGCAGCGTGGATTCCGTACCGCTTTGCGCGGTCGCGAGTTGAGCTGCTGCCGTTTGCTGATTCATCTCACACCCCGTGCTTATTCGCCCTGCTTGTCGTGGTCCGGCGCGCCGCCGTGCTGGTCCGCCGCGTTGCTCTGGTCTTTCGCCAGGGTTTGCAACTGCTGCGTGTTGTTGAGTACTTCGCTCAGCAGGTCTTCGAGTTTGTCGTTGCCGGCCAGCTTGTTGCGCAAATCGGCGAGCTTCGAACGGGCGTCGAGCAGGCGCCGCAGCGGTTCGATTTGCGCGACCACTTCGTCCGGATTGAAATCGGCCATGGACTTGAAGCGCAGGTCGACCGCGAATTTGCCGCCGGCTTCGCTCAGGCGGTTTTCCACCTGAAACGCGGCGCGCGGCTCGATTGCCTTCATCACGTCGTCGAAGTTATCGCGGTCGATATTGACGAACTTGCGATCGCGCAGCTTCGGCTGCTCGACTTCGGACTGCCCCGCCAGATCGGCCACCACGCCGACGACGAACGGCAATTCCTTCACCTCGATCGCATCGCCGCGCTCGACCTCATAGGTCAATTGAACGCGGGGCGGCCGCACTTTTTGCAAGCGTTTCTGAATGCTTTCTTTCTTCGCCATCGTCGGCTCCCGGTGCTGATGGATCAGGCGTGTGAATCAGCGCAGCGCGCTGAACGGATCGGACGCGCCGCCGCTTTGCGCGGCTTTGGCGGGTGCTGCAGGCGCTGCCGGCGCAGCGGGAGCTGCCGGCGTGGCGGCGGGCGCCGCGGCGCCGGTCGTAGCGTCCGGCGTATCCGCTGCGGGCTTGCCCTTGGCGACGTGACGTACCACGCGCTTCTTCTTCGCCGCCGGCTTGTCGCTCGGGTCGGGCGGGAACAGCGTGGCTTCGCCGAGCGTGTCGCGCAGTTGCTTGGCGAGCGCTTGCGCGTCCGACTTCGCATCGCCCGCGAGCGACGCGTCCTGACGCAATTCGCCGAGCGATTGCGTGGCGACGCGCAGGCCGGCCACCGCCAGCACGCTCTTGGCCTGACGATCGGTCTGGTCGCGTTGCAGCGCTTCTTGCGCGGCAACGATTGCCTGGCCGTAGTGACCTTGTGTGAACTGGATTTGCGCAATACGCGACCACGGTTCTTCACGCGTCGGATCGGATTTGGAAAGCTGCTGATAAAGCGCGATAGCGCGATCCTGATCACCGCCCTTTGCGACGGTATCGGCATCCGCGAGTTGCTTATTAAAAGCCTCCGGTGTGGTCGCCACGTTGTTGCCCTGTGTTGCGCAACCGGCCATCACGCCGCATGCCAACACAACCCCAGATAGTTTTACTAACAGACGCTCATTCATCGTTTTTCACCGACGTGCGAATTTTTTAATTCAAGGAGAAACCGGAGTTTTGCTTTGCTTCAAGTGCGCGGGTATAGTACAGGCCAATTTTCGATAATTCAACTTTCGTGTGAAGAAGGATTGCACAAAAAAAATGCATGTGGATCATTTAAACGAAGCATGCAGAAATTGTTTCCTGATGCAATAGCAGTAATGGGGGTACCGGAAAAAATTTCCACTCGCCGGCCGCAACCCTGCAACATCGGTAGTTACATGCGCTTTGCATAAAGCGGCATTACGCGGCATAGCGTGGCTGAAAATTTGCCGGATTGATTTCGTTATTGGTGTTTTGACGGGGGACGGCGCCGAGCCGGTCGATGTATATGAATTCGCATGTTATTCGCTATGCATCGCTATTGATTGCCAATGCGGCCGCCTGCCTGCTGCTGGGCGGCTGCGCGGCGGGCGTGACGGTGCTCGGAGCCGCTGCCAACGCGGCTTTGCAGGCCAGCGGCCTTGGCAAACCGGACCTGCCGGATGCCCAGAAACCGCCGCGCAATGTCGGTCTCACCTTATATGCCGCACCGAATCTGAATGCCGCGAATGACAAACGGCCATTGGCGCTGGTAGTACGGCTTTACGTGCTGAAAGACCCGACTTCATTCCAGCAGGCGCCATTCGACGCATTTACCGATCCGGCAAAGGAAAAAACCACACTGGGCGGCGATTTGCTGGGCGTGCGCGAAGTAACGCTGATCCCGGGCCAGCGCTACGTTGTTACCGAAAAAGTCTCGCGTGAAGCGCAGGCATTCGGTATCGTCGCGCTATTCCGCGATCCGGCAATGCAGCGCTGGAAATTTGCCTTCGACCCGGCGAAGTCGGAGAAATCCGGCATAATGATCGGCCTGCATAACTGTGCAATGACGGTGACCAATGGCACTGTGATCCCGCCAGACCAGGGATTGCCGGCGCAAGCGCTGAATATGCTTTCTTCGGTAAGTTGCGGATAAAGATGCCGGTCAAATGCGATTTAACATTTTCTAAACAATTAACAATGCGGCGCTCGAATCGGTTATCTCCGGGTGCGCCACACGCTGAACGCATATAACAGGTTTGAGATGAGTTATTCCGCAAAAGTGCTCTGGGGGGAAGGCCTGTTTCTGAGGCCGCAGCATTTTCAGCGTCAGGACGCTTATCATGAGGCGCGCCTGTTTGAATCGATCCAGGCGATCCAGCCGTATAACTGGGGCGTGCGCTCGGCGCGCTTCGACCGCGACGCGCTCGGCAGCAATGTGCTGCGCGTGAGCGAACTCTCACTGGTGTTTCCCGACGGCGCGCTCTACTCCGCGCCGCAGGCCGACGACCTGCCGCCGCCCATCGCGCTGGATACGCTGCCCGACGGCATCAACGAATTCACGTTTTATCTTGCGCTGCATCCGCTGCGCGAAACCGGTGCGAACTATGCGCAGGACAGCAACGCCGGGTTCGTGTCGCGTTACGTGAGCGAGCAGACGCCGGTGGCCGATCATTTCACCGACGCCGCCGAAGCCGACATCACCTTCCTGAAGACCAGCGTCAAACTGATCGCGCATAGCGAGCCGCGCGATCAACTGCTCTCGGTGCCGCTCGTGCGTGTGCGCCGCACCGCTACCAGCGGTTTCGAAATCGACGACACGTTCGTACCGCCCTGCCTCGCTATCGACGCCTCGCCCATTCTGCATCAGCGCCTGCGTCAACTGATCGACGCATTGCAGGCCAAGGTCAACGCGTTATACGGCTTTCACCGCGAGCCGACCAAGAACATCATCGAGTTCCGTTCCGGCGACATCGCGTCGTTCTGGCTGCTGCATACCGCGAGTGCGGCATTCGCTTCGCTCGCGCATCTGTACCAGCATTCGGCGCTGCATCCGGAACGCCTGTTTCAGGAACTGCTGCGCCTCGCCGGCCAGTTGATGACGTTTTCGAAGGGCTATGCGCTGTCCGACTTGCCGGCTTACCGGCACGACGATCCAGGCCCCGGCTTCGCGCGTCTCGACACGATCCTGCGCGATCTGCTCGAAACCGTGATCTCCACGCGCTACTTCGCGATCGCGCTCGAAGAAGTGCGTCCGTCGTTCCACGCGGGCCGGCTCGACTCGGGCAAGATCGACGACAAAACCATGTTCTACATCGCGGTGTCGGCTGATATGCCGACCGCCGAGCTCGTGGAAGCCGTGCCCGCGCGCTTCAAGGTCGGCGCGCCGGACGACGTCGACAAGCTGGTGCTCTCGGCCATGCCGGGCGTGCGGCTCGTCTATACGCCGCAGGTGCCGCCCGCCATTCCGGTCCGTCCGGGCGCATGCTACTTCTCGTTCGAATCGCGCGGCGCGCTGTATGACCGTATGTTGCAGGCCCAATCGGCAATGATCTATGCGCCGTCGGGCATCAACGATCTTCAACTCGAACTGATCGCCGTCACATCATGAGCTACGCGCCATCCCTCTTTGGCGGCAGCAGCACGCCTACCGCCACGCCCGCACCGATCACCGAGCCGAGCTATCAGGTTCGTTCGCTGCTCGACCTGCTGTACGACGGTTTCTTCATGCTGTTCCTGTTGAAGAACGGCCGCGAACCCGGCGACGCGCTGGAGTTCAGCCAGCGCATCCAGCAGTTCCTCGGCGACTTCGAACGCGGCGCGAAGAAGCTCAATGCATCGGCGGACGATGTCTATGCGTCGAAATTTGCGTTCTGCGCGGCCATCGACGAATCGGTGCTGTCGTCCACCTTCAGGATCCGCACGGAATGGGAGCGCCGGCCGCTGCAACTGGTGCTGTTCGGCGAGCAACTGGCGGGCGAGAAGTTTTTTCAGTATCTCGAGGAATGCCGCGCACAAGGCGCGGCGCGTTTGCAATCGCTCGAGGTGTTTCACATGTGCCTGCTGCTCGGCTTCCAGGGCAAGTATCTGCTCGAAGGACCGGAGAAGCTCGCGTATCTGACCGCGCGCATCGGCGATGAAATCGCGCATATGAAAGGCAAGCGCGCGCCGTTCGCGCCGCATTGGCCGCTGCCCGATCAGGTCGCGCACCGTCTGAAACGCGAGGTGCCGCTGTGGTCGATCGGCGCGGTGTTCGCACTCGTCGGATTGCTGGCTTATCTCGGCCTGAACACTTATCTGCGCGATCAGACCTTGCGCTCGCTCGCGCCATATTCGCAGGTGGTCAAACTCGGGCCGCAATCGGCTACGTTGACGATTTCGTTGCCCTAAGCCTGCGCGAATCGATAAGTGAAAATGGCCCGCATGTGCGGGCCATTTCCGTTTGGCACTGGTGAAGTAACGCTTATTGTGACTCTTCCGCCCACACTGCATTTTCGCGCGCCATCAGCGCCGTGGACGCAGCCGGTCCAAACGTGCCCGCCGTATAACCGCGCGGCTTCTCGCCCGATTTGGCCCAGCCTTCCAGAATCGGTTCAGCCCACGCCCATGCCGCTTCGAGTTCGTCGCGCCGCATGAAGTGCGTGAGGCGTCCGCGAATCACGTCGATCAGCAAGCGTTCATACGCTTCCGCGCGACGCTCGGTGAAGGCCTGCTGCAAATCCAGGTTCAGATTCACCGGCAGCATATGCATGCCGCTGCCCGGCTCTTTCGCCAGCACCTGCAACTGGATCGATTCTTCCGGCTGCAACTGGATCACCAGCCGATTGCCGTAATTGCGTCCACCCTTCGGAAAGATCGAGAACGGCAGTTCGGCGAATTCGATGACGATCTCCGACACCTTCTTCTGCATCCGCTTGCCGGTGCGCAGGAAAAACGGCACGTGCGCCCAGCGCCAGTTGTTGATATGCGCGCGCAACGCGACGAAGGTTTCGGCGCGGCTGCCGGCCGGCACATTGTCTTCTTCCTGGTAACCCTTCACCGCCTCGCCGTCCACGGCGCCCGCGGTGTACTGGCCGCGCACGGTATCGCGCGCGATGTCCTCGGGCGTCATGGGCCGCAGCGACCGCAGCACCTTGAGCTTTTCGTCGCGGACCGCATCCGGGTCGAGCGATACCGGCGGCTCCATTGCGACGATGCACAGCAGTTGCAGCAAGTGGTTCTGCACCATGTCGCGCAGCGCGCCGGTCTTATCGTAGAAGCCCGCGCGAGTGCCCACGCCGACCGTTTCCGCCACCGTGATCTGCACGCTCTTGATATACGGGGCCTGCCACAGCGGGCCGAAAATCGGATTGCCGAAGCGCAGCACCATCAGGTTCTGCACGGTTTCCTTGCCGAGGTAGTGGTCGATCCGGTAGATCTGCGCTTCGCTGAAATGCTTGCCGACCGCCGTGTTGATTTCCTGCGCGGAGGCCAGATCGTGACCCAGCGGCTTTTCGAGCACGACGCGCGAGTTGGCGTCGATCAAGCCCGCAGCGGAGAGGTTGTCGCAGATGTTCGTGAACAGATCCGGCGACGTCGCGAGATAGAACACGCGGCGCACGCCTTCGCGCGACACTTCTTTCAGGCGCTGATAATCTTCGACCGAGTCGACGTCCATGCGCACGTATTCGAACAGCGCGAGAAATTTGTCCCAGGCGCTGGCATCGAACGCTTTCTTTTCAATGAAGGGCTTCGCCTTCAGCTCCATGAATTCGTTGATGTACTCCTCACGCGACCAGGGCTTGCGGCCGATCGTGAGAATGCGGGTGTTCGGCGGCAGATTGCAGTGCAGATGCGCCATGTAGAGCGCGGGCAGCAGCTTGCGAAACGACAGGTCGCCGGTGCCGCCGAAGATGATCATGTCGAGCGGCAGGTCGGAAGTGGCAGAAGCGTGTTGGGTCGTCATAGCGCGGTCGCAGCGTCGTGAGGGATAAGGCGTCGGTGAAGGGCAGAAAACAAGCGGGCAGAAAAAAGCAGCGGCGCGGTGCCGGCGGACCGGCACTTTTTCTGGCAAACGCCTATGGTGCAACGTTTTGAGATTGTTTGCACGGCAACATGCGCCGCAGGTTCGCGCAATATGCCAACCTGAGGTGCTAAAGGCCTGTTTTCAGGACCTTTTTCGGCGTTGGCGGGCACCCCTTATCCTGTTGCAACGCACGCCCCGCAGGCCGCGCACCCGGCCCTTTCACCCCGCTTTTCTCTTCAAGCCTTCAACCTCCTGACAACGACTCGCGCGCCACGCGGCACGCCGCCAGATCCCATGCCGCGCAGCCGACGGTTTTAAATACGATCGGTTTTTTTTGCGGCAGTAGCGCTGCATTGTCGAGCACCGAAGCGATGCCGCCGACCTTAGGCCAGTCGACGCCCGCCTGAATGAAGTCGCCGGCTTCATGGCGCGCTCCGGCTTCGTCGTCGACGAAAAGCGCGCTTTCACCGAGGGTGCGCGCACCTATCTCGACCATGGCGGGTGTGAATGCGCCGACGCCGATCACGAGGCGCTCCACGCGCGCCGCTTCGTCGTAGACCGGCTGTCTGCTCGTGGTCAGCGCGATCACTACATCGATCGAGTCGGGGATCGTGGCGCCGGCCTGAGTCAGCGGCCGCAGATCATGCGCCTTGCCCTGATGCGCGGCGCAAAACGCCTCGGCGCGCGCGGGCGCGCTGCCCTTCACCCATACGCGCGCGCCGGGAAACAGTTCGCCGATCGCCTCCAGATGGTTCAGCGCCTGCGTGCCGGTGCCGATCAGCAGGAATTCGCGCGGCGTTGCGGTGGCGAAGGTGTCGACGCCGAGCATCGAGATCGCTGCCGTGCGGCGTCCCGTCACGGTCGGGCCGTCGAGGATGAAGAGCGTCTCGCCCGTGTCGGCATCGAACGCCATCACTTTGCCGTGGATGGTCGGCAGGCCGCGTGCGCGATTGGCCGGGCATACGTTGACCAGCTTGTGGATTGCTAGATCGGGCGCGGTGGCCGGCATCGACAGCATGATGCCGTCTTCGTTGAGCGGCACGACGAGCCGCTCGGGACTCGCGATACGCCGCTGCGCGTAGTCGATTGTCGCGCGCTTGAGTGCGTCGACGAGCGCGGCGTAGGGAATCAGCCGTGTGGTCGCGGCTGCGTCGAAAGTCTGCGTGGTCGGGTGGGTCATGGGCAGGTTGTTCCAGTCTTTGGCAGAAGTTTGAGTTCGAATGGGCTAGCAGACGGCGGGCGTTTCATTCGGCTGGCGTGACGACTGGATCAGCATCAGCAGATCGCCCGCCTCG
Source organism: Paraburkholderia sp. BL18I3N2 (assembly GCF_003001875.1). Taxonomy (NCBI): domain Bacteria; kingdom Pseudomonadati; phylum Pseudomonadota; class Betaproteobacteria; order Burkholderiales; family Burkholderiaceae; genus Paraburkholderia; species Paraburkholderia sp. BL18I3N2. Next base: position 115,814 of record NZ_PVNC01000010.1, read on the forward strand.
ATCGGACATGGCTCGTCTTCGTAAAACGACAGCACGCGCCCCGCGCGCACGAGACCCACCACCACCGCGCCCGGCAGCGCATTGCTCCAGCGGCCGACTTCCTGCGCGCTCGCCCGGCGTTCGACCAGGTTGACGCGGCCGCGTGCCGACAACAGATCGTTCACGAAGGGCACGATGTATTCGCTGTCGACCGCGTCTGCAAGCAGCAAGCCGCCGATCTTGGTCGACGAAACGATCACGTTCGCCCCGGCCTGGCGCAGCTGCCGCTGATAAGTCTGCTCCTGAATCCGCACGACGATCTTGGTCTGCGGCGCGACGCTGCGCACGGTCAGCGTGAGCAGGATGGCGGTGGCGTCGTCGGTGACGGCGATGATGACCGCGCGGGCGATCTGCACCTGCGCCTGCTGCAACAGATCCTCGCGCGACGGATCGCCGAGCAGGCCTGCGACGCCGAGCGCCGTGGCCGCTTCGAGCGCCGCCTGCTGCGGATCGATCACGACGATCGATTCCGCGGCGAAACCGCTTTCCAGCAACTCACGCACCGCGACCGAACCGCTCAATCCATAGCCGCAAATCACGACGTGATCGCGCAACTGCTTTTGCAGGCGTTTCATGCGGAATTCCTCGATGACGCGTTGAATGACGAACTGATAAGCGGTGCCGAGAAACACGAACCAGATGACGATGCGGATCGGCACGATGAAAAAGGCGTCGATGAGGCGCGCGCGGGCGGTCACCGGCACGATGTCGCCGTAACCGACGGTGGCTACCGTCACCATGGTGAAGTACATCAGATCGACGATGCCGAGGACTTTGCGGTTGGCATCGCGCAGCCCGTCCCGATCGAGATAGAGCACGGCGAAGGCGAGCACGCACAGGCCGACCACCAGATAGACGCGATGCAGCAGCATGCGCTGCGGCGACGCCGCCGGCCGCGTGAATAGCGTGCGGGCGCGCGGCGCCTGCCAGGGCGTGCGGGCGCGGCGCGGCAAACGGAAGCGCGGCAGACGTGGCTCCGGCTTGGGCGAATCAGGCACGCGGCGGCTCCGGCAGTCGATGACAAGCGATTCTACGACGCCGGGCGCGCCGCGGGGCCGGATCGCGAACGGGTGACGATAAGCCGCGACGCAAATGGCGGTTCAGGGGCGGCTTGGCGCTCGGTTGAGGTTCGCGGCGGCACAGCCTGATCAGCCGCGTGCAAGCTCGCACATCGAAGCCGGGCTAACCGCAAAGCCAGTGACGCGCAAAACCGTACATGACGCCTGGCCAAATCCAACCTCAGTCGCGCCGCCGTCACTGCGACGTATTTTTCTCGGCGCCCTTCTTGCCGCCCTTGAACATCGCGCGGCACGCCGGGCTCAGCTCATCGACGTGCTGCTTCATGCAGGCGGTGATCTTGTCTTCGTTGGGAATTTCGGCGGCGCAAAAATGCATGGCGTCGCCGCGGCAAGCCTTGGTCTGTTCGTCACGGCTGGCAGCGTCCGCGGTGGCAGCGGAGCCCAGTGCAATCAGACTGGCGGCAAGCAGGGTGTAGGTTCGTTTCATGGCGGTTCCAGGATCGCAGAAGTCAGTACTGGCGATACAGCAGAAACCGGGCCCGATCAACGCGCTCACCGGGCGAACACAAAAACGCCACGCCGCGGCTAACGCGCGATCCGGCTGAGCGTCATGCCGCGTCCCGCGTAGAACCGCGTCATGGTGTCGAACGGCAGATACACGTCCGCCTGATGCGGCGCGATGCCCGAGGGATTGTGAAACCACACGCCATCGCGGCCGCGTCCGTGCAGCAGGATCAGATGACCGCCCTGGCGCTGATTGGGCCGGTCGGGATAACGGATCTCGGGGCTCACGGACACGATTGCCAGTGTTTCGGCGTTCAGACGCGCGGCCATGTCTTCGAGAGGCGCCCGCGGCAGCACGTCGACCCGAACGTCGAACGTGCCGGACACCCAATCGGCAAACGGCCGGTAGATCAAGCCGTCGACGCCGCCATCTTCGCGCACGCGGTACACGCCATGCCGCAACGCTTCGTCGAGCAGCGCGGCGCGCGGCGCGTGGCCGATGCGCCAATAGTCGAGCGCCGACTCGAGGCATGTCAGGCCGCACAGGCGCTTGGCCCAGAAGCGGTAACGCTCTGGGTCGGAGAAGCCGCTGCGCTGCCAGCCGGGATCGTCGCACGGGTCGCCATGCTGCTCGACGATCCGGCTGACCCACTCGGGACTGCCCCATTGCGTGTAGTACGGCACGCCCGCGTGGCGCAGAAACGGTTCGTTCATTGGCGGTGTTTGGGGTTGGTTGGGGTTGGTCGAGCGGCGCGGTTTTTACAGCATGCTGCGAGGCCGCTGCATCGTGCCATCGAAGAAACGCTGCAAACGAAACGCCGACAGATCGAGCGACGCCTGGCCGCCATCGTTCAATTCCGCGAGCAGTTTGCCGACGATCGGCCCCATCGCGAAACCGTGGCCGCAAAAACCGGTGGCGATGGTCAAGCCGCTGACCTGCGGCGGCGCGTCGATCACCGGAATGCCGTCGGGCAGTACGTCGATCAGGCCGGCCCACGATTCGACCACCTGTGCATCTTTCAACGCAGGGAACAAGGCGCGCAGTTTTTTCAACGCACGCGGCGCGTGGCCCACGTTCGGCTGCGGATGCGGGTCGCGCGGATGCAGCACACGCTCGTGTTTCGGCACGCCGCCCGGCAAACGCTCGCGCAGATCACGCAGGCTCGCGCCGTTCAGATGGAAGCTGAACTTCTCGCGCTGCGCCCACAACTCCGGCAAGAACCACTTGAGCGCGCGGAAATGGCCGAGCGTCATGTCGACGTCGACCTGCATGTCGTCGGCGAGATTGATCGCGCCGTTCGCGCGTTGCCGCACGCCGAGGCCGTGGCCCCAGAACGTCGATGCGGTGATGCGCGGCAGCGGATTGGTGCGCATGCAGGTGCCGCGCACCGCCTGCTGCGGCAGTTCGAGCCCGAGCGTTTTGAGCAGACGCCAGCTGCTCGCGCCGGCCGCGCAGATGAAGCGCGAAGTGCGCACCGTGCCGCGCTCGGTGACCACGCCGGCAATCGCGCCGCCCGCGCGTTCGACGCCGATCACGCCGCAGCCTTCGAAGAACAGTGCGCCGGCTTCCTTCGCTCGCGCCGCAAAGGCGGCCGCAGCGCGGCGCGGCTCCGCCTGGCCGTCGCTAGGCGTGTAGAGGCCGCCTAGCGCCGGCGCGTGCATGCCGGTCACGACCGTGTCGATCTGCTTGCGATCGAGCGTGCGCGTGTCGAGGCCGTGTTGACGCGCGACGTCCATCCATTGCTGGAACGAGGCCCAGTCCTCCTCGCCGGTCGCGACGTAGAGACAGCCGCCCTGACGCCATTCGAGATCGAAATTCAACTCGCTTTCGAGTTTTTTCCACAGCGGGATGCCGGCCATCATCAGCGGCACTTCGGCGGACTCGCGGCCCTGCTGGCGCACGAACCCCCATGCCCGCGACGACTGCTGCCCGGCGATCCGCGATTTGTCGAGCACCACCGCCGTGAGGCCGCGGCGCGCCAGATAGTAGGCGGCCGCGCAGCCCATGATGCCGGCCCCGGCGATCACCACATCGGCATGTTTCGGGAACGCGTGGTCGGCGGAAGTGAGGTTCGCATGCAGCGGGTAAGTCGTGGTCATCGGACGGGCCGGTTTAAGTGTGGCCGTAATCTTCGCAGGCGGCCCGGTTGTCCGCAATGCCCTGCGGTTGACGACGGCGATGCAGGCGCGGGCAAGCGCGTGCGCAACGTTGCTCACGCTCGTTCACGCCGTTTATTCGCCACTCAGATATCTGCATTTTATTCGCCAAACGGATATTCGTAAAATATGCGTCACACGAATATTTGACAGATATGCGCGTGACGAATAAAATGCGTTTATTCGTGTCGCGGATAATCTGCCATGCTTCACCTCATCGCCACGCCGGACCAGATAGCCCAGGTGCTTGCCGCCAGCCGGCGGCAAGCCGGCCTCACCCAGGCCGAAGCCGCCGCACGCATCGGCGTCAGCCAGAGCCGTATCTCGGCATTCGAAACCGACGCCGCCGCACTTACCCTTGCACAATTGCTGGCCTTGTGCGGCGTCTACGGTCTGCAATTGCAACTGCGCGACAAGAGCCAGACGCTGCCCGGCCCCACACCGTTGATCGAGTGGTGAGCATGGGTCGCCAAACTCACTCACGCGCGCTATCGGTATGGGCCAATGGCGAGCGCGTCGGCGTCTGGCGCCTGCCCGCTCGCGGGCCCATGGAGTTTGCCTACGATCCCGCATGGGTCGCCTCGCCGGCGGGACGGCCGCTGTCGCTGTCGCTGCCGTTCACGCCCGGCAATCTGGCGCAAAAAGGCCCGCGCGTTCTCAACTATTTCGACAACCTGCTGCCCGACAGCGAGGCGATCAGAAAGCGCATCGCCCAACGCTACCAGACCGAGACGCTCGACGCGTTCGATCTGCTGCAAGCCATCGGCCGCGACTGCGTGGGCGCCGTCCAGCTGCTCGCGGAAGACGACGTGCCGCAAGGCGTCGAGCAAATCGAGGGCACGCCGCTCACGGAAGGCGAAATCGAGACCATGCTGGCGCGCGCGGTCGGCAACCCCGCGCTCGGCGCACCAGACCAGACGGACGAATTCCGCATCTCGCTCGCCGGCGCGCAGGAAAAAACCGCACTGCTGTGGCACGACGGCAAGTGGCAACGGCCGCACGGCGCCACGCCCACCACGCATATTTTCAAGCTGCCGCTTGGCCTTGTCGGCAACAAGCTCGCCGACCTCAGCACCTCGGTCGAAAACGAGTGGCTCTGTCTGCGGATTCTGCACGCCTACGGCCTGCCGGTCGCCAGCACGGAGATCATGACGTTCGGCAAACAGCGGGTATTGAGCGTCGAGCGCTTCGACCGGCAAATGCATTCGAGCGGGCAATGGCTGCTGCGTCTGCCGCAGGAAGATTTCTGCCAGGTGTACGGCGTGCCGTCGCACCGCAAATACGAAAACGAAGGCGGCCCTGGCGTGCTCGACCTTGCGCGAATTCTGCAGCAATCGGTCGAGGCGCGGCAGGACATCGAGACGCTCATGGCGAGCCAGATTCTGTTCTGGATGCTGGCGGCGCCGGACGGCCACGCCAAGAACTTCAGCATCCGCCTGCTGGCGGGTGGCCACTACCGGCTCACGCCGCTTTACGACGTGATGTCGATCTGGCCGGTGGAAGGCAGCGGCCCGAACCAGTGGTCATGGTTCAAGGCGCGGCTCGCCATGGGCATGTGGTCGCGCAGCAAGCACGACGCGTTTCGCGACGTGCAGCGGCGCCACTTCAACACCATGGCGCTGAAGTGCTCGTACGGCGCGGACGCGGAACCGCTGATCCAGCGGTTAATCGAACAGACGCCCGGCGTGATCGAGCGGGTCTCCGCGGAATTGCCCGAAGGTTTTCCCGCCAAGGTCGCCAAACGCATTTTCAAAGGCCTGAAAAACTCGGCGGCGAAGCTCGGCACGATGTCTGCTGGCTAGATGTTTCGGGCGGCTGGACCGCGTGACATATTTCTCTTCAGATACGGCGAGGTTTCATCGGTAAAATACATTTATGCTTAATGCATAAAAAGATCGCCAAACCGGTCCGTTTCGACTCTTGCATTGACGGGCCCGGCGGCGGTCGTACAAAACGACAGACTGCGATACTTTTACGGTACATTTGCTGTCCCCTGCGACGCCGCGTCCCCTGCGCATTGCATGTGCATGGCCGCGCCGCGCCTGTCCGTATCGCACTCCCCAGTACCCTTTAAGACGGCGGATTCTCACGCAGTATGGCCAACGAAACACACTCACCCGACTCCATCGCAGTCGCCGAGCGCGTGCGCGAGTTGATGAGCCGGCACGGAATCGGCAAACGCCAGCAGACCACGGAGCTGTGCCGCATTCTCGATCTGAGTTTTTCACAGGGACACCGCAAGTTGCGCGGCAACAGCCCGTGGACGCTCTCGCAAATCAAGAAGGTCGCCGAGGTGTTCGGCGAACCGGCCGCCCAGCTATTCGGCGCGCAATCGCTCGATCCGGGCATGGTCGGCGCGATCGCCCAGGAAGCCGTGTTCAGCGTCGGCGCGATCGAACTGGCCTGCACGGCCTGGGTCGGCGCCGCGCTCGAAGCGGGCAGCCGCCCCGAATTCGTCGCGTACTCCCGGCTCGGCCAATGGCGCGTGGCGCGCCACGACGGCACGCTGTATCAGAGCGCGTACGAGGTCCACAAGATCGAGATCTATCCGCGCCGCGCCGAAACCGACAAGCCGACCATCGCGGTGGTCGACGACGACCAGGCGAGCGCCGACAACCTGCGCGACTATCTGGAGCGCAGCGGCTTCGCGGCGGTGGCGATCTACGGACTCGCGGCCTTTGCCGACCAACTGCAAACCCAGGTGTTCGACGGCATCGTGATCGACTGGCTGTTCGGCGCGCAGACCTCGGCGGCCGCGATTCGAGCGGTGCGCGCCTCGGAAAATCCAGACGCGCCGATCTTCGTGCTGACCGGCGAACTGCTGACCGGCAAGGCCAGCGAATCGGAGATCAGCCAGGTGATCCGCAATTACGACGTCGCGTGCTATGAAAAGCCCGCGCGCATGGCGATCCTGGTCGCCGACCTGTCTAAGCGGCTGAACCGGCCTTAAGCGGGTCCACCCGTGCCGGCAAACGGCTGAAGGCGTGTGCTCAGGTTGATGCCCACCTTCGCCCGGCCGCCCACGCTTCGCATCACACCGTATGCCGCGAAGCCAACGCCCGCTGCAACGCGCTGCGGAGCTCCTCGTAATGTACCGGCTTTAATAACGCGTCGAAGAACGGCTGCGAGCCGCCTTCCCCCTCTTCCGCCTTTCCGGCCGCTTCCGGCTCCGGCGCATACGCGCTGACCACGATCACCGGCACACCAGCGGACGGCCCGCCCCGCGCGGCGAAGTCCGCGAGAAACGTATAGCCGTCGCGCCCGGGCATATGCAGGTCGAGCAACACCACGTCGCAGCGGCGCGTGTCGAGCCAGGCGAGCGCATCGTCGGCATTGGCTACGGCGTGCGCGTCGAAATTCATATGCGCGATCATTTCGCTGAGCGACTCGCGGATCAGGCGGTTGTCGTCGACGATCAGCACGCACGGACGCGCGCCGCCTGGCTCGGCTCGCGCCGCCACGTCCTGCGGCCGAGCGGCGGCGACCGGTGTGACCGGAATCGTCACGGTGAAGCTGGTGCCCTCGCCGACCTTGCTCGCCACCTCGACGGTGCCGCCGAACAGCTTGACCAGCCCCTGCACGATGGTCAGCCCCATGCCCGCGCCTTCGAAGCGGCGCGTGCGCGACGCGTCTAGCTGGGTGAACTCCTGGAAGATCAGCGGAATCTGCGCCTGCGGTACGCCCGGCCCCGTATCGCTGACGACGAAAACCAGCAGCGCCGGCCGCTGCCGCAACTGCACGCGCACGGTGCCGGTTTCGGTGTAGCGGATCGCGTTAGTGACGAGGTTGTTGACGATCTGGCGAATGCGGTGCGGATCGGAATCGACGAGGCCGCTCATGCCGCCCGCCTCGCTCTCCAGTTGCAAACCGCGCGCGGCGGCCGCCATCGCGTGTTCATCGACGATCGACGCCAGCAGTTCGCGCGGCTCGAAATGCTCGTGACGCAATTCGAGCTTGCCGGCGCCGAGGCGCGCATAGTCGGTCAGATCCTTCATCTGCGCTTCCAGATGCCGGCCCGCGGTTTCGAGCCGCTGGATCACCTTGCGGTCCGCCTCGGAGTGGTAGTTGAAGCCCAGCAATTCGATCGACGACACGATCGCATGCAACGGCGTGCGCAGTTCGTGGCTGATCATGCCGAGAAACGCGTCCTTGGCGTGACTTGCCTCGCGCGCGGCGCGGCTCGCCTGGTGCTCGGCTTCGAGCGCCGCGTGCTGCTGATGCATCAGGCGCGTGCGGCGCCGGCCATTCAACACGAGCAACAGTGTCGCCGCCGCCGACAGCAACAACAGCAACAGGCCGCCGGCGAACAGCATGCGGCGCTTGTCGATGAAGTCGCGGTTCATCGCCTCGCGATCGGCGACGTCGGCAAAACGGCGGCTCAGCGCGAGGTCGTTGACCTCGTTCCAGTGCTGACGCAGTTGCGCGACGATCCGGTTGGCCTGGCTGGGGTCTTTCGGCAGCGCGTCGACTTCGGGCTCGATGCCGCCTAGTAATTGATCCAGCGAATGGATTTCGTCCAGTTGCCGTTGCAGTAGAGAGAGCTGCGTAGTCAACCGGCGTGTGGAACCGGCCATCACGTGCAGCTTGGATTGCAGCAACTGATAACGCAGCATCAGCCGCTGGTAGTCGTCGTCGACGCCCGATTGGTACAGCAATAGCTGATTCTCGAAGCGCGCGTAGGCGATTTGCAGTTGCGCGGCGTCCCAATAGAAGCCGTCGTACGAGCCGGTCAACTGCTCGGTAGCGCGCGGGTTGAGCAGATTCGCGTACAACAGATAGCCGATCGAGCCGACCGGCGCCGCGAGCGCGGTCAGCCAGATCAGCACGTAGAACGCACGGCGCCACGGATGGCGCATTATTTGACGATGAGTGCCTTGATCTGCCATACGAATTTCGAATCGCCCGAGGCGCCCGTGAGTTCATCCGGGAACGCATCGCGCGGATAGATAAGGAACAGCGGCCCGAAGTCGCTGATCTTCAGACGCCGGCCGTCCATGCTGTATGCAACCACCACGCCGTAGCGATCGCAGTCCGACACCGGAATGGTGTAGGTATAGTCGTCGAGCGTATGGATCTCGACCTGGCTGCCAGTGGCGCCGACTGTCTTCAGAATATCCGCCAGCAACGGTCCTGTGAAGGTGGAACGCGGCGTCCACGTGGTCGAGGTCGTGATCGAATGGACCGGCAGCGCGAGCAGTTGAGCTTCGGTGAAGTGGTAAATCTTGTGCGCGGCGTCGGTAGTCTTGCCGATCTTGCCTTGCACGTCGAGCGATAAAGGCGTCGGCGCCGGCTGAGCCTGCGCGTTCCACGCGGCCAGCGCGAGCACGAGGCCCGCGGCCCAGCGCGCGCCCGTAACGGCGAGTCGTCGGTCATTCACCCTGGCGGTCGACTTGGTCATGTGCTTTTTTATTTCCGTTATCTATTCTTCTTGCGGGCGGCCTGATAGTCGCGGCCTGGTCTGTGCCGGTCCGCCGCCCTTGGCCCTTGTTTCTTGTCCCTTGCATCGGCCGCGGTCTCGCGTCGCGCATCGGGTACCGCGCGTCACCCCGACGCGCGATCTTTGAACCGCATGCATAATATCGCCAAAATTCTTTGTCTCAAAAACGGGGGCTCGTGGCCACGCGCGCCGCTTGCCGCTCCCGCGTCAGAGACGCTCGCCCCACATGCGCCACGCGACGCCCTACGAGTCATGAACAAGCCGGTTTTGCCCCTGACGTACGAACAACTCGACCACTGGATCGAATCGCTGCAACCTGCCTTGCTGGCGGAGCGCTTCGTGATGGCGATCGGCATTCTGCGTGGCGGCGCGCCGCTCGCGCTGATGGTCTCGCATGCCGTCGGCACGCCGGTCGCGTTTCTGCGCTACGACCGCCTGACGCGCACAGTCGCCTGGGATTCGACGCTGCCCGTCCCGCCCGCGGGCTCGACCGTGCTGCTGTGCGAGGACATCGCCGGGCGCGGTTTTACGCTGACCGATTGCATCGCGTTTCTTCAGCAGCAGGGCATCGTGGTCAAGACCCTGACCGGCGCCGTCGACGAGTTGAGCCGCACTCAGCCCGACTATGCGATCGACGCGCGCGGCTACTTCGCGCTGTTTCCGTGGGAGCGCCAGGCGTACACCGAGCGTTATCGCGACGACTGGGCGCGCGTCGAATCAGGCGCCGCGCCCGCGATGGCCGACGATCACGAATACGCGACCTACGCGATCGACCTCGACGGCATTCTGCTGCCCGACGTGCCGCTCGCGCGTTACGACGAAGATCTGGCCGCCGCGCTTGCCGAACGCGATGCGCTGCTGCCGTTCGAGGAACTGCCGGACATCGACTTGCAGCAGGTTCGCACGATCATCACCGGCCGGCCGGAGCTGGATCGCGCGCGCACCGAAACGTGGCTCGCGCGGCACGGCTTCGGCCATCTGCAACTGGTGATGCGCACGCCCGACACGCACGATGAAAGTCCCGCCGGCAGCGCCGCGCACAAAGCCGCGGCCGCATTGCGCGGCGGCGTCACGCATTTCATCGAGAGCGATCCGGTGCAGGCGCTGCTGATCGCACAGCAAGCGCCGCTCTTGCGGGTGATCTGGTGGGACGCGCACACGCAAACCGGCATGCTGGTCGGCGCGCGTGCGTGGACGTGACCCGAGCGTCCGGGCGCTAGACCTCTTTCGCTTCCTTTACTTCGCGGCTCTCCTTGCCGCCGCGCAAATGCAGGTGCCGCGCGGCGCGCTGCGACGCGACGACGATCAGCTTCATCGTCGCGCGCGTGGCGCCGACAAACAGCTTGCGCGCGATGCGTTCGTCGAAAGTCGCGAAGTCGATCTCCGTAAAAATCACGCACGGCGCCGCCTGCCCTTTGAAGCGGTAAATCGACTCGAACAGCACGTCGCCTTCGCGGTACTCCGGGCTGCCGAACAGATCGTACTTGCCAGTGAAACTGCGCAGCCGATGCGGCCCGAGATGATCCAGTGCGCTCATCGCCGAGCCTTCGCGGCCGCGAAACGACAGCACCACGATGTCCTGCTTGCGAAAGCCGAGCGAGAGCGCCTGCGTGATCGCGCGCTTGGTGGCCTCGATGCTGCCTTCGGCGGCATTCGCTTCGTCGTAGACCGAGAGCGAAATGTCCGAGCCGTCGAATGGACTGCCCGACGCGAGCGCGGCGGCGACCGGAACCGATGCGCCGACCACGTCGCGCACATAATCGAGAATGTCGCGCGGACTGCGATAGTTGGTGGTTTCCTTCAGCGTGGTCCAGCCCGGTAGCGCGACGGGTTCACGCATATACAGATTCTGCAGCGGATCTTCGAGCCACCACCACGCGGCGTTGGGGCGCAACAGACGCTCGAGTGCCGCCACCCACGGCTGCTGGAAGTCCTGCCCTTCGTCGACGATCAGCACGTCAAATTGCCAGCGCGGATCGATCGGCGTGCCGGCGAACGTGGTTTCGAGCTGATCGAAGACATCGCCCGCCTGAAAATCCGGTGCGCGGCCCGCGTCGCGCGCGATCCAGTCGCAGAGCTGGTGATAGTTCGCCACCTTCGCTTCGGGCGGCGCGACTCGCGCGATGTGATCCGCCAGCGGCCGGTTGAAGCACACGTATAGCGGCGTCTGGCCGCGCGCCACCGCGTCCTTCATCACTTGCACCGCGAGTTGCGTCTTGCCCGAGCCGGCCGTGCCGATCACGCGCAGCCGGAACGGCGCGAATTCGAGCCGCCGCGCCCAGGTCGCGAGACCGCCCGCGAGACGCGTGACGAGCGTGCCCGCCTGGCCGACCAGCGCGCTGGCGTCGGGAGTGAGCGCCAGTTCGTCGGCGAGGAAGTGGTGAATTTTCGGCGCGCAGGCTAGACGTGGCTCATCTGCGGGCAAGGCTTCGCGGATGATCGCCGCGAGCCTGTCTTTACGCGTTGCATCGACGATCCGCGCGGGGTTCACGCCGGCGATCGCCGCGTCCTTGACGATGTGGTCCGGGCAATACAGCAATTCCTCGACGAAATACGTGCCCGCGCCGAACGCGGCGGTAAAGCGCCGATGCAGACTTTCGATGGTGTGCGCGAGCGCGATCGCCACGTTGCGCTCGGTTTGCAGATAGACCTTGACGAGCCCTTTCGGCGTTTCGCGCAGAAAGCCGGTTTTCTGTTCGACGATCATCACGCGTCCGGCCGGACTGACGATCACGAAGTCGGCTTCGCCGAACACCGAGAAGTTCTGGTTCAGGCGCGTCCAGTGCACGCCGTGATAAACGGTGTAGCCATCGGGCAGCGTCTCTTCCAGCAACGCCAGCGTTTCGCGTTCGCGGGCCGCCGCGCCGGTCGCGGCGAGGCTCTTCCAGTCGTCGGGAACAATGCGGGCCATGCGTGCCTCGTCGGATTCGGGTGGGCTCATTGTACGCAACGCGCGCGCATAGCCGAATGGATGCGGGGCGTCGTTTTCGGACGTGCCCGCCGCCACGTTTCAGGCGGCCGGTTGCGGCGCCGCGATGCGCAAGATTGCGCTCATCGTGTATCGTTACTGGCTGAACGCCGCGCGAAGGGCGCGGCTTGCCAACGTAAAAATAAGGATTTACCGGATGATTACGATCTGGGGACGCGCCAATTCGGTCAACGTCCAGAAAGTGTTGTGGTGCTGCGATGAGCTGGTGCTGCCGTATGACCGTGTCGACGCGGGCCTGCAATTCGGCCGTAACAACGAAGCCGGCTATCTCGCGATGAACCCGACCGGCAAGATCCCGACGCTGGTCGACGACGACTTCGTGCTGTGGGAATCGAACTCGATCCTGCGCTATCTGGTGATGCAGTACGGCGAAGCCAGCCTGCTGTACCCGGCGGAGCCGAAAGCGCGCGCCAGCATCGATCGCTGGCTGGACTGGTCGTTGTCCACGCTGCAACCCGCCGAGCGTCCGGTGTTCTGGGCGCTCGTGCGCACGCCCGCCGCCGGGCGCGACGCCGCCAAACTCGCCGCCGATTTCGACGCCGTCACTACGCTATGGCGCATGCTGGACACGCATCTGCAAGGGCGCTTCTTCCTCGAAGGGGAGAAGTTTACGCTCGCCGACATCGTGATCGGCGCGTACGCCAAACGCTGGTTCGGGCTCGACGGCGTGACGCGTCCGCCGCTGCCGAATCTGGAACGCTGGTATTCGCGTATTGCGACGCGCACGGGGTTCAAGAAGTACGTGGATTTCCCACTGACCTGAGCCATCGAGCGGTGCGTGGCCGATGCTCCGGTCACGCGCCGAACTGCCTGATCATGCGGCGCCATCGCCAAGGCGGCGGCGGGACGAATTGCGCGCCGGCACAGCCGGACGCGATGGCCTTTATAATCGATGCATGAAGACCGCCAAGCCCGCCGCGACCGCCGACAAAGCCACCTCCGCCGCCTCCGCTCACTCACATGAGCCGGGGCACACGCACGGTGTTTCGCAGGAAGCCGCACTCACACTCGCGGAAGAATATTGCCGCGAACGCGGCGAAAAACTCACGCCGATCCGCCGCAAAGTGCTCGAATTGCTGCTGAATTCCGGGCGCGCCACCAAAGCGTATTCGCTGCTCGACGAGATGCGCCAGATCCATCCTGGCTCGGCGCCGCCCACGGTGTACCGGGCGTTGGACTTTCTGCTCTCGGCGGGGCTCGTGCATCGGATCGAATCGATCAATGCCTTCACCGTCTGCCACGATCTGACGCAATGCCAGCACGGCATCCTGGTGGTGTGCCAGCAATGCGGCAACGTCACCGAATTGCATCAGCCGAAACTGCGCCAGGCGCTAGTCGCGCAAATCGAAGACTCGGGCTACCGTCTCGCGAGCGATGAAATCGAGTTGAAGGGATTGTGTGCGGCCTGTCAGGCGCTGGAAGCTGCGGCGTCGAGCAAGGAGTCGGGGACACCCGTCGCCGTCAAGTGACCTCAACGTTCGGCAACGATCGCGAAACGCACTCGACCCTGCTTTGCCATCAAGCCCGGCATCTGAAGATGCGGCGTCTCGCGGCGCGGCTGTCACGCGGCGCCGCGAATTCGTCGGCTGAATCGAAGCGCTAAATCAGCCTGCTGCGCGAGCGTCAATCGCGTCATGCAGCAGTGTCACGAGATCTTCGGGCAAAGCCGGCTTGGTCATGAAATGCTGGAAGCCTTCGCCGATGCTGCGTAAGCGATAAGCGTCGTCAGTGTGGCCGGTGAGCGCCACCGCAACCGAGGGCGGGTGGTCGCCGCGAATCTCGTGATCGCGCAAGCGCTGGATCAGGTAGAAACCGTCCATGGCGGGCAGTTCCAGGTCGCACACCACGGCGTCGGGCAACAATCGCAGCGCCGCCTCCACGCCCTCTTCCGCATCCGCCACCGCGACGACATGCGCACCTTCTGCTTCGAGTAATAAGGTCAACGATTCCCGGCTGTCCGGGTCGTCTTCTACGAGCACGATCGTGGCCTGATCGAGTCTCAATGCTCCGTTCATTTTGCGTTGTTGCTCTAAAAAACCGGTTAGGCCGTCCGACTTGGCCAACGTTTCGCCCTGCTGCTTGCCGCCGATTTGCGCGGCTGCGCTATTGCTGTTCATGGTTCCGACTCGATTTCATGCGCGGAGTTGCAACCAGGCCCAAGATTGTAAAGCATGGCCTGGACGCCAACGCGCGCGCACAGTAACGCGCCAAAATTGCACGCCTATGAAAAACCGGCCATCGGCGCCACAGTCACGGCTCTCCGATGCCGACCCGATTCGCCGTGGCGGCTCGCGCAAAACCCCGTTAGCACGACCTTCCCGCCAGACGTTTCTTTTCCCATTCCTGTTCGTGTGCGATACCGGCAACCTGATCGATGCTGCCTGCATTTCACATCCACACCTCCAGTAGCATGTTGCGTGCCTCGCCGGTCTCGCCATCGTACGAATGTGCCGCGCGCGCAGATTGGCTGTGCTCGCTGAGCGGGGCGCTATCATCGTATGGGCGAGACGCATCGAACTTTGCGTCGCTGCGGCGCCGCGCGCCATGCGGTCGCCACGACCCGTTTGCGCTACCAACCTTGAGGCCGTCCGACACCATGTCCGATCTCGACTCCGCCACGCTCGAAGCACTCCGCCGGGTTAGCACCGCTACGCTGACCACCCAACTATTCAAGCGCGGCCTGCGCAATACATTCATGCAAGGCGTCGCGCCGCTCGCCGCGCACAACGGCGCGAATCTGGTCGGGCCGGCGTTCACGCTGCGCAACATTCCATCGCGTGAAGACATCGACGTGCTCGAACTGTTTGCCGATCCCGAGTACGCGCAGCGCAAGTGCGTCGAAACGATTCCGGCCGGCCATGTGCTCGTGCAGGATTGCCGCGGCGAGCGCGGCAGCGCGTCGTTCGGTTCGATCCTGACGCAACGCTTGCAGGTTCGCGGCGTGGCGGGCATGGTGTCCGACGGCCCGGTGCGGGACAGCACGACGATCGCCGCGCTCGGCATTCCCGTGTTCTGCGCGGGGGCGAGCGCGCCGCCCAATCTGATTCGCCATCACGCGGTGGACATCAATGTGCCGATCGGCTGCGGCGGCGTCGCGGTGTTTCCAGGCGACGTAATCGTCGGCGACGCGGACGGTGTGGTGGTGATTCCGCTCAAGATGGCGGCAGAGGTCGCGCAAGCCGCTGCCGAACAGGAGCAACTCGAAGTGTTTCTGACCGAGCGGATTCGTGACGGCGCCGCATTGCCAGGCACTTACCCGCCGAACGAAGCGACCAAAGCCGCTTATGCGGCGTGGAAAGAAAAACGGTAAGCGTGAAAAAACCGTGTGGCGCGGCGATGGACGATGGTTGATGGTTGATCGCACCCGCGAGACGCCGGTACGGTTCAGAGAGCGCCGCCGGCCGTCAATCGGCTTTCTTCGGGCCGATACCTTGCACCAGCAAAGCCACGGCATGCCGCGCGATTTCCGCGCCGCCGATATTGCGGCGAAGCGGATCGTTGCACCACAGCTTCGACGTGGCCAGCGGCAAAATCGTCAGTCCAAGTAACGTGACGAAGACGAGCGCGGGTTCCAGCTCCGCGTTCAGCCGCCCTTCCTTCTGCCACCGGGCAATGGCCGACAGCGACGCCTTCTGATGCGCGTTGCCGAAGCGCTCGTGCATACGCTGGCGCAACAGGCCGCCGTCGCTGATCACTTCGCGCACCCACAGCGACGGAAACCACGGATGCTCGGCGGCCACCTGCACCAGCCGCTGCGCGAGCTGCGTGATAGCCGCGACCGGGTCGTCGGGATTTTCCTGGAAAGGTACGCCTAGCCCCGCGCGCAGCGGCGCGAAACGTTCGTCGATCAACACGTCGAGCAGTTGATCGCGCGTCTTGAAGTAGTAATGCATCATCGCCGGCGTAAAACCGGCCTCGCGGGCAATCTCCCCAAGCGTGGTATCGACGATGCCCTGCCGCGCGAACAGCACGAGCGCGGCGTCGAGCAGGCGGTTGCGCTGCGCCGGCCCGCGCGCGGCGCCGGAAGGTCTGCCGGGACGCCGCGCGGGCGCGGCCGCCGCCTCCGGTTTTATCGACGATACGCCTGCGTGGGCTTCGGCACTCCGCCCTGGCGCGGAACGCGCCTTGCGAACCTTCACTGCAGCCGTACCAGGCAGCGTGCTTTTCACCTTTCGATCGTCGGACGGAATCCTTGCCATTGCATTCAATTTGACTGGTGATGCGATGTCGCATATATTAATCTCCGAATTAATTAATTTCAATCCGTGATGCCATGGACCAATCGACCACGACACGCCCCGCCGAACTGGCGCAGCCGCACGCGCAGGCAACCGCGCCCGCCCACACAGCCGATCACCCGCCGATCCGCCTGCTGTTTCCGGCGCTGCTGCTGGTCATGCTGCTCGCCGCGCTCGATCAGACAATCGTTTCGACAGCGCTGCCGACTATCGTCGGCGAACTGGGCGGCCTCAATAATCTGTCATGGGTGGTGACGGCCTACCTGCTCAGCTCGACTATCGTCGTGCCGCTGTACGGCAAATTCGGCGATCTGTTCGGCCGCAAGATCGTCCTGCAGACGGCGATCATCGTGTTCCTGGTCGGCTCCGCGTTGTGCGGCGTCGCGCAGGACATGACGCAGCTCATCGTGCTGCGCGCGCTGCAAGGCCTGGGCGGCGGCGGCTTGCTGGTAGTGACGATGGCCGCCATCGCCGATGTGATTCCGCCCGCTGAGCGCGGCCGTTATCAGGGCGTGTTCGGCGGCGTGTTCGGTCTCGCAACCGTGATCGGCCCGCTGCTCGGCGGCTTTCTCGTCGAGCATCTCTCGTGGCGCTGGATCTTCTACATCAATCTGCCGCTCGGCATCGTCTCGCTCGTCGTGATCGGCGCAGTCTTCAAGCCGCACGTTCGCCAGGTGAAGCACACTATCGACTACATGGGCGCCGCATTCCTCGCCGGCGCCCTCACCTGCATCATCCTGTTCACGAGCCAGGGTGGCACGATCCTGCCGTGGTCGTCGCCGCAACTCTGGTTCACGCTGGGCATGGGGCTGGTAGCGATCTGGGGTTTCATCCACGAAGAACGCAGCGCGGTCGAACCGATCATGCCGCTCGAACTCTTCAGGCAGCGCACGTTTTTGCTGAGCAGCCTGATCGGCTTCATCATCGGCGTATCGCTGTTCGGCTCGGTGACGTTCCTGCCGTTGTATTTGCAGGTGGTCAAAGGCTCGACGCCATCGGAAGCCGGCATGCAGATGCTGCCGATGATGGGCGGTCTGTTCCTGATGTCGATGGTGACCGGCCGGGTGATCAGCAAGATCGGCAAGTACCGCATGTTCCCGATCGCGGGCACGTTTCTCGTGGCGGTGGCGATGCTGCTGCTCGCACGCCTGCAGATCAGCACGCCGATTCATGTGATGTATATCGACATGGGCATTCTCGGCTGCGGCCTCGGCATGGTGATGCAGGTACTGATTCTCGCGGTGCAGAACACCGTCGAGTTCAAGCATATGGGCGTGGCCACTTCGGGCGCGACACTGTTTCGCTCGATCGGCGGATCGATCGGCGTGGCCAGCTTCGGCGCCGTGTTTTCCAACGGCCTCGCCGCGCGCCTCGAAAAACTGATCCCGCCCGACACCGAGTTGCCGCACGCGCTCGGCCCTGCCGCGATCCACGCATTGCCGCAAGCGTTGCGCGACGATTATCTGCAAGCATTCGCGGGCGCGTTGCACACGGTATACCGTTCTGCTGCTTGCGTGGTGGTGCTGGCTTTCGCGCTCGCATGGCTGCTGAAGGATCATCCGCTGCGCAAACATTGACTCTTTTCCCGCTTTCCTCAGTCGCTTGATGCAAGCGCTTAATGTCGAGGTCGGACGCCATGCGCGCCGACCTCGTTCTGTTTTCGCCTTCGCTCGATTCGTGTGAAAAAACCCCTGCACCCGTTCGTCCTGCCGATATAGCGGCTATTTCGTCCCACCTACAAATGTTCGCTGGCGCACATAAGATAGGTAGGAACGGCGATTGACGTTCTGATTGAAACCCCACATATTGCAACCAGCGGCAGCGCAAGCGTGGGCGGCCGCCCAAGACTCTCCGGCGCATGTGGATCGTGATTTCCGCGGACATCGCTCCCGCTTCAACATGATCTGGAACATGCCGTAATGGCATCGTTTTCCAAAGGTGGGTCCACAGCATGTCCACCCAGACACTACTCGGCCACAGTTTTCCGACGCCTTGCAAGCGGTGTGGCGGCGCACTGTACCGGCAAGTCGACTATTGCCCCTACTGCGGCGCGGCGCATCCACTCGACGCGGGTCCGCACAAACGCACCGTAATTCCAGGCAGCCGCGCGAGCGCCACGCATAAAGTAGCGCAGAAGAATAGCCTCGACCCGGCGACAGCCGATGAAACCGACCCCACGACGCGTGCGGTGTTCATGGGCGAACCGGCTCATGCCGAGGCAGCGATGCCTGTGTCCGCACTCGTTTCACAGGACAGGCCAATTCAGCCGCTGCCCGCACTGCCCAATGCGGCAGGCCGCGGCGCAATCTCGCTTCGTAAAATGCTCTATGCCATTGGGGCGGTCGTCGTAATCGGCCTGGCGTATGTCGGATATGCGCTATTCAGCGGTCACGATTTGTCGGGCGGCAATAGCGAGCAGTCCGCCGAAAGTGAAACTACTCAGGATGCCAGAACGACGACCGGCACGATCGCACTGTATGCGCCGACTCAGTCGGCCAACCAGGCTGGCGCGGTGGGCAAACCCGCCACGTCCGTCAATCCCGCAAAGCCGGCACAGGTGATCCCGGCGACGCCCGTCGCGCCGCCGGTGGCCGCTGTGCCCGCCAAGCCCGCGCCGCAGTTCCGCGATGCCGCGCAAGCCGTGCAGGCGGCCCGTCTCGCCTCCCGGGCCAACGATCTCTCTGCGGCGCAAGCCGCTCTCGGCGTCGCGCAAACGATGCAACCGGGCAATTCCGACGCGGAAGACCTCGCGACGGAATTGAAGCCGCTGACCGCCCGCCGCGACGCCGCGTTGCAGGCCGCGCAAACTTGCGCCGCGCAGCAGTCGTGGTCCTGCGCACGCCAGTACGCCAACGAAGCGCTCGCGATCGACACCGGCAGCGACGCGGCGAAGTCCATACTTGAACGCGTGATTCGCGAGACTGGCTGGGCGCCGCTCAACCGGCGTGGCGCGGCAAGCGCGCCGCCACAAGGCAAACCGTCGGCGCAAGCGCAAACCGCTGCGTCGCCACAGCAGGCGATTCAACTGCAGACTCCACTGCCCAAAGGCACCCCGCGGAACGGCGAAGTCGTGGTGGCCGCCCCACGGTCCACCACCGCGGCGCCGGACGGCAATAGCGTCGAGGCGCGCGAACGCGCCATCAAGGACTCCGGCTGGAAACATCCGGCGACGAATGCCGCGAAGCCCGCCACGGGTAATTCACCGAGCCAGTGACAGATAGTTTGGATACCGAATCGCATCACGAATCTGCCAGAGAATCACACGTATCAGCGCGTTTGGTTTGAGAGGTAACAGACGGACGTGGCAGGCGCCGCACATAGAACATGACATGGCAATCCGGCTCACTGGTGCTTCACGCGCACCGACGCGCGAAGTCATACGAACCTGACCGATAGGTAGAGAGACCATGCTGAAGAGACTTCTCGCGGGATGGCTGGGGCTGGCGCTGATGGTCGTGTCTTCACTGGCCTGCGCGGAGCCGGCGCATTACAAGATCGTCACCGGTCCGGAACGGGGAACGTATATCCAGATCGGCCAGGATCTGTCGAAATGGGTTGCGCAACCAGCGGGCATCGACCTGGAAGTCATGGCGTCGAAGGGCTCGGCTGAAAACGTGCAACGCATGCGCTTCGAGCCAGGCGTGAAACTGGCGCTCGTGCAATCCGACGTGTATCAGGCTTACATCGACATGGCCAACGCCGGCAACGCCGACGCCGGCACGGCGATCCGGCCGCTGCGGCTCATCATGCCGCTTTACGACGAGGAAATTAACGTCGTGGTGCGCGCGGACTCGCCGCTGAAAACGCTCGCCGATATCAAGGACAAAAGCATTAGCGTCGGCCTGATCGGCAGCGGTACCGCGCAGACGGCCACGACGCTCTATCACCTGATGTTCGGCCAGGCGATTCCCGAGCAGAACATCCAGCATCTGAGCAACGAAGATGCGTTGGCCGCGTTGATCGTGAAGAAAGTGGATGTCGCGATCATCGTGGTCGGACAGCCGGCCAAACTGTTCAACGACATGAATCCCGACCTGTTGCAGCAGATCCGTCTTCTGAAGGCCGATCCGGCCGCCTCCGAAACCACCCGCGCGAAACAAACCTATTTCCCCACGACGATCCGCGCGACCAGCTATCCGGCCTGGCTCAAGGAAGATGTACCCGCGCTGACCGTCAAAGCATTTCTCGTCACCTACGACTATGGCCTGCGCGACACCGTCGGCAATCTGAATCACTTTGCCGACTCGCTCTGTGCCAACTTCGACAATCTCCAGGAGCACGGGCATCCGAAATGGAAGCAGGTGAAGCTGGAGTTGCCGCCGCTCGTGCGCGGTTGGAAATACTACTCGCCGGTCGAGAAGCATCTGCGCGCATGTCTCACGAACAAGAGCGCCGCGATGAGCGCTACGGCGGCACAACAGGGCACGCCGAAACCGCGCCCGACGTGTACGGATCAGGAGCGCTTGCTTCTGCTGTGCAAGTAAGTTCGTCGCACTGCCGACCTCATCACGCCCAGCAAGGCTGCATGCGTTGATCGCGAGATGTCCGACGCCCGCGTTCCGCGTTGCGTCGGCCCGACCGCTGTACCGCCCTATTCCTCGGTACAGTTTGGAAGATTTGCACCGATCCGTACCTTAACGTCCATGGCCGGATAGCGGATGCTATCAAGCTCTTCCTGCGCATGGACTCTCCCGATGGACAAAACGACAAACGGCTGGCTGAGCGGCTTCATAGGGGTATTGATCTTCAGCGGCTCGTTGCCGGCCACGCGCGTCGCCGTGCAAGGCCTCGACCCGCTATTCCTGACTGTCGCCCGCGCGACGATTGCCGGCACGCTCGGTCTGCTGCTCCTGCTCGTATTCCGCGAGGCGCGACCGTCCCGTCGTGATCTGATTCCGCTCGTGATCGTCGCTCTCGGCGTGGTAATCGGCTTTCCGCTACTGACGGCGCTGGCGCTGCGCCACATCAGCGCGGCGCATGCCGTGGTGTTCGTCGGCCTCCTGCCGCTCGCCACAGCGATCTTCGGCGTGCTTCGCGGCGGCGAGCGTCCACAACCGGCTTTCTGGCTGTTCTCGGCGCTCGGCAGCGGCGCGGTGGTGGCGTTTGCCCTGCGTCACGGCCTCGAAGCATCGCCGATCGGCGACGCGTTGATGCTGGCCGCCATCGTCGCATGCGGGCTCGGCTATGCGGAAGGCGCGCGCCTGTCGCGCCACCTCGGCGGCTGGCAAGTAATTTCCTGGGCGCTCGTGCTGTCGCTGCCGCTCATGCTGCCACTCGCGGTATGGACACGGCCCGCGTCGTTCGACGGCGTCAGTCAAGCGTCGCTCTGGGGCCTCGCCTATGTGTCGCTCTTCAGCATGCTGATCGGTTTCGTGTTCTGGTATCGCGGCCTCGCGCTCGGCGGCATTGCGGGCGTCGGGCAGTTGCAGTTGCTGCAGCCGTTCTTCGGCCTGCTGCTAGCAGGACTGCTGCTGCACGAGCAGGTGCCGCCCGCGATGATTCTGGTTACCGTCGTCGTGGTGGGCTGCGTGGCGGGCGCGCGGCACTTCTCGCGCGCGGCTCCGGCGCGGCCGGCAGTCTGATGCGTGTTCAGCGGGCGTTATACAGGCTTATTGCCCGCGTATCGTCAGCATAGCGTCGCCGTCATTGCCCGCAGTTCGTACCCGCAGTCAAGCGCCTGGCGTATCGCCGGCATGCGCCGCAGCGATTTTCGAGGCCGCGCGGCGCGGGCGGCCGGTTGAATATGTCATCATTCTCATGATCGACTAACCACCACCCAGCGCCGCGACCACGATGCCGACCGCTTTTGCTCAAACCGTCGAAGCCCGCTTTGCCGAACTCACGCCCACTTCCAAGCGCGTCGCCAGCTACATGCTGGCCAATCTCGACCGGCTCGGCCTCGAAACCGCCGACCAGATCGCCCAGCAAGCCGGTACGAGCGGCATTTCGGTCGGCCGCTTCCTACGCAGCATCGGCTATCAGAATCTCGACGACCTGAAGCGCGAACTGCGCGGCGCTCAGGAACGTCCGTGGCTGATCACGGACCGGCTCGATGCATTCCGCCGCGCCGCCGGCCAACACGATGAAGCCTCGCCGGACGCCGATTCGCCTGTCGAGCCCAACCCGGCGCTCGCCCATTCGCTCGAACTCGAGATCGGCGCGATCCAGCATGTCTACCAGCTTGCGCAATCGCCGGTGTTCGCGCGCGTGGCCGAGCGCATCTCGAACGCGGATGCTGTCTACATTCTCGGCATTCAGTCCACGCGCGGCATCAGCAACGCGTTCTACAGCTACCTCGAATACATCCGTCCGCGCGTGTTCTATTCCGACGGCATGTCGGGCTCGTACGTCGATTCGCTGAACTCCGACTTCGAATCGCCCTATCTGATCGTCACCGACACGCGCGCTTACTCGAAGGTCGCGCGCCGCTATTGCGAAGCCGCCACGCGCCGCGGCCTGCCGTTCGCGCTCATCACCGACATTTACTGTCCGTGGGCGCGCGAATTCGACGGCGATCTGCTGCAGGTGAAAACCGACGTCGGCCAGTTCTGGGATTCGCTCGCGCCGCTCACCTGCCTCTTCAATCTGCTCATCTCGGCAATCGTCGAAAAACTCGGACCGCGTATCGACGAACGCGTCGCGCGCAACCGGGAACTGCAAAGCGAATTCGATCAATTCGACGACCTGTGATGCACGCCAGGTCCTTCGCCTCAATGACCGAGCATCGACTCATCGAAATCACGCCTGCCACGCATGGCGTGGAACCTCACCGGCAAACCGATCTGCAAGGCCGCGCGTTGCCGCCGATCGACAACAGCGCGGGCAGGCCGCTGCGTCTGATGTGACCGGCCGACTGTCAGGAAAACGGGTATCCTCACCGGCTCGTTCAGAAGGAGGATCCATGAAGTTTTCAATTTGCCTGGCGGTTGCCGCCCTGACGGTTTCTGCCGGCGCGTACGCCCAGACCGCGCAAACCTTCCGCTTCGGCGAAGGCCAAGGCTCGCTGCCGTCGGGTCATGCGCAGCCCACGCCCGCGCCTCGCGCGCAGGCCCAACCGGGGCCGGCCTCGCAGCAATCCGCCGAACTGCATGCGCCGACGTCCGAGGCCAAGCCGAAACATAAGGCCAGGTATCACCGGCATCATCGTGGGCATGTGACGCAGCCGGATACGTACTCGCATAGCTGAGCGGTGCCAGACGGGTGAGCGTGGTGCGCGTCGTCTTCGCTAGCGCTGGTGATTGCTGAAGCACGCTTGCTCGCGCGTATGGGCCAACGCTGAATACCCGCCATACGTCGTGGCGATTTTTGACTCGCTTCAAATTCGCGCGCGCGGCGGGCATAGTAAAACGTCTCCGCCTATTTATCGCCACGACAGGAACACGTATGAGCATGACGCACGCCGCGCCCGCCGCTTCCGGATCGACGAACACGGCCGCCCCGCTGATCCGCGACGCCACCGAAGCCGATCTTCCGGCAATTCAGGCGATCTACGCCCACCACGTGCTGACCGGCGTCGCCTCGTTCGAAGAAATCCCGCCCTCCGTCGACGACTTGCGCACGCGGCTTGCGTCGGTGCGCAGCCACGGGTTGCCGTACATGGTGGCGGAGATCGACGGCGAAGTCGCCGGCTATTGCTATGCGACGCCTTACCGGCCGCGCGCCGCGTATCGCAACACCATCGAAGATTCGATCTATGTGAACGACGCCTATCGCGGCCGAGGTCTGGGACGCGTGCTGCTCCAGGCGCTGATCGAGCGCTGCGAAACCGGACCGTGGCGTCAGATGGTCGCCGTGATCGCGGACGGTGGCAGCGGCGGCTCGCTGTCGCTGCATACGCAGTTGGGTTTCGAATTGACGGGCACGTTGAAGGCGGTGGGCTTCAAACACGGCCGCTGGCTCGACACGACGCTGATGCAGCGCACGCTCGGCAAGGGTGACTCGAGCGTGCCGGACGATTTGTCGGCAGGGCGCGCCTGAAGCGCCGCGGCGCTTATATCCGACTCAGCGCTGGCTGCGCGACATCGCCGCGTAGGTGACCGGCCAGTCGTTTGAGGGCACGCTCCGACACCGCGGCATGGCACTTTGCTTCAACGCCCTGAACGACTTACCGTCCCATGCCCAGTCCGTGCTCGCGCCGCAATCGCCCGCATCGGGCGGCGGCGTTGGCGGCCGCGCGCGCCGCCGCGTTAAAATCCCTCCCATGCCCAACACGCCGCCTCCTGTCCCGCCCTTGTCCGCCGACTCGCACGACGCCGCCGGCGCCACGCCGCGCAACGAATACACCGTCGACGAACTCGCGCGCGTCACCGACACTACCGTGCGCAATGTACGCGCGTATCAGGACCGCGGCCTGCTCGCGCCGCCGGAAAAACGCGGCCGCGTCGGCGTGTACGACGATACGCATGCTTCGCGTCTCAAGCTGATCAACCATCTGCTCGCACGCGGCTATACGCTCGCGAACATCCAGGATCTGATCATGGCCGTCGACGAAGGCCACGACCTGCGCTCCATCCTCGGCCTGGAAACGGCGATCGGCGGCCGCTGGTCGCGCGAGCGGCCGAAAAAATACTCGCTGATCGAACTGCTGCACATGTTCGGCGACAAGGCTTCGCCGAGCGCGCTCGGCAAGGCCGTCGACCTCGGTCTGCTGGAGCGCGACGGCCTCTCGTTCGTGTCGGGTAGCCCAACGGCGCTGGCCGCCGGCGCGACCATGGCAAAGGAAGGCATTCCGCTTGCCGACCTGCTCGACGCCGTAGGCATCGCGCGGCCGCATTTCAACGCGGTCGCCAAAGCGCTGGTCGATCTGGTGGTCCGCCAACTGGACCGCTACGACCCCGACGCGCTGCCGCCGCCCGCCGATGTGCCGGCTCTCGTCGACGCCATCTGGCGCGTGCGGCCGCTCGCGATGGTGCTGGTGGAAAGCGAAATGAACCGGGCGCTCGAAGAAGCTTCGGGCGATTACCTGGGCGATCGTGTCGCGGCGATCATGGAAAAAAAATTAAAGCATCCTGCCGAAGGCGCCGCGGGCGCGGCGGCCGCGACAAAGAAAGACAAAACGAAGAAGTAGTCTGCGCGCGCAGTCTCGCTCTCGCCTTCACGTCCACCTTCGCCCGCTTCCTGCCTTCGCCCTCACTCGTGCTTATACGCACGCCAGCTAGCGGGCGCTAGCTGGACACGCCGGGACCGCGCGATGTTCCGCCGCGCGTCATATTCAAATCTGCATTGCTTCGTTTGAACGGCGTGACGTCCATGCGACGATCCCCGAACGTCGCCGCAACGCGTTTTCTGTCGCATCCGCAAGTCCGCGCCATGCTCTTGGCGGACCCGAACGAAGCCCGCAGACAACCCACGGCGGCCACACCAATCGAACGCAATGGAGATTCGCAGGATGGTCCGTCACGCCCGTTATTCGCTTCAGCTCGCCGCCTTGCTCGCGGCATTCACCACCTTTGGCGCCACCGCGCAGACCGGCGGCAACGGCAGCGAGCCGGCCAAGGTACTGCGCATCGGTTATCAGAAATCCGGCCTGCTTGCGATACTCAAGGCGCAAGGCTCGCTTGACGAAAAACTCAAACCGCTCGGCTACAGCATCAAATGGTTCGAATTCCCTGCTGGACCGCAACTGCTCGAAGCATTGAACGCGAACAGCATCGACTTCGGCTACACGGGTGCGCCGCCGCCGGTGTTCGCTCAAGCGAGTGGCGTGCGCTTCGTGTACGTCGGCGCCGAGCCTTCGGGAAGCCACGCCGAAGCGATCCTCGTCAAAGGCGACTCGCCGCTGCATAGCGTGGCCGATCTGAAAGGCAAACGCGTCGCGCTGCAGAAAGGCTCGAGTTCGAACTATCTGATACTCGAAGCGCTCAAGAAAGCGGGCTTGCGCTACGAGGATATTCGTCCGGTGTATCTGCCGCCCGCCGACGCGCGCGCCGCCTTCGAAAGCGGCAGCGTCGATGCATGGGTGATCTGGGATCCGTACTACGCGTCCGCGCAGCAGGCGCTGAAGGCGCGCACGCTGGCCGACTACACCGAACTCAACGCCCCGTACAACTTCTATGAAGCGACGCGCGACTTCGCGCAGCAGCATCCCGACGTGATCGGCGCGATTCTCGGACAGTTGCGCACCGCCGGGCTGTGGGTCAACGCGCATCCGGTGGAAACCGCCGCGCTGATCGCGCCGAAGGTCGGTCTCGATCAGAAGCTGGTCGAAACCTGGGTACGCCGCTATCCGTATGGCACCACCGCCGTCACGGACGAGATCGTGCGCTCGCAGCAGATCGTCGCCGATGCGTTCTACGGCGCCAATCTCATCCCGGCGAAGATCACCGTCAAAGACAGCGTCTGGCAAAACCGCGAAGTCACGTCGGCTCTCGCCGCGAAGTAGCTGGCGGCGGCCCTCCGAGCCTAGAGGCGGGCGTCTAACCGCCCGCTTGCGTCATCCATTACCAGCCTCTATTGTTACATCAACCAATGTAACAGTTAAGACGGTAAAGGAGACGGATCGGATGAACGCACGCATGATGCCCCACGACGCCGCGGCGCCCGACGCGTTAGCGCCTGTCGAGACCGATATCGCCATCATCGGGTCCGGATTCGCGGGCCTCGGCATGGCGATCCGCCTGCGCCAGTCCGGCATCACGGACTTCATCGTCGCCGAGAAGGCCGACTCGGTCGGTGGCACGTGGCGCGACAACCATTACCCCGGTTGCGCGTGCGACGTCCAATCCCACGTCTACTCGTTCTCCTTCGCCCCGAATCCGCGCTGGACCCGCATGTTCGCGCGCCAGCCGGAAATCCGCGCTTACCTCGAGGACTGCACGCAGCGCTTCGGCGTCGAGCGGCACCTGCGTTTCGGCCATGAACTGGCCAGCGCGATCTACGACGAAGCGCGCCACCGCTGGCAACTGACCTTCGCAAACGGCCGGCAGTGGTCGGCACGTGTGCTGATCTCCGGTATGGGCGGCCTGTCGCGCGCGGCCGTGCCGAACATTCCCGGCCTCGAAAAATTCAAGGGCAAGATGTTCCACTCGCAGCAGTGGGATCACAGCTATTCGCTCGAAGGCAAACGTGTCGCCGTGATCGGGACGGGGGCGAGCGCGATCCAGTTCGTTCCGCAGATCGCGCCGCGGGTCGCGCATCTCGACCTGTTCCAGCGCACGCCGCCGTGGATCATGCCGAAAGCCGACCGTGCCGTCAGACCGCTGGAACAGTGGCTGTTCAAACACCTGCCGGTCACGCAGAAGATCATGCGTTCGGCGCTCTACTGCATGCTCGAATCGCGCGCCTTGGGTTTTGCGATCCATCCTTCGCTGATGAAGACCGCGCAGAAAGCCGCGGAGCGGCATCTGCGCCGCCAGGTGCGCGATCCGCAGTTGCGCGCCGCGCTCACGCCCAGTTACACAATGGGCTGCAAGCGCGTGCTGATCTCGAACGACTACTTCCCCGCTTTGTCGCGCCAGAACGTTTCGGTGACGACCACCGGCATCGCGCGCATCGAGGAAGACGTGGTGGTTACCACCGACGGCGCGCGTCACCGCGCCGACTGCCTGATCTTCGGCACCGGCTTCCAGGTAGCCGATCCGTTTCCGCGCGGCGTAGTGCGCGGACGCGGCGGCGTCGATATCGTCGATACGTGGCGCGACGGCGCTCATGCTTACCTCGGTACGGCATTGCCTGGTTATCCGAACTTCTTCATGGTGGTCGGACCGAACACGGGTCTCGGCCACAACTCGATGGTGTTCATGATCGAGTCGCAGGTCGAGTACATCCTGCGCGCGCTGAAGACGATGCATGCCGAACGCGCCGACGCCATCGAAGTGCGCCCGCAGGTGGAGCGCGCGTACAACGAGCAGATCCAGCAGAAGCTCGGCCGCGCGATCTGGTCAACGGGTGGCTGCAAGAGCTGGTATCTCGATCCGGCGACCGGCAAGAACACGACGCTGTGGCCGGGATTTGCCTACAAATTCCGCCAGGCCACCAGCACCTTCAGCATGGACGATTACCTCGCGTATTCGCCCGCGCCGCGTGCGGCGAGCGTGCCGACGGGTTTAGCGCAAGGCACGCATGCTCACGGAGGCGCTGCTTCAGCGCCTGTGGAAGCAGCCTGACGAAACGACAACGACAACGACAACGACAACGACAACGCACCGTTCAGGGAGAACCGGAGATAAACCAATGAAAAACTTTACCGACAAAGTCGCCGCGATCACCGGCGCAGGCTCGGGCATGGGCCGCTCGCTCGCGATTCAGCTGGCCCGCGAAGGCTGTCACCTCGCGCTCGCCGACCGCAACGCCGCGAGCCTCGCCGAAACCGCACAGCTTGCGCAAGCCGCGGCGCCGCAGATCGTCGGCTCGCCATTGCGCATCACCACACGCGTGCTCGATGTTGCCGACCGCGCCGCGATGTTCGACTGGGCCGCCGAAACGGCCGCGCAGCATCAGGGCGTCAATCTCGTGTTCAACAACGCCGGCGTCGCGCTGTCGAGCACCATTGAAGGGATGGATTACGCGGATCTGGAGTGGATCGTCGGCATCAACTTCTGGGGCGTGGTACACGGCACGAAAGCGTTTCTGCCGTACATCAAGGCCTCCGGTGACGGCCATATCGTCAACACGTCGAGTGTGTTCGGGTTGTTTTCGCAGCCGGGCATGAGCGGGTACAACGCGACCAAATTCGCCGTGCGCGGCTTTACCGAAGCGCTGCGCCAGGAACTCGACCTGATGAAGTGCGGCGTCTCGGCGACCTGCGTGCATCCGGGCGGCATCCGCACGAGCATCGCGCAATCGAGCCGTATCGCGCCGAACATGGTGGGTTTCATGCTGGAAACCGAACAGCAAGGCAAGGACGATTTCGAGAAGTTTTTCATCACCACCGCCGACGAAGCCGCGCGCGTCATTCTCGACGGCGTGCGCAGGAACAAGCGGCGCGTACTGATCGGACGCGACGCGCGGGCCGCCGACTGGCTGGCGCGCACACTGCCGGCCGCCTATCAGGCACTCGTGGTGATGCAAACGCGCCGCATGAAACGGGTCGCCGAAAAACGCGCGCGGCGCGCCGCGCAGATGGACGGCAAGCGCGCCTGACGCGCCGGACTTATTTGCCGAGCGCGACGCACGTCAATCGATCACGATCAGCAACTCATCGAGAACCAAGAATCACAAGGAGAAAGGCCATGATGCCGATTCGCCGCGACCTACGTTTCAATTTGCCGCAGGAACGTGCCTGCGATTGGCACGTGCAGGGCTCGCATGTGACACACTTCTTCAACGCGCTTTCGCTGCTGTTTCCGGCCGGCGAGCGTTTTTTCATGGACAGCGTGCGCAACTACCGCGACCAGATCGACGACCCTGTGCTGAAGAAGCAGGTGCTCGGCTTCATCGGCCAGGAAGCCATGCATACGCGCGAGCATGTCGAATACAACGATCTGCTGCAGCAAGCCGGCCTGCCCGCGCACAAGCTCGACAAACGGCTGTGGGCGATTCTCAACTTCGGCCGCAAGATCCTGCCGCATTCGTACCAGCTCGCCGTCACCGTCTGCCTCGAACACTACACGGCGATGCTCGCGGGCCTGCTGCTGGAAGACGCGTCGCGGATCGGCGGCTCGGTGGAAGGCTATACGCAGATGTGGACCTGGCATGCACTGGAGGAAACCGAGCACAAGTCCGTTTCCTACGACGTATGGAACACCGTGCTCAAACCCGGGCTTGGCCGCTATCTGCTGCGTACCGGCACCATGCTCGCCACCACGTTGACGTTCTGGCTAATCGTGTTCGACTACCACGTGCGGTTGCTCATCGCCGACCGCAAACGCGGCGGTCATCTACGCGGCATGTGGCGTGTCGCGAAGTATCTGTATAGCCCGCGTCATGGCGTGTTTCCGCGCATCGCCGGTGAATGGCTGAGCTTTTTCCGGCCCGGCTTCCATCCGTGGGATCACGACAACCGTGTGCAACTGGCGCGCATCGAGGGTCTCGTCGCCGCGGTCGATGCCTCCAACGCGCTCACGCCGAGCGCCCGCAAGGCCGCACGGCGCGGCGTGCAGGCGGCCGCGTGATACGCGACACGCTGTCGGTCGAGGCCGGCGACGTGCGGCTCGCGGTCTACGTGAGCGGACCGCGCGACGCGCCGCCAATCGTGCTGGTGCACGGTTATCCCGACTCGGCGGCCGTGTGGGAACCGGTGCGCGCGCTCTTGGACGCGCGCTACCGTGTGATCGCCTACGACGTACGCGGCGCCGGCGCTTCCGAAGCGCCGGCCACCCGTCGCGCGTACCGGCTCGAACGCCTCGCCGCCGACCTTGCGGCAGTCGCCGACGCCACCTGCGGGGCGCGGCCGTTTCACCTGGTCGGCCACGACTGGGGCTCGATTCAAAGCTGGGAAGCGGTGACCGACCCGGCGTTCAAAGGACGCATTGCTTCGTACACGTCGATCTCAGGGCCGTGTCTCGATCACACGTCTTTCGGCCTGCGCGGCGAGAGCCAGGGCGAGCGCGACGGCGCGGCGCGAACCGGACAGCCGGCAACGAAACGCCCTTTCGGCAGCGGCCTCCGGCAGACGCTCAAGTCCTGGTACATCTTGTTCTTTCATCTGCCCTGGCTGCCGGAACTCGTCTGGCGGGTGGGCGCCGCCCGCCTTTGGCCGTTGTGGCTGCGTGTGACGGAACGCGTGCGCCCCGCACCCGATCCGGCGCAGCTGCGCAACACACTCAACGGTCTGAATCTCTACCGCGCCAATTTCATCGACAAGATGCTGCGCCCGCGCGCGCGGCATGCGCACGCGCCGGTGCAATTCATCGTGCCGCTACGTGACCGCTACGTCGGCCCAGCGCTCTCGCTTGGGCTGGAGGGTTGGCTCGGCGCGTATGAGCGCAACGAGATCGATGCCGGCCATTGGGTCGTGCTGCGCGAATCCGAACGGATCGCGGCGAGCATCGAACGTTTCGTGGAACGGCACTGCGCGGACCAGGGCGGTTGGGCCCCGCGGTCTACGCTCAACGCTCGCGCGGCAGGCGTGTGAAGAGCGTCGGATAGTCGATCACGAGACCGTCGTCGTCCACCTTCATGTCGGCCGTGAAGTTGCGGAAGATGCCCTCGTAGCGATACTCGCGATGCAACTCGATGCATGAGTACGCCTGTTCGACACGCGTGACCTGCAAATCGGGCGTCGATATATACGCGACCGAAATGGGTCGACGCTCGCCTTCGGCCAGTTGCAAGCGACGGATAGGCAGCGTGTTGGTGAACGGCGTAGCGGCGATATCGATGTCGATGCAGCCTTCGATCGCGCTCAGCGCGAGGCCGTGTCCGTCGTGCCAATGGCCGGCGCCATCGCCATGCAACTCCAGCTCGCCGCCGCCGACGATCTTCAGCCATGCATAGCGCGTACGCCAGTGCGCGTCGCAGCGCACCTTGTAATGCAGGCCATACGATTTTCCGTAACGCTGGCCGACCACGACGCTTTCCACCGCGAAGCCGTCCTCGTGCGCGTCGAACGCCAGATGTTCGATGCCGTCGCCCTCTTCCGATGCCCACCGCAATTCACGCATCTGCCTGCCTCCTCTCTGGACGGCGCAACCCGGTTCTGCCTGGCTGCGCCGGGTTCATATCGTAGCGCGAAAGCTTTCGTTCCGGCGACGCATGGCATCGCGGAGCGGCGTCGCAAATAGCCACTATTAACGCACGCGACGCCCAGCGCGACTTGGCTGGCCTATGCTCGCGGTTCGCAGTCCTCCGACCCGGCGCGCGCCCGACGCTCGCGCAGCGCAATTGCGCACCATTGAAATCACACCGCCCTCCCATCATGCACGCCG
This sequence comes from Paraburkholderia sp. BL18I3N2, assembly GCF_003001875.1. Lineage (NCBI taxonomy): Bacteria > Pseudomonadati > Pseudomonadota > Betaproteobacteria > Burkholderiales > Burkholderiaceae > Paraburkholderia > Paraburkholderia sp. BL18I3N2. The sequence continues at coordinate 148,003 of NZ_PVNC01000010.1, forward strand.
TCGCGAATGAAGTTCAATCCGCCGCCTTGCGCACGCTGTTGCGCAGCCTCGGCCAGATCGTGCTGCAAGCGAATGCCTTCACCGGCGCGTGCCTGCTCGCCGCTTGGCTGCTCTACGACCCGCGCCTCGCGTGCGCGGCGCTGATGGGCGCGGTCGCAGCCAACGTGAGCGCCGTATTGGCCGGCTATCGTGAAGACGACACGCGCGCCGGGCTGCACGGTTTCAACGGCGCGCTGGCGGGGCTGGCCGCTTTCAGCTTCATCGCCGACAATGCGACAGCGGGCGCGGTGGCGATTCTCGCCGCCACCTGCACGGCGTGGTTGTTAGAGCCGTGGTCGCGCAGGCTGCGTGCGCGCGGACTCGGTTTTTTCTCGAGCCCGTGCCTGATCGTCACGTGGCTTTGGCTGCCCATGGTGACGGTCAACGCGCCGTCAGCAAACGTGACCCCGGCGCATGCGCTGAGCGCGACGCAAGCGGGCAGCGGCTTGCTGGCCGGTTTCGCGCAAACCGGTTTTGCCTCGGCGGCGTTGCCCGGATTGGTGGTGTTGATCGGGATTGCGGCGGCCTCGCGCAGGCATGCGCTGCGGGCATTGATCGGCGCGGGCTTCGCCAGCGCCGCGCATCTGCTGCTCGGTGCGACGATAGCGTCGTTCGACGCCGGCCTGTTAGGATTCAACGGCGTGCTGACCGCGCTCGCGCTAGCCGACTGCGGCCTCGTCACGATGCTCGGCGGCGTGGCCCTGTCGAGCGTGCTGCAAGCGGCGGCGGCATACTTCGGCTGGCCGGTCATGACGGCGCCCTTCGTCATCGCGACGTGGGGCGTGCAGTGGCTTACGCAGCGCCTGGCGCATGGCGTGGCCGCCGTTGAACCGGCGCAACCTATGCACACCACGTGCCGCGCGACGACGCCGGTTCCAGCCAGACGCGAGAGCTAGTCGGGGCCGCCAGGTTCGCAACGCGCTCGCGCCACACGCAGACACGCAAGCATTTCGGCGATCGAGCAATTTCAGGATTCAGGAGACAGCCATGTCGTTCACTCACACCCCTGCCGGCCGCGTCGCCGAGACAGGGCCATTGTCCGACGCTGAGCGCCAGACCCGCGTCGACCTGGCCGCTGCCTACCGGCTTGCCGCGCTCAACGGCTGGGACGATCTGATCTACACGCATATCTCGGCGAGCGTGCCGGGCGAACCCGGCCACTTCCTGATCAGCCCATTCGGCCTTGCCTTCGACGAAGTGTGCGCCTCGAATCTCGTGAAGATCGATATCGCGGGCAACGTCGTTGGCGCGAGCGAACATGCGGTGAATGCCACCGGCTTCGCGCTGCACGCGGCAGTCCACGAGGCACGCGCCGATGCGTTCTGTGTGATGCATCTGCACAATACGGCGGGCGTGGCGGTCTCCGCGCAACCGGCCGGCTTGCTGCCCGCCTCGCAACATGCGCTGCGCTTTTACGGCCACCTCGCGTACCACGATTACGAAGGCCTCGCGTTTTCTCCGGCGGAAGGCGAGCGCCTCGTCGCGCATCTCGCCGACAAGCCCGCCATGCTGTTGCGCAATCACGGCACCCTGACCACCGGCCGCACGGTCGCCGAAGCCTATGTGCTGATGGCAACGCTGCTCAAGGCATGCGAGATCCAGGTGCAGGCGCAAGCATGTGGCGCGCAACTCGTCGTGCCGAGCGATGCGCTCGCCGCACGCACGGCGGAACAACTGTACGATGGCGGCGCCATTGAAGGCGCGCTCGAATGGCCTGCCTTGCTGCGCAAACTCGACCGCCTCGATCGCGGCTACCGCGATTGAATTCGCGCCGCGCTCATTTCAGTCCCACGCTCATCTTTAACGGAGTCATGCCATGCCCACTTTTCATATCGAACTTTTCGAAGGCCGCTCGGTGGAGCAGAAACGCCAGTTCGTCGAAGCCATCACCAAGGCAACGTGCGAATCGCTCGGCGTGGAACCGAATTCGGTGGATATTATTCTGACCGACGTGAAACGCGAAAACTGGGCAACGGCCGGGCGCTTGTGGTCCGACGCCTGAGCGCGTGAAATGAGCGGCTTGCCTGCCTGCGGCGGCTGCTCAAACTGACTTTTTGTACGCGATCGCGGCCGAACTGAATACGAGGGAATGGGTGCGTGAGGCGTCGGGGAGCATGCGCCCTGCCCCCATTGCGATGCCGGAAACGGCTGCGGACGCGAAGATCGCCGACCTGCCGGCGGTGACGTTTATCTGGCTGAAGGCGCGGATCGGGCCGACACGCGCCATGCCCCAGGAACGGGCGCCAAAGACGCTGCGCGCGTTGCGCGCGCAGCTTGTGATGCTCAGCGAAGCGTAATTAAAACGCGTCGCCGTGGCGGCGTAGCAACACACCGCCACGAAGTTACGTCGTCAGAACTTGTGGATGATGCCCACGCCGGCAGCAAACTGGCTGCGTGACGAGGACGGCGCGCCGTTCTGGCCGTCGCCGATATCGGCCGTCGCGTTGATGATGCTCACGCCGTTCGTACCCAGGGTCTGACCGCTTGCACGTTGATACGCCTCGAGCGCGTACAGGCCGGTGCGCTTGGAGAGGCTGTAGTACTGCGAGAGGTTGAACTGCTGATAGCGAGCCGAGCTCGAAATGCCGTTCGCTTCCGTTGCGCGCGTGTAGCTATAGCCCGCGGCCAGGTCCAGCGCCGTCAAAGGCTTGAAGTGCAGCACGGCGCCGCCCGTGTTGAAGATCGCGGTGGTGCGGAACGGCGAGTTGATACCCGGAATGTATTGCACGTTCGAGTACGAGAACGACACGTCCCATGACGGGCTGAACGCATAGCCGCCCGTCACCGCAAAGCGTTGTTGAGCCTGCGCGCGCTGATAGCCGTTGTTGATGCCCGACACGCCAGGCTGAGCGCCGTTGTTCGACGCCGTGGAGTCCGGGCCCCATGCGCCGCCGCCAGACGTCGAGTTGTTGATGCGCTGGAAGCCCGCCGCAATGCCGAACGGACCGTTCACGTATTGCAAGCCCGCGCTCCATGTCGAGCCGGCGTTGAAGCTGCCCGCCACGCCGCCCAGCGCGTACGAGCCGCTAGCCGTCAGGCCGTAGAAGCTCGGCGTCGTGTACACCAGCGAGTTGTTGACGCGGTAGAGCGTATCCAGAGAATCGATATCGCCCGGGTGCGCGCCGTATGCGCCGGTCAGCCACGTGGTCGGGCTGTACGGCGAGAGCATCGTGTAGTACGACGTATACTGGCGGCCTGCCGTGAACGTACCGTAGCTGGAGTTCGTCACGCCGACATAAGCCTGGCGGTTGAAGCCGAGACCGGTGACAGCCTGCGCGCCGGTTGCGCTGTTAAAGCCCTCTTCCAACTGGAAGATCGCCTTGGTGCCGCCGCCCAGGTCCTCGGCGCCCTTCAGGCCGAAACGGCTGCCGGCCCAGACGCCGTTGACCATCTTCACGACTGAACGGCCGCCGCTGGTCGAACCGAGCGACGTCTGGCTGCTCTGATAGCCGATACCCGCATCGACGATCCCGTACAGCGTCACGCTGCTCTGGGCGTGTGCGCCTAGGGCGACCAGGCCAAGCGCTGAAGTTGCCAATGCCTTTTTCATTTCTGCTCCTCTTTAAAAGATTTTTCTTTGATCGCGGCACCCTTCGAGGGCCGCTGAGTGTGGATATTGTTCGAACGTCCCGGCGTTGAAGGACTTCAAAATACCGGGTGACCATTGATCAGGCTAGGCAACCATGTCGAGAACATCGGTACGTAAGTGACGATGTTGATCGCGCTGAAGATAGCCAGGTAATAAGGCCACGCCACCTTGGTAGTTTCACCAATCGACACATTGCCAATCGCGCACCCAATAAACTGCACCGAGCCGATTGGCGGATGCACGAGACCCAACGCGCAGTTCAGCAGGATCATGATGCCGAACTGCACGGGACCGACGCCGGCGTGCATCGCCATCGGCAGGAACAGCGGCGTGGTGATCAGGATGTGCGCCGCCATGTCGACGAACGTACCGAGGAAAATCTGGATCAGGTTGATGTACAGCAGCATCAGCCACGGCAAGCTGGTCGCGCCGTCGAGCATGTGTTCGATCGCATCCGGAATCTCCAGATAGGCCATCTGGTAACGCAGCATGTTCGACACGCCGATCAGCAGCAGCACCACGCCGGTGGTTTTGGCGGCCTTGGAGAGCGCGTGGAACAGCTTCTTCATCGTCATCGAGCGATACACGACGATCGTCAGCACCAGCGAATAGAACACGGCGATAGCGGCGGCTTCCGTCGCTGTAGCAATGCCCTTTGCCACGCAAACCAGAATGATCGCGATCACCATCAAGCCGGGCAACGCGCCGAGGAACGTACGGGCCACGGCGTACCAGCCGGGGAATTTCTGCAGTTCCGTCGAACCATCGGCACGACGCGGATAGCCGTATTTGACCGCTTGCCAGTATGCGGCGATCAGCACGAAACCCATCACCCACAACACCGGGAGTAGACCGGAAAACAACAGATCGCCGATCGACACGCCGCTCATCGGATGTCCATTCAACGTGCCGGTGATGCCTTGGGCCGCGAATGCATAGATGATCATGTTGGTCGACGTCGGCATCAGCGCGCCCGCCAGCGACGAGTGCGTCGTCACGTTGACCGCGTAGGCCGCGCTGTAGCCTTCACGCTTCATCAGCGGAATCACTACGCCGCCCATGGCCGACGTATCCGCCGAGGGCGAACCGGAGACGCCGCCGAACAGCGTGCACGCCACCACGTTGGCCATGCCGAGGCCGCCGCGGAAATGCCCGACCGTGGCTTGTGCGAAACGCAGGATGCGGTCCGCGATGCCACCGTGCAGCATCAGCTCACCGGACAGAATGAAGAACGGCACCGCAAGAAACGAGAAGCCGTTGATGCCCGAAATCATCGACTGCATGGCGGTCGCCGCCGGCAAGCCTTCGTAAAGGTAAGTCAGGACGCACGAGAGCCCGAGCCCGAAGGAAACAGGAACGCCGAGAAGGAGAAAAACAAGAAAACTAACGGAGAGGATGGCAAGTTCCATGATTGCTCTATTTTTGTTTCTGTGCGAAAAGCGCGAGCAGGTTCTCGATCGAGAACATTGCAATGCAGACGCTGGCAATAACCGGGATGCAGTAACGCAACGACTCGGGCAAACCGATAATTGGAATCCGGTCCTCAGCGGTGGCCTCGAACATCTGCAGACAGCCGAAGAAAACCATCACCGCAAATACGATCAGGCAAATATGCTGAAACGACGTGGCGATGAGTTGCCCTTTCGGCGGCAATTTCTTTACGAGCGAATCGAGACCGATATGGCCGCCTTCGCGCACCTTGAGCGCGGCGCCGAACATGGCGATCACGATCACCAGCAGGAGCGCGATGGGCTCGACGAAATCCGGTGCATCGCTGAAGACGTAGCGCATCACGACGCTGTAGATCACCAGCACGCTCAGCACGGCGAGACTCAACGACGCCACGACAACCAGCGCGCGGAAAAGAAAATCATTTGGGCGCTTCATGAATCGCATTGGACCCATCCTCGCATTCGACCGACCGGTCTTTAATATTCAGCAATCTGTTCGACTTCTCAGTTCGGAAGGCGCACAGCGGCAAGGCCTGCGAATCTTCTCGCAGGCCTTCACACCTTCACACCGCTGCATGGCTTCCGTTCAGGCGAGCCTTATTTGACTGACTGGATCTCGTCGACGAGTTGCTTCATTTGCGGGGTCTTTTCGTACTTCGCCCAGACCGGCTGCATCACCTTGACGAACGCGGCACGATCGATCTGCGTCGACGCGACGATGGTCGCGCCGCCCTTCGTGACCGTCTTGCTCGCGTCGGCTTCGCGCGCGGTCCACAGCTTCTGGTAGTACGGCACCGAGTCGGCCGCAGCCTTCTTGATGATGTCCTGCTCTTGCGGCGTCAGCGTGTCCCACACTTTCTTCGAGAACACGAGCACTTCTGGCGTCATCGAATGCTGGGTTTCGGAGTAGACCGGCGCGACTTCGAAATGCTTGGTTTCTTCGTACGACGGCAGGTTGTTTTCAGCGGCATCCACCAGACCCGTCTTCAGGCCCGTATAGACTTCGGCGAACGGCATCGGCGTGGGCGTGCCGCCCATTGCGCGGATTTCGTCGACCATCAGATCGGACGGCTGCACGCGAACCTTGAGGCCCTTCATATCAGCCGGCGTGTGAATCGGCTTCTTGGTGTAGATCGAACGCGCGCCGCTCTCATAGAACGTCAGCGCGATCATGCCCTTCGCCTTGAAGGCGTCGAGAATCTTCTGGCCTTCCGGGCCGTACATCACTTTGCGGAAATGGTCGATGTCGCGGAACAGGAACGGCAGCGACGGGATCATCGATTCCGGCACGATCTCGTTGAACGCGGCACCGTTGGCGCGCGCCATGTCCAGCGCGCCGATGCGCACCTGATCGATCGTGTCGTTTTCGGAACCCAGCGCGCTATTGCCGAAGACCTTCACGGAGTCTTTGCCGCCGGTTGCCTTGTTGATCTGTTCCCCCATGTATTTCACGGCCATGTTGGTCGGGTACGTGTCGCCATGCACGTCGGACACGCGGAACACACGCGCTTGTGCCGACACGGTGCTCAAGGCCAGCACCGAAGCCGCGACGATCAGCGAAACACGGGAAGAGGCAAACTTCTTATTCATCGTGAAATTCCTTGAAAAATTGACCATCCAATCGATTGCGGAAGGCCCGCTTGCGGGGTTACCCGCGGATGCGACATGGTTTTGCTGCGTCTCCCGGCTCGACGCTCGCCACCGTGCTGGGTCACGGGCGCTTTGCCATGCTGGTCTGTGCAACGTCCCCCGGCGCAGATGCTCAGCACTCCTGTCAGCCAACTCGACTCTTTTACTTTTGCTTCAACTGCATCGGCCTGCGTCTCGTTCAGACCGAAAATTCGAATTACAAAGAAAGGAATTCGTTTGGGCTTATACGTTGTACGACGACATATGAAGTCTATAAAACGCAGTTTGAGTTGTACAGACGGTATTTACCCGCACCACGAAGGCATCCGGCACGGTTGACCGATCGAACATGTGGCAAGCCCTTGAACCAGCTGGAGCGGCGCTGCCGCGGTGAAACCCATATGCGCCGCACAGCCGGTTTTCACAAAAGGAATGCGACACTATCGTAACCTTTACGCCACAAAGTTGTACGACGACCTATGAATATTCGAACACAAAAAAGGGCGCCGGACATGCGCGACATGTCCGGCGCCCTTCTCGTACAGGCTCCGCTTACAGTTCGGCCGCAAACTCCGGCTCGGGCAACCCGGTTACGCCAGGACGCACGGCGAACAGATGGCCGTCGTGCTCGCTCGCGTTCGCAGCGGGACGAATCGACGTGACGAACAGCGTATCCAGCTCGCGCCCACCGAAGGCACACATGGCCGGCTTGATGGCCGGCACGGCGATCTGCCGGTCCAGCTTGCCCTCGGGCGTGAAGCGCAGCAACAGGCCTGCGTCGTTCGCGCAAATCCAGTAACAACCGTCGACGTCCACCGCGGCGCCGTCGGGACGGCCCGCATGGTGATTCAGATCGGCAAACACGCGACGATTGCGCGGCTCGCCGGTTTCGACGTCGTAATCGAATGCCCAGATCTGCCTGCGCAACGGATGCGAGTCCGACAGATACATGGTCTTGCCATCCGGCGACCACGCGAGGCCGTTTTGCGTGATGAGTCCATCCACGACCGGCGTGGACAGCACGCCGCGCTCGTCGAAACGATAGAGCGCGCCGGCCGGTTTGGCCGCCGCCATGTCCTGCACCATCGTGCCGGCCCAGAAGCGTCCTTGCCGGTCGCAACGGCCGTCGTTGAAACGCATGTCGTCGCAAGCGAAGTCCGGTGCGGCGAGTTTGCGCCCTGTCACTTGCACGGCTTCGCCGTTGGCCGGGGACTCAGTCAGCGGGACCGCGAAGAGCCCGGTCTCGCAGCCGGCCAGCACCGTACCGCGATGATCGAACGCGATGCATGCCACCTTCTCAGGCAGCAGCCATTCAGAACGCTCGCCCGAATCGATCCGCAGGCGCACGATCTTCTGCGCGGGAATATCCACCCAGTAAAGGGCTTGCTCCGCGACGCGCCAAACCGGACTCTCGCCGACCGAAGCCGGCGCCTGCCCCGCTGCCTCGACCCGCTCCACGCGCGGGTTCGCCGCGGCGCTCACCGCTTCGGTTCCATCGGACCGGCGAGCACGAACGGGCCACCCTGGAAACGCTGCGTCGGATCGTCGAGATCGGCAGTGGGTGCCGTGACCGGAAAGAGATGCTCGAATTCGACCGAGCTGTCCCGCGGACGAAAACCGAGGAACGCGGCCTTGGTGTTATCCACCCATTTGGTCCGGTTATCCGACACGCCGTAGACGATCGCGTGACCCACGCGGTTGGTGAACAGCGAGCAGCGCACCAGTTCGATGAGGTCGCGAAAGCTCAGATACGTCACGAGCATGCGCGGATTCTTCGGCTGCTCGAACGACGAACCGATCCGCAGACACACCGTCTCCAGACCGAAGCGATCGAAGTAGTAACGCGACAACGATTCGCCGAAGCACTTCGTCACGCCGTACAGGCTATCCGGACGCAGCGGCGCGTCGATATCGACCACCTCCGTGACCGGATGAAAACCCACCGCGTGATTCGAGCTCGCATAGACGATGCGCTTCACGCCCTGCTTCTGCGCCGCCGAATAGAGGTTGTACAGGCCACGGATATTCGCCTGGAGCAAGTCTTCGAACGGCGCCTCGACGGAAATGCCGCCGAGGTGAACCACCGCGTCCACGCCTTCGAGCAGCGCGTGAACCGCGGCTTCGTCCGCGATGTCGACGATCGAGGCTTCTTCATGCGCCGCCACCTCGCCGAGCGGCGCGATATCCGTGATGCGCACGATATCGGCCCACGCGGCGAGCGCGCCGCGCAACTGCTTGCCGAGGTTGCCCGCCGCGCCGGTGAGCAGCAGGCGGCGGAAGGGTTTCTGTGCCGCGCTGCGGTCAGGGTTCGAGTCAGTCATGTTTCTATGTTGGTGTGAGTGTGCTCAGATCGAGCAAGCCAGCCGGATCAATCAGGTCACCGGCGCCGGATTGAACAGCGTCAACGCATTGTGGAGCTTGAGCTTCTCAGCGCAAGTTTCCTTGCGGCCGCTGGCGACGTCGAGCATCAGACGGAAGAGTTCCCAGCCCACCTCTTCGATCGTCGAGGCACCGGTCGCGATGGTGCCGGCGTTGATGTCCATCAGATCATGCCAGCGGCGCGCCAGATCCGAGCGCGTCGCAACCTTGATGACGGGCACTTCGGCGAGGCTGTACGGCGTGCCGCGGCCAGTGGTGAATACGTGCAGATTGATACCCGCCGCGACCTGCAGCGTACCGCAGATGAAGTCGCTAGCCGGCGTGGCCGCGTAAATCAGGCCCTTCTGTTTGACCTTCTCGCCCGGCGACAACACGCCGGAAATCGCCGAATTACCCGACTTGATGATCGACCCCATCGCCTTTTCGACGATGTTAGACAAGCCGCCCTTCTTGTTGCCCGGCGTGGTGTTGGCGCTGCGATCCGCGCCGCCGCGCTTCAGATAATCGTCGTACCACTGCATCTCGCGGATGATCGCCGCGGCGACCTCCGGGTTGGCCGCGCGCGCCGTCAGTTGATCGACGCCGTCGCGCACTTCGGTGACTTCGGAGAACATGACCGTGGCGCCGGCACGCACCAGCAAATCGGTCGCGTAGCCCACGGCGGGGTTCGCGGTGAGACCGGAGAATGCATCGCTGCCGCCGCATTGCACGCCGATCACGAGATCGGAAGCGGGACACGTCTCGCGGCGGCGATTGTTCAAACGCTTCAGATGACCGTCGGCCATCTTCATGATCGACTCGATCATCGACTGGAAGCCGACGTGCGATTCGTCCTGCAACACGACCACGTCGCCGTTCAGATCAGCCTCGATATCGCCGATGTCCGCGACTTCGGCGACATTCGCGGCCGCAGCGATCGGAATCGTGCCGGGCGGCATCAGGCGCTCGGGCTGCAGTTTTTCGCAACCGAGGCTGACCATCATCACCTCGCCGCCGAAATTCGGATTCAGGCTGATGTTGCGCACGGTACGGATCGGCACCATCGCGTCGGGCGCGTCGATCGCGACGCCGCAGCCATAGGTGTGGCCGAGGCTCACCACGTCGTCGACATTCGGATAGCGAGGCAGCAGTTCAGCCTTGATGCGCGTTACCGCGTGTTGGACCACGTCGGCCACGCATTGCACCGTAGTCGTGATGGCGAGAATGTTGCGCGAACCGACCGAGCCGTCCGCGTTGCGGTAGCCCTCGAACGTATAGCCCTCGAGCGGCGGCATTTCCGGCGCCTTGATCGTCGCGATCGGCAGATCCTCGAGTCCAGGCGGGCTCGGCATGCGAATCACGTGTTCGTTGATCCAGCTGCCCTTCGGCAACGCCTTCAGCGCATAGCCGATCACCACGTTATAGCGGATGACCTCGTCGCCCTCGGCCAGGTCGGCCAGCGCGACCTTGTGCCCTTGCGGCACGCGCTCGCGCAGCGCCAGACCATCGGGAAATACCGCGCCCTCGCCCAGACCGCCGTCGTTGACGACGATCGCGACATTGTCGTTGGGGTGAACACGAATGTAGAGCGGAGATTGTTCCATTGCATCGATCCTTATGGCGCGGTACGCCTGCTGCGCCGGCTATTCATACGTCATCCTACAACATGAAATATTGCGCAGACGTTCCGTATTTACCCTAGGGCAAGCATTATGCCGTGAAAACACCGTTGAGTTAGGCGTTTTGTTGTTGTACGATGACGTATAAGAAATCTCAATTCTCACTTAATTGAGCTTCCACAAACCATTCGACGCTCTGGATACAAATCATGACGACACCGCAGGAACTGAAGCAGATCGTTTCCGAAGGCCTCCTGTCCTTCCCGGTTACCGACTTCGACGAACAAGGCGATTTCCGCGCCGATACGTATGCTGAGCGCCTCGAATGGCTTGCTCCGTACGGCGCGTCGGCGCTGTTCGTCGCCGGCGGCACGGGCGAATTCTTCTCGCTCACGCACAACGACTATTCGAACGTCGTGAAAACGGCTACCGAAGTCTGCAAAGGCAAGGTGCCGATTCTCGCCGGCGCGGGCGGCCCGACGCGCGTCGCGATCGCCTACGCACAGGAAGCCGAGCGTCATGGCGCGAACGGCATTCTGTTGATGCCGCATTACCTGACGGAAGCCTGCCAGGAAGGCATCGCCGCACACGCCGAAGAAGTCTGCAAGTCCGTGCCGAACATGGGCGTGATCATCTACAACCGCGCGAACTCCAAGCTTAACGCCGATATGCTCGAAGGGCTGGCCGAGCGCTGCCCGAACCTGATCGGCTTCAAGGACGGCGTGGGCGAGATCGAGAACATGGTGTCGATCCGCCGCCGCCTCGGCGACCGTTTCTCGTATCTCGGCGGCCTGCCGACCGCTGAAGTTTATGCAGCGGCGTACAAGGCGCTGGGCGTGCCGGTGTATTCGTCGGCGGTGTTCAACTTCATTCCGAAGACCGCGATGGACTTTTACCGCGCGATTGCCGCGGATGACCACGCCACGGTCGGCAAGCTGATCGACGAATTCTTCCTGCCGTATCTGGCGATCCGCAACCGCCGCGCAGGCTACGCGGTCAGCATCGTCAAGGCGGGCGCGAAGCTGGTCGGCCACAGCGCCGGCCCGGTCCGCGCACCGCTGACGGATCTGACGGAAGAAGAAATGGGCAAGCTGGACGCGCTCATCAAGACGCTCGGCCCGCAGTAATCAGGCTGGCGTAACGGCAGCAATCGACACCCGGCGGCTGTGCGAACGACGGCCGCGTAGACGGCACCGTAAAGAGCGCCCGGGACGGCAACGTCGCCGGGCGTTTTTGTAGCGCCGCACCAGCATGGATCGAAAGGCCTGTGGCCGCTCATTGCGCCACGACGCCAGGGAGTCCGCTCCCACGCATAAAAAATTCAGGAGATGACCATGGAAATGAGCCGCACGGCCAGTGCCGCCCACGTCGCAAAGCGCACCCGAGTCCGCTACGGAATCCTGCTGCTGATCTTTCTGATCACCACGTTCAACTACGCGGACCGCGCAACATTGTCGGTGACCGGCTCGGCCATGCGCGCCGAGTTCGGCTTCGACGCGATCCGCATGGGCTACATCTTCTCCGCGTTCAGTTGGGCCTACGTGCTGTCGCAACTGCCGGCCGGCTGGCTGCTGGACCGCTTCGGCGCGCGGCGCGTTTACGCGGCGAGTATTTTCTTCTGGTCGCTTTTTACACTGCTGCAAAGTTCGATCGGCCTGCTGGGCAGCGCAGCGGCGGCCGTCACCGCGCTGTTCGTGCTGCGCTTCGCGATGGGCGCGGCCGAATCGCCGGCGTTTCCGGCCAACGCCAAGGTCGTGGCAAGCTGGTTCCCGACCAACGAACGCGGCACGGCGTCGGCCATTTTCAATTCGGCGCAATACTTCGCGGCGGTCGTGTTCACGCCGTTGATGGCGTGGCTCACCCACGCGTTCGGCTGGCACATGGTCTATGTCGTCATGGGCTCGATGGGACTTCTGCTCGCGCTCACCTGGCTGAAGGTGATGAAGAACCCCGCCGATCATCCGCGCGTGTCGCGTTCGGAACTCGAGTACATCGAGCAAGGCGGCGGCGTGGTCAACGGGCAGAAGAAAGCTCGCTCCGCCGGCAAGATCGAGAACACAGGCGGCTGGTCTCTGGTTCGCCAATTGCTGAGCAACCGCATGCTGCTCGGCGTCTATCTCGCGCAGTATTGCATCAACGTGCTGACCTACTTCTTCCTGACGTGGTTTCCGATCTACCTTGTCCAGGCGCGCGGCATGACGATTCTGCAAGCGGGTCTGGTGGCGTCGCTGCCGGCGATCTGCGGATTCTCGGGCGGCGTGCTGGGCGGCATTCTGTCCGATGGGCTGATCCGTCGCGGCCATTCGCTCACGGTCGCGCGCAAGGTGCCGATCGTCGGCGGCATGCTGCTGTCGGTGTGCATCATCGGCTGCAATTATGTGTCGACCGACTGGGTCGTCGTCGCGCTCATGTCGCTTGCGTTCTTCGGCAAAGGCATCGGCGCGCTCGGCTGGGCCGTGGTCGCCGATACGTCGCCGCGGGAAGCGCTCGGCCTGTCCGGCGCGATCTTCAATATGTTCGGCAACGTGGCCGGCATCGTGACGCCGATCGTGATCGGCTATCTCGTGGCGAAGACCGGCTCGTTCAACGGCGCGCTGGTGTTCGTGGGCATCAACGCTCTGCTCACGGTGTTCAGTTATCTCGTGATCGTGAAAGATATCAAGCGCGTTGAACTGCGCCCCAGCTGATCGCGCAGCGGTTATCGTACTTCTCTGCGGACGGCGAAATGAGCGCCGCAGCAGCGCGAAATGCAGGCTAGAAAGTGACTTCGGGGTCGCATCGGACGCCGGTCCGCAAATTGATAGGGCGTGGTTATAATCAGTCGTCAGACGACGGTATAATGAAACGCATGAAGTGTCTGCAACTATCTGATTCAAGGGGCGTTTTCGATGGCTACACCACTGGCATCCGCGGCACCGCCACGACGCGCGCGTAATCTTGCCGAGTTCGTCGTCAGCTACGTGACCGAGCAAATTGCGTCCAACGCCTTGAAACCCGGCGACAAACTGCCGACCGAATCGCAACTCATGGTCACGCTGAGCGTGAGCCGCACCGTGATTCGCGAGGCGATTTCGCGTTTGCAAGCGGGCAAGATCATCGAAACACGGCACGGTATCGGCAGCTTCGTGCTGGAGCCGCAGCGCGAAAAGCTCGGCATCGACATGGTGCCCGCCACCACCTTGCGCGACGTGTTGTCGATCCTGGAACTGCGCATCAGCCTCGAAACGGAATGCGCAGGTCTTGCCGCCCAGCGCGCCAAGCCGGACGACCTCGCGCGCATGCGCGCCGCGCTCGACGCGATCGAAGCCACGCGTCATAACGGGCTGGACAGCGTCGATGCCGATCTGCAGTTTCATATCTCGGTGGCGCGCGCCACCGGCAACCGCTATTTCGTCGACATCCTCACGCAAATGGGCAGCGCGCTGATTCCGCGCAACCGGCTCGACTCGGCCGGCATTGCGCGCGCGGAACCGGACGCGTATCTGTCGCTCGTCAATCTCGAGCACGAAAGCATTCTCGAAGCGATCACGCGCCATGATGCGGAAGGCGCGCGCGCGGCGATGCGTATGCATCTGTCCAATAGCCGCGAACGTCTGCGGCGGGCGAACGAAGCGGCTGAGGCGAATAGCTGATTCGCTTTACCTAGTTAGACGCAAAAGAAAATGGCCGGGATCGCTCCCGGCCATTTTTCATTTCACTGAACACCCGCCATTTAGCTGCGCGTGATCTCGCCATCGCGACGGCGCCACAGATCCAGCGGATTGCTGTCGGCCAGTGCTTCCGGCAACAGATCGGCCGGGAAATCCTGATAGCACACAGGACGCAGGAAGCGCTCGATCGACGTCGTGCCAACCGAAGTCGCGCGGCTATCGGAGGTAGCCGGGAACGGCCCGCCGTGCACCATCGCGTGCGACACCTCGACGCCCGTCGGGAAGCCGTTCACCAGAATCCGCCCGGCCTTGCGTTCGAGAATCGGCACCAGCTTCTTCGCCGACGCCAGATCGGCGCTGTCCATCTGCACCGTGGCGGTCAACTGGCCGTCAAAGTACTCGGCGACCGCCAGCAGTTCCTGCTCGTCCTTGCAACGCACGATGGTCGAGGCCGGGCCGAACACTTCGTCTTCCAGCGCCGGCGTGGCGAGGAACGTCTGCGCATCGGTCACGAACAACGCCGCGCGCGCCTGAGTCGGGCCGGTTGTATCGACACCGCGAGCCACGGCTTCCACGCCCTTGATCGCGGCCAGCTTACCCTCGCCTTCTTCATAGGCCGCGCAGATGCCGGACGTCAGCATGGTCTGCGCGGGCTTGCCGCTCAGTGCGTCGGACGCGGTAGCGACAAAGGTCTTGAGCGCGTCGCTGTCGACGGCAATCGCGAGGCCCGGGTTGGTACAGAACTGACCGGCGCCGAGCACCAGCGAATCGACGAAGCCACGGGCGATGCTTTCGCCGCGCGCAGCGAGCGCATTCGACAGCAGGAACACGGGGTTGATGCTGCTCATTTCCGCATACACCGGAATCGGCTCGGCACGCGCCGCCGCGACGCGCATCAGCGACGTGCCGCCCGCGCGCGATCCCGTGAAGCCGACGGCCTTGATCGCCGGATGCGCGACCAGCGCCTCGCCGACGGAATTGCCCGCGCCGACGATCATCGAGAACACGCCTTCGGGCAAGTCCATTTCCTGCGCGACACGCTGGATCACACGGCCGACCATCTCCGAAGTGCCGAGGTGAGCACGGTGTGCTTTCACCACCACCGGGCAGCCGGCCGCGAGCGCTGCCGCCGTATCGCCGCCCGCCACCGAAAACGCGAGCGGGAAATTGCTGGCGCCGAACACCGCGACCGGGCCGAGCGGAATCTTCTGCATGCGCAGGTCGGAGCGCGGCAGCGGCTTGCGCTCCGGCAACGGCGAGTCGAGCGTGGCGGCGAGCCACTGGCCGGCGCGCACGACCTGCGCGAACAGCTTGAGCTGGCCGGTGGTACGGCCGCGCTCGCCTTCGAGACGCGCCTTCGGCAGACCCGATTCCTGGTGCGCGCGTTCGATCAGCGCATCGCCCAACGCCGTGATGCCGTCCGCGATACGCTCGAGGAACTCGGCGCGCACCGAGAGCGGCAGTTGACGGTACGGATCGAACGCCTGCTGCGCCAACTCACACGCCTGCCCAACGAGCGCCACCGAGCCGCTGCCGAAAACCGGCTCCGCGATATCGGATCCCGTGGCAGGATTGAACGCATGCAATGGTTTTTCCTCGCCGCGCACCGCTTTGCGGCCGATCAGCATTTCGCCGGTAATTGTCATTTGCTTTCCTTGAGTGAAGGCTTAAGATATAGGTCATCCTACAACATTCCGAGACATGCGCGCAAGCTGAAACGCTTGCCTGGCGAGGAATTCGGGTTAACGTGACCATTACAATCAGCGAGGCCAGTGCTACTCTGCAATCAAGACATACGACGACCTATAACTTGTATGGAGCCGTCGTCGAAGCTTGCCCGATCCATTGCCGTGCGAGGAAACCAGCCCATGCCAGCCATCACACCTTACCAGCCCTTACCCAATAGTTTCCGCCGGGCAGTCCGCGGCGGTGAAACCCTGATCGGCTGCTGGGCGTCGCTCGCCAGCCCGATCGTCACCGAGCTGCTCGGCATTGTCGGTTTCGACTGGATGCTGCTGGACGCCGAGCACGCGCCGAACGACGTGCTCACGCTGATTCCTCAACTGATGGCGCTCAAGGACAGCGCCAGCGCACCGGTCGTGCGGCCGCCCGCCAACGACAGCGTGTTCATCAAGCGCCTCCTCGACAGCGGCTTCTCGAATTTTCTGGTGCCGTTCGTGGAAAGCGCCGACGACGCGGCCCGCGCCGTTGCCGCCACGCGCTACCCGCCGCAGGGCATTCGCGGCGTGTCGGTAAGTCATCGCGGCAACCACTACGCGACCGTGCCCGACTACTTTAGCCTCGCCAACGACAATGTCTGCGTAATCGTGCAGATAGAAAGCCGCAAGGCCGTCGACGCGATCGACGAGATTCTCGCCGTGGACGGCGTGGACGCCGTGTTCGTCGGCCCGTCCGACCTCGCGGCCGCTTACGGCCAGCTCGGCAACGCGAATCATCCGGACGTGCAGGCGGCGATCGCGCACGTGTTCGAACGCGCGCAGGCCGCGGGCAAGCCGAGCGGCATCCTCGCGCCGGTGCAGGCGGACGCCGAGCGCTATATTTCCATGGGCTGCCGCGTCGTCGCGGTGTGCGCGGATATGGGGCTGCTGAAAGGCGCCGCGCAGACGGTTCAGAAACACTTCATGCAGAAACAGGCGGGCCAGCAGTAAAGCGGCCGCCATGACATCTTCGGAGCATTCCATGCAAAAAGCAGGCTTTATCGGACTCGGCATCATGGGCAAGCCCATGGCCGCGAACCTTCTCAAGAACGGCGTCGCGCTGGCGGCGTTCACGCGCAGCGGCGTGCCTGACGATCTCGTCCAGGCAGGCGCCGTCGCGTGCGACAGCCCCGCCGCGGTGGGCGCGCAGGCCGACGTGATTTTCATCATGGTGCCGGATACGCCCGACGTCGAGCGCGTTCTGTTCGGCGAGCAAGGTCTCGCGAGCGTGTTGCGCGCGGGACAAACCGTGGTCGACATGAGCTCGATTTCGCCGATGGCCACCCGAGAGTTCGCGGCCCGCGTGCGCGAGAGCGGCGCGGACTATCTGGATGCGCCGGTTTCCGGCGGCGAAGTCGGCGCCAAGGCCGGCTCGCTCACCATCATGGTGGGCGGCGAAACCGCGACCTTCGATGCCGTCAAGCCGCTCTTCGACATGATGGGCAAGAACGTCACGCTGATCGGCGGCGTCGGCGCCGGCCAGGTGTGCAAGGTGGCCAACCAGGTGATCGTCGCCGCGACGATCGAGGCTGTGGGCGAGGCGCTGCTGCTCGCATCCAAGGCCGGCGTCGATCCGGCGCGCGTGCGTGAAGCGCTGATGGGCGGCTTCGCATCGTCGCGCATTCTCGAAGTGCACGGCGAACGCATGACCAAACGCACTTTCGATCCGGGCTTCCGTATCGAGCTGCACCAGAAGGATCTGAACCTCGCGCTCTCGACCGCGCAATCGCTCGGCGTGTCGCTGCCGAACACCGCCACCTGCCAGGCGCTGTTCAACGCGTGCGTGGCGCACGGTGGCAAGGCGTGGGACCACTCGGCGATGGTGCGCGCGCTCGAATTCCTCGCCGATCACGAGATTGGCCAGAAACCCGCCTAAGCCGCACGCCGCTTTTTGATGCGCCGCTCCGCTTGCCCTGGAAGTTAGCAAGACGCAGCGGCGCATTCGTGCGTTCGCCCGCTTCGCCGTGAGTTGAGAAAAGTTGCATCGTCTTCATAGGCGGAGCTTTTTACAAATATTAAGGATACCTTACGTAAACAAACGGCTTCGATGACCTGCATCTGCATTCCAAAAGTAGCAGCGATTACTGACAACGCCCGCAAAGGGCAAGGAGACATCCGTGGCAAACATAGATAAAACCAGCGGCAAGCGGGCAACATCGAAAACACCCGGCCAGGCTGAACCGAATTCGCCCGGCCGCCGCGCGTTTATCGTGCTGGCAGGAACGTCGGCGGGCGCGACACTGCTCGGCGGTCTGTCCGCTTGCGGCGGTTCCGTCAATGGCGGGACAACCACGCCGCCGGTCGTGCAGGATCCGATCTGGGGCACCTCGGGCGCCGCGGCACAGATCATCGCGTCCCTGCAAGGCATTACCCAGTCGATGTTTCCCACCCGCGATTTCGTGGTCACGCAGTACGGCGCCGTACCGTGCGCTGTCGTCGCCGCGACCAATCCGTACACAGGCTCGGCATCGGTCGCGAGTCCCGGTTCGAACCAGACCAACGCGGCAGCGTCGTTCGACTCGCGCCCCGCGTTTCTCGCTGCAATCCAGGCCTGCAACGCCGCGGGCGGCGGACGCGTGGTCGTGCCGGCGGGCACGTGGTACTGCGCCGGACCAATCGTGCTGCTAAGCAACGTGAACTTCCACCTCAGCGCGAATTGCACGATCTACTTCAGCCCGAACCCCGCCGATTACGCGAAGGACGGCCCGGTTGCGTGCGGCGCCAACGGCAATCTGTTCTACAGCCGCTGGCAGGCGAACGATTGCCTGAACTACGGCTCGCCGGTGTACGCGCGCAATCAGACCAACATCGCGCTGACCGGCGAAGACGCGACCTCGGTGCTCAACGGGCAAGCCATGACGCCGTTCGCCGGCAGCGGCAACACCGCCACGTGCTGGTGGACCTTCAAGGGATCGAATGGTGCGTACGGTTGCGTGAATTCGTCGACGCCATCGCAGGTGTATCTGAATCCGAAGAACGTCGATCTGAATACCGCCGCACCGGGCATTTCCGATGCGCTGTATGCGCAACTAACCAGTCCCACGACACCCTGGCAGGAGGACCAGAACTATCTGCCCGCTCTTTCCGAAGCCGGCGTGCCTATCGCGCAGCGCGTCTTCGGCATTGGGCACTACCTGCGTCCGTGCATGGTCGAGTTCATCGGCTGCACGAATGTGTTGATGGAGAACTACACCACCAACAACACGCCGTTCTGGCAGCATCATCCGACCGATTGCAAGAACGTCGTGATTCGCGGGGTGACGACCAACAGCATCGGCCCGAATAACGACGGCTTCGATCCGGACGCATGTAACAACGTGCTGTGCGACAGCGTCACGTTCAACACTGGCGACGACTGCATCGCGATCAAGTCGGGCAAGGATCTGGATACGCAATACGGCCCCGCGCAGAATCACGTGATCCAGAACTGCATCATGAACAGCGGCCACGGCGGCATCACGCTCGGCAGCGAAATGGGCGGCGGCGTGCAGAACATCTACGCCCGCAATTTGCAGATGCTGAATCAGAATTGGGCGACCAATCCGCTGAACATCGCGATTCGCATCAAGACGAATATGAATCGCGGCGGCTTCGTGAAGAACTTCTATGTCGATACGGTCACGCTGCCGAACGGTGTCAGCCTGAAGGGCGCGGGCTACGGCAGCGCGTTGCTGAGCGGCAGTCCGATCAACGCCACGGTGCCGCTCGGCGTCGTGACGGCGAGCGCGGCCAATCCGTCGGCGGCACAGGGCGGGCTGATCACGTTCGACTGCGACTATCAGCCGGCGAACGACGCCATTCGAATCCGTGCGGCAGTCGTGCAGAACGTGAACATCTCGAACGTGACGGCAAGCAACGTGACGCTCAACGGCGTGACCGGCTCGTGCTTTCAGGCGATCGTCGCGCAAGGACCCGTCGCGTTCGATTACAACGGCGCGGCCCCGACGCCGACCATTCCGCCGATCAGCGGTGTGACGATCTCGAACTGCAATCTGGGCACGGCGGTTTCGGCCGGACCCGCGAGTGCGACGACGCCTGGACCGATCTACGCGTACAACGTGAACGGCATTACGTTGAGCAACGTGGTGATCGGCGCGACGACTTACAACACGACGGTCGTCGATAAGCGTTAAGCAGCAAGCCGTTGAACGGCCGGGCGAAGCGCGAGCTTCGTCCAGCCGTGAAGATTCAGAACACGCAGCGAACAAGGCAAAAAAATGGCGACGCCCGAAAGCGCCGCCATTTCATTTTCCGGCCCGACAGATCAGCATCCGGAATTCACTGCAACCAAGTAGGACTCATTTGGCCACGGCACTCGCCGGCGTCCAGCGCGGCTCGGGCGTCTTGTCGGCGCTCTTCGCCAGCAGACAGACCACACCGGCCGCGATAATATCGAACACCGCCAGCACCACGAACAGCGGGCTATACCCGATCTGCGTAACCAGCACGCCGAACAGCGCAGTGAACGCAGCCGCGCCCAGATAACCCGCCATGCCGCCCATGCCGGTCGCCGTCGCGACCTCGTTCTTGCCGAACATATCGGACGTGATCGCGTACAGCGCACCCGACAAGGTCTGATGCGCAAAACCGCCGACGCACAGCAGCGCCACCGCCACATAAGGACTCGCCACGAGGCCCACGCAGGCCGGTCCTATCATGAACAGCGCGCCGACCACGAACACCATCTTGCGCGACGTGAACAGCGACACCTTGGCGTACTTGTGAAACAGCGGGCTGAGATAACCGCCCAGCACGCAGCCAATGTCGGCTGCGAGAAACGGCATCCAGGCATACAGCGCGACTTCCTTCAGGTTCATGTGACGCTCGGTCATCATGTACAGCGGAATCCACGCGTTGAAGGTCTGCCATGCCGGCTCGGACAGAATGCGCGGAATGCCGATCGCCCAGAAATCGCGGCTGCCGAGCATGGCGATCCAGTTGCGCCTGGCGGCGCCCGCGTCGCTGTGCTTCGCTTCCTGACCGCTGAGAATGTAATCGCGCTCAGCATCGCCCAGCAGCTTCTGATTGCGCGGATGCTTGTAGAGCACCATCCACACCACGCTCCACACGATCCCGGCCACGCCGACTATCACGAAAGCCAACTGCCATTCGCCGTGCAGCAACGCCCACACCACTAGCGGCGGCGCCAGCAACGCGCCGATCGACGAGCCGATGTTGAACCAACCGATCGCGACCGAGCGCTCCTTGGCGGGGAACCACTCGCTCGTCGCCTTGACGCCGGCCGGAATGCCAGCCGCCTCGGCGATGCCGAGCAGGCCGCGGAAGAACGCGAGGCTGCGCCAGCCCGTCGACCACGCCGCCGCGGCGCACGCCAGCGACCAGGCGAGCGCGAACGCCGCGAAGCCGATCTTCGTGCCGACGGTATCGAGCAGGAAGCCCGCCACCGGCTGCATGAATGCATAGCAAAGCTGCCATGCCACGACCACGTGCGCATACTGCTCGGTGGTGATGTGGAGGTCTTTCATCAACGTCGGCGCCGCGACCGACAGCGTGTTGCGCGCGAGGTAATTGATAATGAGCCCGGCCGCGACCAGACTGACCATCCACCAGCGGATGCCCTTGATCTTCATTGCTGCGTCTCCTCGTAATCCTGAACGGCTCAAACAGGCCGCGTGGCGGAAGCGGCCGAGCCCTCCGCTGCGGCGTCATCGCGCGAATAATCGATACCCACGAAGCTGCCGCCCTGGAAGCGCTGGCCCAGCGCGTCGAGCGGATTCGGCCGCGCGAGGATTTCTTCGGCGTAGAGCTCGGCATCCTGCGTCGGCTGATAGCCCAGACGTTCGGCGCCGCTGTTGTCCCACCAGCTGCGCGTGTTGGCCGAGACGCCCCAGATGGTCAGGAAACCTACGTTCTCTGCTTCGACGCAACGGTCGAGGAAATGCAGCAGATCGCGGTGACCAAACCAGGTGCTGAGATGCCGCGGCTCGGTCGGCCGTTCGAGACAACTGCCGATGCGCACGCAAACACTCTCGATGCCGTGCTTGTCCCAATACATTCTGGCGAGCGCTTCGCCCCACACCTTGCTCAGTCCGTAAAAGCCGTCCGGGCGCAGTTCGCAATCGAGGCTCAGATGCTCGGTGACCGGATACATGCCGATCGCGTGATTGGAGCTGGCGAACACGATGCGCTTCACGCCTTGCCGGCGCGCGCCTTCGTACACTTCGACGAGTCCGCGCAGATTGTTTTCGATGATCTCGGGCAGCGGACGCTCCACGCTCGTGCCCGCGAAATGAATCAGGACGTCGACGCCTTCCAGCAGACGATCCACGACCGCCGGATCGCGCAGGTCGCCGTGCATCACGTCCTCGCCGTCGACGAGCGGCACAAGGGCCTTCGAGCCCGCCGCCGAACGCAACGGCGTGCCGCGCGCGATCAACGCGGCGCGCACCACGGAGCCTAGCTGGCCACCGGCTCCACTCAGAGCAATCTTCTTCATAAGGTTCCTTTCCTGCGCCGCGCGCGATCGAACTGGGGTACAGCACTCGCTTCTGTTGTGACGCCAGTGTCTGCCGAGCTAGCGATAGTTGTACGATAACGTACTATCGGCGATGCGAGACCGGATTTCAATTAGGCACTTACCCTTATGCCGGCATCGTGATATCGAGATTTTTCTGACAAAACAATCAACTACGTTTGCATGATTTATGCGACATCGTATGACTGCAAGTACGTATTTTGCTTGAAATCCGCGATGTGATGACCGTGTCCGCCGGCCTCGCGCAAGACGCCCACAAGCGCGTAGACTTGATGCGCTCACTCTTAAGCCGCCCTGCCGCCGCGATCCGGCGCAGCGCCCTTTTCGATTCATCACTTAGCGCCGCACGCCACCATGCTCACTGCCCACTGTTCCGTGCGTTCCGTCGCCCTGCCGGCTGAATCAGGCGTCGCGCGTTTGTACGACGCGCCGGACCTCGCCGACGCGTACGCCGTCCGCCTGCCCGAGAATGCCATCGACGATCCGGAATTGCTCGCGCGCTTCGTGTTCGCGCATCAGGCGGGCTGGATCGCGAAGCTGATGAGCGTGCGCGATGCGATCGTCGCGCGTGTCGGCTTGAAGACTGCCAGGCAGTTACGCAGCATCAAGGATCCTGCCGCAGCAAGGGAGCGCCTCGACATCTTCAGGATCTACACGCGCAGCGCGCACGAGATCATCCTTGGCGAGAACGACCGTCATCTCGACTTCCGGGTTTCACTGCTGCAGCAGACCCGTGGCACGCGTGAAGACCGCTCGCGCTATCTGATCCTGTCGACCGTCGTGCATTGCCACAATCGGCTCGGCCGTTTCTATATTCTCGCGATCGCGCCGTTCCACCGGCTGGTGGTGCGCTCGTCATTGCGGCGAGCGGCGCGGATCGGCTGGCCGACCGCCTGAAGCGGCTCGAACCGCGGGCGTGCACGGCCCGCGGTTCAGTTTCGAGTGCGCCCGGGCGCGCGTGCTTGTTCGCGACCCGCCGCACTCGCGGCATCAACACATCACCGAAGCATCGCGTTACAACCCGATGAACTCCAGCAGGTCGCCGTTCACCTTGGCGGCCTCGACGGTGCACATGCCGTGCTGGCCACCCGGATACACCTTGAGCGTGGCGTTCTTCACGATCTTCGCGGTCAGACGGCCGGCTGCATCGATCGGCACGATCTGGTCGTCGTCGCCGTGCAGCACCAGGGTTGGCACGTCGATCTTCTTCAGGTCTTCGGTGTAGTCGACTTCGGAGAACTGCTTGACACAGTCGTAAAGCCCCTTGATCGAGCCGGCCATGCCCTGGACCCAGAACGAATCGATCACGCCTTGCGACACCTTTGCGCCCGGCCGGTTGTAGCCATAAAACGGCAGCGCGAGATCCTTGAAAAACTGCGAGCGATCGTCTTCCACACCCTTGCGGATACCGTCGAACACATCGATCGGCGTGCCGTTCGGATTGCTCTCGGTCCTTAGCATCAATGGCGGCACCGCGCCGATCAGCACGGTCTTCGCGACGCGTTGCGTGCCATGGCGGCCGATGTAATGCGCGACTTCGCCGCCGCCCGTCGAATGGCCGACGAGCGTGGCGTCCTGCAGATCGAGGTGTTCGATCAGCGCCGCGAGGTCGTCGGCGTAGGTGTCCATGTCGTTGCCGTCCCACGTCTGCTCCGAGCGGCCATGTCCGCGCCGGTCATGCGCGATCACGCGAAACCCCTTGCTGCCGAGAAACAGCATCTGCGCGTCCCAGGCATCGGCGCTCAATGGCCAGCCGTGCGAAAAAACGACCGGGCGACCCTTGCCCCAGTCCTTGTAGAAAATGCTCGTACCGTCTTTCGTCTTGATCGTGCTCATCTGCTGACTCCTTGTAGTTGAAGTCTGCCGTTGCCGGCAGGTGGATGAAGCGTGGCTTCTCGAACCATTCGCGCGGCACGCGACATGAAGCTCATTCAGGCACCGCATGCGCTGCACCACACGTTAATGACGGATTCGCGACGCGCCGGGCCGTCCGGCCGTTACGTCGGCTATGACTATTCGAAGCGAATAACGGGAAAAAATGCTGGACTGGCCACGCGGCGTGCACGCGTAAGGAGCATGCTCTCTTTTGAAAAACGCTGCCGTCTGGCTGACTGCATGGTATGAGCAAACGGGCTTATTGGCTAGCCGCCGCGCGCATGGAAAGTCGGTTCGGACGGAGGGATTGTCGGTTGATGGCGAGCCAATCCAATTGCGAACATCGCCTTGCCGATCGAACCGCCATGTAAGCGCGGTGGCTGCCGCGGGAAAACCGCAAGCTCGGGTCAGACGCGTACTCGAACCCGTCCCCGCGACAATGCTGCAGCGCGGTCGATTGCCGCAGTTGCACAGTCAAAGCGCAGAGGCGCCCGCATCGTGCTCAGCAAGAGCGATCAGAAAAACTTGATATCCATCAACGGTTTGCCATCCCAAAAAAGAAAATCGCCACAAAACAAGGTGGTTCTTTGACGCACGTCGCGTCGCAGCAAAAAAATCGACCATCCCCTACGCTTGCGCCATCTGCCCAGCGCAGTGCGCACCGACAACGGTCGACGCGCGTAGTCCGCCCTCGCGGACCCCACGCACTTCAAGCACGTCACGCTCATGAACTCCGCTCTATCGGCATTCGATCTCGCCCGCATCCAGTTTGCGTTCACCGTCTCGTTCCACATCGTGTTTCCGGCGCTCAGCATCGGCCTCGCCAGCTTCATCGCGGTGCTCGAATGGCGCTGGCTGAAAACCCGCAAGCCGTACTACAAAGACCTTTGTCTGTTCTGGTCGAAGATCTTCGCCGTGGCCTTCGGCATGGGCGTGGTTTCCGGCGTGGTGATGAGCTATCAGTTCGGCACCAACTGGTCAGGCTTCTCCAGTTTCGCCGGCCCTGTCACCGGTCCGCTGTTGATGTACGAAGTGATGACCGCGTTCTTCCTCGAAGCGGGCTTCCTCGGCATCATGCTGTTCGGCTGGCAGCGCGTCAGTCCGCGCGCCCACTTCGGCGCCACGCTGATGGTGGCGATCGGCACGCTGATTTCGACCTTCTGGATTCTCGCTTCCAATAGCTGGATGCAAACGCCGCAAGGCTTCGAAGTCGTCAACGGCCGCGTCGTGCCGCTCGACTGGTTCAAGATCGTTTTCAACCCGTCGTTTCCGTACCGGCTCGCGCATATGGCGCTCGCGGCGTTCATCGTCGCGGCGCTGGTCGTGTCGGCGGTGGGCGCCTGGCATCTGCTGCGCGGAAGGCGCGATCCGGCCGTCAAGAAAATGTTCTCGATGGCGCTCTGGCTTCTGCTGATCCTCACGCCGATCCAGGCGTTCGTCGGCGATCAGCATGGTTTGAACACGCGCGAATATCAGCCCGCCAAGATCGCGGCGATCGAAGGTCTGTGGGACACCGAGAAAGGCGGCACCGCGCTGAACCTGTTCGGCATTCCCGACATGCAGGCGGAAACCACGCGCTACGCCGTGTCGATTCCGCATCTCGGCAGCCTGATCCTCACGCATAGCTGGGACGGCGAAATTCGCGGCCTTAAAGAATTCCCGCCGCAGGACCGGCCGAACTCGACGGTGGTGTTCTGGAGTTTCCGCATCATGGCCGGCCTCGGCGTGCTGATGATCCTGATGTCGGTGGCCGCGTGGGTGCTGCGCCGCCGTGGCCGCCTGTTCGAATCGAAGTGGTTCCAGCGCGTCGCCGTGGCAATGGGACCGACGGGTTTCATCACGCTGCTGGCCGGCTGGGTCACCACCGAAGCGGGCCGTCAAC
Organism: Paraburkholderia sp. BL18I3N2; assembly: GCF_003001875.1. Taxonomy (NCBI): domain Bacteria; kingdom Pseudomonadati; phylum Pseudomonadota; class Betaproteobacteria; order Burkholderiales; family Burkholderiaceae; genus Paraburkholderia; species Paraburkholderia sp. BL18I3N2. The sequence continues at coordinate 174,309 of NZ_PVNC01000010.1, forward strand.
CGTGGGTCGTGTACGGCGTGATGCGCACCTCGCAAGCCGTGTCGCCGCTCACCACGCAGCAGGTCGGCATTTCGCTGATGACCTTCGTGGTGGTGTACTTCCTCGTGTTCGGCACCGGCGTCTACTACATGCTCAAGCTGATGCGCGCGGGTCCCGCGCTGCCCGGACACACGCCGCACGAAGCGCCGGCGCGCCTGCCGAACCAAACCGCGCGCCGCCCGCTTTCCGCCGCCGATCACATGATCGACGCCGCCTGAACCACCCTGCTTCATCAGCTACTTGCGATAGAGAAAGAACATGGACGTAACCGTAGTGTGGGCCGCGATCATCGCGCTGGGCCTTTTCATGTATGTGGTGCTGGACGGCTTCGATCTGGGCATCGGCATCGTTTTCCCGTTCTTCCCCGATGAGAAGGAACGCGACCTGATGATGAACACCGTCGCGCCGGTGTGGGACGGCAACGAGACCTGGCTGGTGCTCGGCGGCGCCGGTCTGTTCGCGGTGTTTCCCGCGGTCTACTCGACCGTGCTGTCCGCGCTGTATCTGCCGCTGATCTTCATGCTCGTCTGCCTGATCTTTCGCGGCGTGTCGTTCGAGATTCGCGCCAAGGCTAATCGTACGAAGCATCTGTGGGACCTCGCGTTCATCGGCGGCTCGGCGGGCGCGACCTTCTTTCAGGGCATTGCGCTGGGCGCGTTCCTGCAAGGCATTCCCGTAGTGGACGGCGCGTATGCCGGCGACGCCTTCGGCTGGCTCACGCCGTTCAGCCTGCTCACGGGCCTCGGACTCGTGGTCACGTATGCGCTGCTCGGCTGCTGCTGGCTGGTGGCGAAGACCGAAGGCGACCTGCAGCGCCGCCTGCATCGCGTGGTCTGGCCGCTGACGGTCGTGCTGCTCGGCTTCGTCGCGATGGTCAGCCTGTGGACGCCGCTGCAGGATCCCAACATCGCACAACGCTGGTTCCACGACGGCCTGTTCTATCGTTTGCTGCCGGTGCCGTTCCTCGTGGCGGTCGCGGCATTCCTCATGCATCGCGCGGTGCGTGAGCGGCATCACAACACGCCGTTCGCGCTCGCGCTGCTGCTGGTGCTGCTCGGCTACGCGGGGCTGCTGGTGAGCTTGTGGCCGTATGCGATTCCGTCGAGCATGACCCTGTGGGAAGCGGCCGCGCCACGTTCGAGCCAGATGTTCACGCTGGTTGGCGCAGCGGTGATTCTGCCCATCATCATCGCCTACACGACAATGGGCTATTGGGTATTTCGCGGCAAGGTGCGGCATGGCGACCAACATCACTATCACTAAGCAGACGAGCTCCGGCGCCACTCACGGCGCCACCCACGGCGCATCGCCGGCGACCGCGGCGCCGGCGCGCAAACTGCCGGGCTGGCTCTGGTTCATCGCGCTCTGGTGCTTCGGCGTGGGCTCGGCGATGTCACTCGGATTCGCATTCAAGATTCTGATGAATGCGACGTTATTTGCAGTCAAATAGACGCTGTTTCAGCGCGCTTCGATCCGGCGCGCATAACCTTCGGAATCCTGCATGGACGCCTTCAAAAAAGGGCGAATCGGCTCGTCTACCAAGCAAGCCGAAAACCTGTGTGCGAGAGACCTGCTTTGGACATCATGCGGTGCATCGGAACGGACGGCGATTTAACAAATAAACTGGCATTTGGCGGCGTCCCGGCGGAAGTCCTTTCGAGGAACTCGCCGGAAGATGCGCCGCGGCACCGATCAGGCATATGATCGCGGGGTGGGCGGCAATGATGCGATTCACGAGGCTAGAAGTAAAACGAGACCCTATAACGGCGGTAGCCCACATCGGGCAGGCCCGACTCGCGGAGACATCATGAAGTTTCTTGTAGCCGACGACCATGAACTGATCCGGCAAGGCGTCAAAGGCATGCTGCGCGGCCTCGATCCCGACGCCCAGTTCGACGAAGCCGACAACTGGGAGACGCTTGCCCTGCTCGCGCGTCCCGACGCCGATCACGATCTCGCCATTGTCGATCTGCATATGCCCGGCATGAGCGGCGCTTCATCGCTCGAAGTGCTGTTGAAGGCGAATCCCGCGCTGCCGCTCGTCGTTCTCTCCGCCGAAGAATCGCCCGACGAAATGCGCGCGGTGCTGGCCGCCGGTGCGCTCGGTTTCGTGCCGAAGCGCCAGCCCGCCAGCGTCATGCTCAAGGCTATCGAACTGGTGCTCTCAGGCGGCGCCTATGTGCCGATGGAAGCGCTCAGCCTGCTGGGCTCGCGCGACGCGCAAGCCGCGCCCGCGCGTGCCGAAGCGCTCGCCGAACCGGCGTCGCAGCATGCGTCTCCGGCCGGTGCGCACGCGCCCAGCCAGGGCGGCGGCGCCACGCTCACCGAACCCCTCACGCAGATCCAGGCACTTCAGCCGCACCAGCAGCATCTGCTGGAGAATTTGTCGCCGCGTCAGCAAGACATCATGCGGCTCGTGCATCGCGGCTGGACCAACAAGATGATCGCGCGCGATCTGGGCGTCGCGGAAGGTACGGTGAAGGTGCATTTGTCGGTGATCTTCCGGGCGCTCGGTGTGCATAACCGGTCGACTGCGATCGCCGTGATCAACGGCTGGCTGGAAGCCGGGAAAACCTTGTAGCGCAAGATCGGCGACGGCGGCGTCCGCGCCGCTATGTCGACCAGGCGCGCCATCACTTTGCGGTTCGCCTGTCGTTGTGCTGTGCGCCTGTCCTTCTGCTGTGCGCCTGTCCTTCTGCTATGCGCCTCTCCTTCTGCTGTGCGCCTGCTGCTGTGCGCCCCTCCTTCTCCCGTTCGCCTCTCCCTTCCCGAAGCGCCTCTACTTCTGCGCTTCGCTTTGCGACTGGGTGCTTTGGGTCAGCGTGCTTTGCGGCTCGCTCTTCGATCCCATTCTCGCGTCCCCTTGCGCCGCGCTCCCAGGAGCGGCCATCGCACCACTCACCACCCGGCCGCCCGCTTCATTTCCCACTACGTTTCCCGTTTGACCCACGCGTAATGCCAGCGCCGCGGCCGCCCGCCCTTTGTCCAGTTCGGCCTGCTGCCACAGCATCTCCAGCGTGCGCCGCAAGCGCGCCGGCGTGACCGGTTTGTGAAGCACTGGAATCCCCTGCAAGGCGAGCGCCGCCAGTTCGGCCGACGCCATGTCGCCCGTGATCAGCAGCGTCACCACGTTGTCGTGCCCCGCGCGCGCGAGCACGTTGCGCACGGCCGTAAGCGCCTGCGCGCCGGTTCGGTGATTCGCCAACTGGTAGTCGCACAGCACGGCATCCGGCACGAAGCCGCCTTCGAGCGCCGCCAGCGCATTGGCCTCGTCGCGCGCGCCGAGCACGCTGCAACCCCAACGGCCCAGCAGACTCACCAGGCCTTCGAGAATCGACGGATCGTCGTCGATACACAGCACGTGCCGCCCTTGCGCCGACGGACCGCCGGCCACCGCTTCGTTCAGGCTCGCCACGACGCCGCCGGGGTCGCCCGCCTGCACCGGAAAACGGAACACCGAACCGCGACCCGGCGCCGAACGCAGTTGCAACTCGCCGCCGAGCATCTCGACCAGCCGCTTGACCGTCGGCAAGCCGAGGCCGTGCCCCTGGCGCGCGTCGCGTTGCGGATTGGCGACCTGATAGAACTCCTCGAAGATGCGCGCGTGCTCCTCCGCGGGAATCCCGATGCCCGAGTCGCGCACTTCGATAAAGCCGCCCGTCTGCCGCCCGGCGCGGCGCAAGCCCAACCAGATCGCCCCGTCCTCGGTATAACGCACGGCGTTCGACAGCAGATTGCTCAGCACACGTTCGAGCAGCACAGGGTCGTCGTGCACCACCATCGCGGTCGGCGCGATGCGCAGCGCGAGCCCTTTGGCGGCCGCCTGCGGACGGTACTGGCTGCCGACCCGCTCGAACAGTTCGGACAACCGGAAATGCAGCCGGATCACCTGGGTCACGCCGCTTTCGAGTCTCGCCAGATCGAGCACCTGGTTGAACAACTGGTTCAGCGCCTCGACGTTGTAGACGATGTGCTCGGCGGTTTTCGCGTGCTGCACGGGTGTCGCCGCCGTGTCGTTCAGCGAGGCGGCGAGCAGGCCGATCGCATGCAGCGGTTGGCGCAAGTCGTGGCTGGCAGCCGCGAAAAAGCGCGTCTTGGCGAGACTCGCCTCTTCAGCCACCCGTTTTTGCGCGGCCAGCGACTCCGCCAGATATTGCTGATCGACGCGCGCCTGTACGACCTGCTGGAACAGCTTGCGGTAACTCAGCGCATAGACGTTGATCGCGCAAAAGAAAAACGCGAGGACGATGGCCAGCAGCGTGCGGTCGAACGTATGCGTGCCGAAATGCATGACGATCGAAGGAAACAGCAGAAACGGGATCGAGGTCGAGAAATTCAGCAGGTCGAAGCCATTCGACATGAACACACCGGCGGCCAGCGTGACGAGCATGACTGTGTGCAGCAGCGGCAGGTCCGACTGCGGGCTCTGGAACGCGAACCACACGGCGAAGCCCGGCCCGCTGTAGAGCAGCATGCCGCGCACCGCGTGAAGAATGATCCAGCCGCGCGGCGAGACGAGTTGCGGATAACGGCGGTTGACGAGCCACAGCGCGAGACTGGCGCAATTGGCCGCGGCATAGAAACCGAAGCACGCGATAAAGAGCGGCGGCGACGGTATGTTCGGCCAGTAAATCGACACCAGCACCGCGATCGAAAACCAGTGCGAAAAGAAAGCGATCGGATCTTGCGCGTACAGCACGCGCACCAGGTCTTCGTCGATGGCACGCTGGATCGGGTCGGCCCGCATCACGCGGTCTCCTCGGACTCGGCAAATTCGGTTATGTGGATCGGAAGCGCGGCGACGCAAGCGGCGCGAACCGCATCGGACACTTCGGATACGGCGCGGCTCTGCGTCTGCGATGCAACTGCGCAGGCGCAGTGCGATGCAATTTTTCCGGTGCCAGCCCGTCTTACTTCAGACGAATAAGATGCACTTTGCCGGATGGTTTACCCGGCAGTTTACCCATCAGCTACCACTTAATCCATATAGGCGAAGCCGCCGCTGGAAACCATACTGGCTTCACATTCCAGCGCGGCCTCAAAGCTTCAACATTCACACCCCGCCTGCAGTTCAGGCTCACCGCGCTCCTTGCCTTTCCCCTTATGGAGGTTTTCATGGGCGCAGTTCCGAGCCACGCATTCGTCCGTAATCTCGACGATGCAATCCTGCCGGATTTGTGGCGCCGGCGTACCCGGTTGTCCGGCGACGAAATGGTGTCGATGGTCGAACTGGTCAAGCGGGCTTTGCGGACCTATCACCCGCTCGAACTGCAGGCGCTCGGCGAGGATAAGGAAGAACTGGTCGCCCAGTTCATTTACGCCAAGGTGCTGCGTCTCGCGCCGGGCCACACCGAAACCCACGCCTGCGCCGACAGCGCGCCGTCCAATGGCTACGCATTGTGCGCGTATTTCCGCCGCTACCTGATCGACTGCCTGCGCAGCGCCGGCCATCAACGCAACGTATCGATGGAAAACGACGGCATGGCGCAGGAAATCGATCTGCACGCGCAGGCGCTGGAAGACCCGGTGGAAAGCGTGCTGCTGCAATACGGCCTCGACGAACAGCGGGTGCGGGTCTCGGCGCGCGCCTTTATCGAAAGTCTCGACGAACCGGAGCGGATCGTGCTGGCCGGCAGCCTCGGCTGGTGCTCGGAAGGCAAAGGCGGTTTGTCGGCGGTCGCAGCGCAGCATCGTGTGCCCTCGTATCACTATCGCGCCGTCAAGCTCGGCGTCACCATGAAGAAGACGGCTGGCGCCGAGGATTTTTCGAATACCAAGATTGGCCGCTGGCTCACGGACATACTCGGCATCGAGATCGAGGTCGACAATCGCCCGGCGATTCTGCTCGCGCTGAACCTGCTCGCCGCCGAATCGAGCGACAGCGAATTGAATGAAGCGGCCGCGTAATAGCACGCGGCCGTGCGCCCGCGGCGCCCCGGCACCCTCTCACGACGTCCCGTACGCGGCACAGCCGGCCCGCGCGCCACATACGATGCGCCTTTTTTTGTGAGCGCGCACCGCCTAGGATAAAAAAGCTGTCGCCGCACGCCGTCTTGCTTCCGAAGTCCTGGTTGTCTTTCCCCGCATTCCATTCCAGACGAGGTGGTCGTGATGAACCGCTTATCGAGCGTCGTGACTGCAATCCAAGCGCATTACGACGTGGTTGTGGTGGGTTCCGGTTATGGCGGCGGGATCGCCGCAAGCCGGATGGCGCGCGCCGGGCGCCGCGTGTGCGTGCTCGAACGCGGGCGCGAGTTCATGGCCGGTGAATTTCCCCGCGCGCCGTTTCAGGGCGCCGAAGAAGTGCAGTACAACACGGCGCTGGCGCATATCGGCTCACCGCTGGCGTTGCTCGAAGTGCATGTGAACGACGATGTGAACGCGGTAGTCGGCTGCGGTCTCGGCGGCACCTCGCTGATCAACGCGAACGTCGCGCTCGAAGCCGACCCGCGCCTATGGGACGACCCGCGCTGGCCGGCCGCCTTGCGCGCCGACAAGGCTGGACGCGACAAAGGGTACGCGTCCGCGCGAGCGATGCTGGAACCGTCGCGGGTGCCGCAGAGCTATCCGGCCTTGCCGAAATTGGAGGCACTTGAAAGGTCGGCGCAGGCGCTCGGCATGGAAGACCAGTTCTCGCGTCCGGAGATCACCGTCACCTTCGATGACCGCACGAATGCCGCGGGCGTCGAGCAGAAGGCTTGCGTCGGCTGCGGCGACTGCAATTCCGGCTGCAATTACGACGCCAAGAATTCGACGCACATGAACTATCTGCCCGACGCCGTCGCGCACGGCGCGCAAATTTTCACGGGGACCGCCGTCCATTCGGTGCTGCGCGACGCGGCCACCGGGAAATGGGTCGTGGGTTACCAGCTGGTGAGCCTCGGCCGCGAAAGCTTCGGCGCGCCGGATCTGTTCGTGAGCGCCGATATCGTTATCGTATCGGCCGGCACGATCGGCTCGACCGCGTTGCTGCTGCGCTCACGCAAGCAGGGCTTGAGCGTCTCCAACATGCTCGGCAAACACTTCACCGGCAATGGCGACGTGCTCGCCTTCGCCTACAACACCGAGCCGGTGATCAACGGCGTCGGCTGGGGCGCGCATGAAAAAGGCGAGATTCCGCCGGTCGGGCCGACTATCACCGGCCTCATCGATCATCGCAAGACTCCGAACGTCAGAGACGGCTACGTGATCGAAGAAGGCTCGCTCGCCGGTCCGGTGGGCGCGGCGCTGGTCGGCCTGCTCGGCGCCGCCGCGCCGCTCGTAGGGGTGGACGTCGCGCCGCGCTCCGTCGCGGAACAGCTCGCCTATGACGCCCGCGTGGCGACCAGCTTTCTACGCGGCCCTTATCACGGCGCGCTCCATCACACGCAAAGCTACCTCGTCATGGCGCATGACGACGAGAACGGCGAGATCGACGTGGACGACAAAGGCCAGCCGCGCATCGTGTGGGAGAACGCCGGCAAGCAGCCGATCTTCCAGGCGGTCGAAGAGGTGCTCAAGCGGGCGACCGTGCCGCTTGGCGGCAAATACATGCGCAATCCGATTTCCACCGATATTCTCGGCAACCGCACCGTCACCGTGCATCCGCTCGGCGGCTGCGGCATGGGCGAAGATGCGGAACACGGCGTGGTCGATCATATGGGCCGCGTGTTCAGCGGCGCCACGGGCAACGCGGTGCACGACGGCCTGTATGTGATGGACGGCGCGGTTATGCCGATGTCGCTCGGCGTCAATCCGCTGCTGACAATTTCCGCGCTGGCCGAACGCAATTGCGAGCTGCTGCTGGCCACCCATCCACTGAACGCCGCGCCGGCGGAAGGCGCGGCCGTTACGCCGACCTTGCCGCCTCCGCCGACGCCGCAGGCCGCGTCCTCGTCATTGACGCCCTCCTCGCCGCAGAAGATCGGCCTGCACTTCACCGAAACGATGGTCGGCACCTACACGCCAAACGTTGCAGGCGAAGCGGCCGCGAGCCCGATGGAGTTTACGCTGACCGTCGAATCGGAAGATCTCGCCGACATGCTCAGCAATCCGCAGCATCTGGCGCAAACGGCCGGCACGCTGACGTGCCCCGCGCTCTCCGCGCAGCCGATGACGATCTCCAACGGCACCTTTAATCTGTTCGTGGTCAACGAGTCGGACGTGGACGAGCGCAACATGAATTACCGCATGACGCTCAACGCCACCGAAGGCAAGACGTACTTTCTGAGCGGCAAGAAGATCATCACGCGCACTTCGCCGATCAATCTATGGGAGCAGACCAACACGCTCTATGCGGAGGTCCGCGAGTCGGCGCAAGCCGATGCGCCACTGCTCGGCAAGGCGACACTGATCATCACGCCGGAAAATTTCCTCAAGCAGCAGCGCACGCTCGAAGTCACCCACGCGCCCGATCTGAAGACGCGTCTCGAATGGACCCTGAAGTTCGGCAAGTTTTTCGCGGGCGTGCTGTTCACCGAATACGGCGGCGTGGCCGCACCCTTGCAGTATTTCGACCCGAAAGCGGAGCCGCGTCTGAAGCGCGCGTTGCGAGCCCCGGCACCGCAAATCGTCTTCTTCGATACGCCCGACGGCACCAAGCTCAGGCTCACGCGCTATCACGACCCCGCGCGCAAAGCGGCGCCTCCGGTGCTGCTGATTCACGGCTCCGGCGTATCGAGCCGCATCTACTCCACCGACCTGATCGCGACCAATATGGTCGAGTATCTGTTCGCCGCCGGCTACGACGTGTGGCTCGTGGATCTACGCGTCAGCATCGAAATGCCGAGCGTGTTCGTGCCGACCAATGTCGACAAGGTGGCGCGCGAGGACATTCCGTCGGCGGTCGCCAAGATCCGCGAATTGACCGGCGTGCCGGAAATTCAGGCGCTTGGGCACTGCATGGGCGGCGTGGCGCTGACCATGTCGCTGCTGTCCGGACTCGAGGGCGTGCGCTCGGTGCTCATTTCGCAAGTGTCGGCGCATCCGGTGCCGGGCACGCTGGAGAAGATCAAGGCCGGCCTGCATATTCCCGACTTCATGGAACATCTCGGCCTGCTCGACGTGACCGCCTATACGGAACACAAGTCGTGGCCGCAGAACCTGCTCGACGAAGCGCTCAAGTTCTACCCGCTCAATCACAAGGAAGGTTGCGGCAATCCGATCTGCCATCGCGCGACCTTCCTGTATGGCCTGCTCTACGAGCATGAGCAGTTGAACCAGACGCTCCACTCGAACCTGCAGGAAATTCTCGGTGTGCACGACGTCGGCGTATTCAAGCATCTGGCCGCGATGGTGAGAGCACACAAGGTGGTCGATGCCGAAGGCAAGGATGTCTATCTCACCGGCACCGACGGCATGAAAGGACTGGAGGGTATGCGCCGGCCGATCGGGTTCATCCACGGCGATAAAAACGAAACCTATCTGCCGATCAGCACGCAACTCACCTACGAAATGCTGGTCAAGCATTTCCCGGAGCAGCCCTACGAGCGGACCATCATTCCCGGCTATGGACACATCGACTGCATCTTCGGGAAGAACGCAGCGGTGGATGTCTATCCGGTGATCGTGAAGTATCTGGACGCGCATTGACGTAGCGCGTTGGGGGCGTAGCGCGCTCAGAACAGCTTGCCCGGATTCAGAATGCCGTGCGGGTCCAGCGCATGTTTGATCGCGGCCATCGCCGCCAACTCCGCCGGTGAGCGCGAGATAGGCAGGAACTCGCGCTTGAGCAAACCAATGCCGTGTTCCGCCGACACCGAACCGTGCAGCGGTCCGAGCATGTCATAGACGAACGCGTACACCGCGTGATGATCCACGCCGGGAATCGAATGGCCGTCCACGGTGACATGCAGGTTCGAATCGCCGATATGCCCGAAGAAATACGACGCGTTGCCCGGCCAGCGCTGATCGAGCGCTGCACGGCAATTGTCCACGAAGACGCCGATCTCGCCGATCGGCAGGCTCACGTCGAAGTTGATCGCGTCGAGCCGCACCGGAAACTCTGCGGTGCATTCGCGAATTGCCCATAGCGCGCGAACGTCGGCCACCGACTGCGCGATCACGGCGTCGCGGATCGCGCCCGCGTCGAGCGCTTCGGTCAGCGCGGCGGAGAAACGCTCGCCGTCGTCGGCTGCGTCGAAGCTGGCGTGTTCGATCAGCGCATAGAGCGGATGCGCGTCGGCGAACGGCGAACGCGTGCCGGTCAGCTTCACGCCGAAGTCGTAGAAGTCCGGCCACATGATTTCGAACGCACCGATATCGTTGCCGAAGCGCGTCGTCAAACGGCGCAGCAGGCTTACGGCGGCTTCGTAGCCTTCGAGCGCGACCAGCGCCGTATGGCGTGCGGCGCGCTGCGGATGCAGTCGCAGCACCGCGCGCGTGATCACGCCGAGCGTGCCCTCGGAGCCGATGAACCAGTGCTTCAGGTCATAGCCGGTATTGTTCTTGACCATCTTGCCGAGCGACGTCAACACATCGCCATTGGCGAGGACGGCTTCGAGACCGAGCACCTGATCGCGCGCGGTGCCCGACTGGATCACCCGGTTGCCGCCTGCATTGGTCGCGAGATTGCCGCCGATCTGGCAGGAACCGCGCGCGCCGAGATCGAGCGCGAGTTCAAAGCCGGCTTCAGCGGCGGCTTCCTGCGCGGCTTGCAACGTGGTGCCCGCCCGCACGGTCAGCGTGGCCGACGCACTATCGACTTCCTCGACACCGGCCAGCCGTTCGAGCGACAACGCAATATCCGTGGCGCGCGCAATTGCGCCGCCCGCGAGACCGGTCATGCCGCCTTGCGGCACCACGGGCTGATACGCCGCGTGGCAAATAGCGAGCGCGCGCGAGACTTCTTCCGTGGTGCGCGGTAGCAGCAAGGCGGCGGGTCGCGTCGGTTCGTGACGCGTCCAGTCGGTCATCGCACGTTCGCCGATCTGCTCGCCCACGCGTACGCTGTCTTCACCGAGCGCGGCGCGCAATGCGCCGAGTGTCGCCGAAAGCGGCGCGGCTTGATTCGCCGTGCTGTTGTCTGTCATGCAGTGGTTCCTTGCGCGCCTTCAGCGGCGCGTTTCTTCCGATAGCCCATCGAGTCGTTGATACGCCCGAGGATATAGTCGCCCGCAGCGACAGGCTGATACTTGAGATCGGCGTCACTCGTACCAAGATCGCGCGGATCGACCAAAGCGCCGTAAGTCGGATCATAAAACGTCGCGATCGAATAGCGCTCGCGACCCGACGCATTGATCACGCGATGCAAGGTGGAGCGGAAGCGGTCGTTGGTCCAGCGCGCGAGCAGATCGCCGACGTTGACCACGAAGCTGCCCTCGACCGGCGGCGCCTCCACCCACGTATCGTTGGCGATTTCGCGCACCTGCAGGCCGCCCACCTGATCCTGCCACAACAGCGTGATGCATCCGTAATCGGTATGCGGCGCGACGCCGAACTGATCGTCGTCCGATTGAGGCGGCTGCGGCGGATAGTAGACCATCTGCGTGCGCTGCATCCGCTTCGTGTAGCGCGGCGCAAAGAAGTGTTCGTCGACGCCGAGGCTCACCGCCACCGCGCGCAGCAGATCAGCGCCGCATTCAGCGACCGCCTCGTAGTAGCCGTACAGCGCGGGACGCAATTCCGGCATGAAGTCCGGCCAATTGTTCGGCCCGCGCAACGCCTGGCCGGCCAGCACGTCGGGGTCGTCCTCCGGCAATTCGAGGCCGATGCTGAAGAACTCCTTATAGTCGGGACGCTTGGCCTGATACATGGTCGCGTCGCCGAGCGCGTTGAAACCGCGATGCCGCTGATTGACCGCCGCGCGCCGCTTGGTCTCCACCGGAAACGCGAAGAAGCGTCGCGCGGCTTGCGCGGCGGCATCGATCGAAGCTTGCGGCACGCCGTGATTGACGATGTAGAAGAAGCCGATCGTCGTGCACGCTTCGCGGATTTTCTGCGCCACGCGCTGCAACGCCTGCGGGTCGCCCGCGCGAACGCCGGCGAGATCGATGATCGGAATGCGGGTCACGGGCATCGCGCTGCTCCTGAAGATGCGGCTTGATCGGCCGAATCGGCTGATGAAAGGGGCGGTTCAATCGTCGGCGGAAGATGCATTCCCGCCTCGTGCATTGCAGTTGTATATACCGCCAAAAGCACACTCGCAAGTTGCTTCGCAACGCTTCGCATAAGGGCTTTTCTCTACTCGCGTGTTTATTTATTTCGCGCGAAAACTGCGGTATATACTGCCTCGCATGACTCGCGCCGAGTTCGCACCGGACTCGTTTCATGCACCACTTTCGCGCGACACCGCTTTGCCAACCGGAGAATCTCATGAGCATCCTTGCAGGCTGGAAGTGTCGTTTGGTCATGCTGGCGTTGTGCGCTGCAAGCGTCGCCGCCCACGCGGAAGACCAGCTCGCCAAAGTGAAGAAAGCCGGCGAACTGGTGGTCGGCACCGAGATGCAGTTCGCGCCCTTCGACTTCCTCGAAAACGGTCAACAGGCCGGCTTCAACAAGGACCTGTTCGCCGAAGTCGGCAAGGAGATGGGCGTGAAGGTGCGCTTTATCGACTTGCCCTGGCCGAGCGTGCTGCCGGGTCTCGAAGCCGGCAAGTTCGACATGGTGGGCGGCCCGCTGACCGTCACCAAGGCGCGCATGGAGCGCTACACATACACGCTGCCCGTCGCGGACGCCACCGACGCGCTGCTCAAACGCGCGAACGATTCGTCCGTCAAGCAATCGTCGGATATCGCGGGCAAGACGGTCGGCGCGGGCAAGGGCTCGGCGCAACTCGACCAGTTGAAGGCCTATGTCGCCACACTGCCGAAGCCGCCTGAAATCCGCGAATACGTCGACAACAATCAGGCCTACGCCGACCTCGCTGCGGGCCGCATTGCGGCGGTCGCGAACTCCATGACCAACATCGCGTACGTGGCCAAGCAGCGCCCGGAAACCTTTGCCGTGGTGCAGCCGCCGTTCGGCGCGAAAGTGTACTTCGCCTACTGCCTGCGTAAAGACGCGGACAGCAAACCGCTCGCCGATGCCTTCAACGCCGCGCTCGTGAAAATGCATAACGACGGACGTCTCGCGACCTTGCAGAAGAAATGGTTCGGCGTCGCGATGGATGCGCCGACCACCATGCCCACGCCGAACTATTGACCGGCTGATGTTGCACATGTCCTGATGCACGCGATGCGGCCTTTGCAAGAACCGCATCGCCCTACCCGTTCCAGCGAGTGCGACGCTTATGTTCAGCACGACCGTCTTCCTCCAGGGCTTGCCGCTGCTGCTGCACGCGGCGCTCGCCACCATCGGCATTTCGCTGGCGGGTCTCCTGATCGGCTTCTTCGTCGCGATCGGCGTGTGTGCCGCGCGGCTCTCGCCGAACCGCGCCGCGCGCATGTTCGGCGGCGCCTATGTGTTCTTCTTTCGCGGCGTGCCGATGCTGGTGCAGTTGCTGCTCGTGTACTACCTCTTGCCGTTCGCGGGCATTAACGTGTCGCCGATCGTGGCGGCGCTCAGCGCCGTGTCGCTGTGTTCAGCCTCGTATATAGCCGAAATACTGCGCGGCGGTTTTCTCAGCGTTCCGCCAGGCCATCTCGAAGCCGCGCGCATGCTCGGGCTCTCGCCGTTCGACATGCTGCGCCGTATTCTCGTGCCGCAAGCGTTCCGTTTGACGCTGCCCTCGCTCGTCAATGAAATGGTGCTGCTCATCAAGGCTTCGTCGCTGATCTCGGTGGTGGGCGTGGCCGAGTTGACGCGCACCGCGCAGAACATCGCGGCCAGCACCTATCGGCCGCTCGAAGCGTACGTTGCGGCCGGGCTGATCTACTTCGTGATCTGCGGCGCGCTCGCGCTCGTCGCGCACGCCGCCGAATACCGCTTGCAGCACGCCTGAGTTCGACATCGACACCACGCCATGCAACAGCTCGATCCCGCCGTCATCACCCACAACCTGCAGCCGATCGCCGCGGGGCTCGCCACGACGCTCGGCACGTGGGCCGCGGGCGTGGCGATCGGCATCCTGATCGGCTTTCTGATTGCGGTGCTGCAACTCTTTTGCGGACGCTGGGTGCGCGGCGTGTTGCGCCTCTATATCGAACTGTTTCGCGGCACGCCGTTTCTCGTGCAACTCTTTTTGCTGTACTACGGCGGCCCGTCTTTCGGCCTCACGCTCGAACCGATGACCGCCGGCGTGCTCGGCCTGGGCCTTTATGGCAGCGCATATTTCGCCGAAGCCTTCCGCTCCGGCTTTCAATCCGTGCCGCCGGGTCATCTCGAAGCGGCGTCGTGTCTCGGCCTCACGCGCTGGCAGGCGGTGTTGCGCATTCAGGTGCCGCAAATGCTCGTCCTGATCGTGCCCGCGCTGACCAATCTGATCATCGTGTTGAGCAAGGAAACAGCCGTGTTGTCCATTGTCACCGTGCCCGAACTCACGTTCGTGCTGACCGGCATCGGCTCGGCTACTTTTGCTTTCGTCGAAACGCTGCTGGTGCTGTGCGTGTGCTATCTCGCGCTGGTCGAACTGACTTCACGCGCGGGCGTGTGGGCCGAAACCCGCATCGCGCGCTTCATGGCATGAACGGAACGAGGACTCTCTTATGAACGCTATCGCCGACATGCCCTCCTCCGCGTCCTCCGCTACGCTCGGATCATCGTCCGGCGCGCCGCTGATCGAAGTGCGCGATCTGCGCAAACGCTTCGGCGAAGTCGAGGTGCTGCGCGGTGTCGATCTGGAGATCGCACGCTCGGAAGTGGTGTGCATCATCGGGCCGTCGGGCTCGGGCAAGAGCACGCTGCTGCGCTGCCTCGCCGCGCTCGAAACCTACGATCAGGGCGACGTGCGAATCGAAGGCGAACTGCTCGGCTACAGCGAGCGCAACGGCAAACGCGTGCGCGCGTCGCAAAGCGAAATCAACCGCGTGCGGCGCAACGTCGGCATGGTGTTTCAACAGTTCAATCTATGGCCGCATATGACGGCGCTCGGCAACGTGATGGAATCGCTGCTGCGCGTGCGGCATCTGTCACGCGACGAAGCGCGCCGCCGCGCCAACGCGATGCTCGAAACGGTCGGCCTCGCGCACAAGGGCGACGCGTATCCGGCCAAGCTCTCGGGCGGCCAGCAGCAGCGCGTGGCGATTGCGCGAGCGCTCGCCATGGAACCGCACATCATGCTGTTCGACGAGCCGACCTCGGCGCTCGATCCGGAACTGGTCGGCGAAGTGCTGCAAGTGATGAAGCAGCTCGCGCGCGACGGCATGACGATGGCGGTCGTCACACACGAAATGGGCTTCGCCGCGCAGGTCGCGGACAAAGTCATGTTCATCGATCAAGGCCGGATCGCCGTGCAAGGCAAACCGCGCGATGTCTTTCACGATGCAGGACAACCGCGCTTGCGGCAGTTCCTGCAAAACTACTTCGATCGCAACGCGTTCTGGACACGCGGTCCCGACGACGCACAGCCGCTATGAGCACGCGCCGCCGGCTTCTTCCTGCCTCACGCGAACACTGACGCACGGGCCGCCGATGTCCTCCACCGTTCGCAGCCGCGCTCACGACAAGCCGCTTTCCGCATCGGCGCTGAAAGCCGCGCGCGCCGCGGCCGACGCGCCGGCCGCGCGCTACGAACAGGTCAAGAGCCATATCCGGCAAATCATCGAGTCGGGCGAACGCCGCGCGGGCGACCGTCTGCCGTCGGAACTCGATCTGGTCGCGACACTGGGCGTATCGCGCATGACGGTCAATCGCGCGCTGCGTGAACTGGCCGAAGAAGGACTCGTGACGCGCGTCTCCGGCGTCGGCACTTTCGTCGCGCAAAGCAAGCCGCAATCCACGCTGCTGATGATCGCCCATATCGGCGACGAGATCCGCTCGCGGGGCCATGAATACCGCTGCGATACGGTCCTGTCGCAACGCGAAACGGCGTCCGTGATGGTGTCGAACGCGTTAGGGCTCGCGCCGGGCGCTTCGGTATTTCATGTGATTTGCGTGCATCGCGAGAACGGCTTGCCGGTGCAGCTCGAGGATCGCTATGTGAATCCGGCCATCGCGCCGGATTTTCTGCTGCAGGATTTTTCGGCGATGCGGCCGTCGGAATATCTGTTCGAGATCGTACCGGCACACGACGTCGAGCACGTGGTCGACGCCGGTCTGCCTACGCGCACCGAAGCGGAACTGCTTGAAATTCGCGCGGAGGAACCGTGCCTCACGCTGATGCGCCGCACGTGGACCAGCGGCGTCGCAGTCACGTTCGCGCGTTTCGTGCACCCTGGGTCGCGTTATCGGCTCGGCTGCCGCTTCTCGCCGGAGTTGTCGCAACGCCAGGGGTAAAACGCTTTGCGTGTTGACCTGCGTTAGACGTTCCCTGCCAAATGAAAACGCGAGGCCGGATGCCACAACTGCACCGACGTCGCCACGTCGTCGCCCACCCACGTGCGGCGCCAGAGTTGCAGACACGGCTCGCCGATATCCATCAGCAGATGCCGGCGCACATAGGCGTCGGGCTTCTGCGCATAGATGCGAAACTCGGCGCGCTGGATCGGCGCGAGCCGCACCATGTAGTGATTCGGCGTTTCGATCGTGAAATCCTGGTTCAGATAATCAGGGAACACCTTCGGGTTGACGTAGCGGTCCTCGTACTGGATCGGCTCGCCCTCCTCGCTGTGCACGATGCACGAATGAAAGGCCGGCCCACTGGCGAGACCGAGCGCTTCTAGCGCCTGCGGGTCGTCGCTCGGTTCGAGCGTCAGCACGCGTGCCGAATGGCGATGGCCGCGCGCGGCGATTTCGTCGGCGATGTTGCGGATTTCCAGCACCGTCGATTCATAACGCTGCGGCGCGACGAAGGTGCCGGAACCTTGCACGCGCGTGAGCACGCGCTCGGTGGTCAATTCGCGCAACGCGCGCGACACGGTCATGCGCGCGACGCCGAACTCCTTGACCAGTTCCGTTTCGGACGGGATCAGCCCGCCGGGCTTCCAGTCGCCTTCGCTGATGCGCCTGATCACGTAGCGTTTGATCTGCTCATAGGCAGGCATGGCTTTCGCCGGTGTCTCATGGCTGCGATCAGGGCGGTCCTGCGTCTCCGCGGTGCGCGTGCTTGTAGTTGTGTTCACTCCGACCTCGTGGGTGATACGCCGGTTATACCTGGTTGGTACACCTTGACCGGCTTGCCGGCGGATAGCCCGCTCACCGGCGGCGTCTGCGTCATGCCATGTGCGCGGCAGCCTGCCCGTCGTTGACAGCGATGCTTGCGGCTGCGCGCACGTGGCCCGTGGCCGCCAGACTCGCGAGCGTGGCAGGTGCCACCGGGGCCGCGGCGTCGGCGGACGTGAGCGGCCGAGGGCCAATCTTACCAGGGTTCGGCAACGGCGGCGGCGCCTCGTCGGCGATCATGCGAAAGGCGGCGCTCATGTCGTCCGCAAGCGGACGGTCGTCGCGGTAGGTCGGCACGACGCGCCGCACACGCTGCCAGAGCGCTCCGGTGTGCGGTGCGCGTGGCGCGTCGATACTTTGCAGGTCGTAGGCTTGCGCCGCCGCCAGCAATTCGATGGCGACGATGCGTCCGGCGTTGTCGATGATTTCCAGCGCCTTCAGCGCGGCGGGCGTGGCGTGGCACAGGTGATCTTCCTGCAAGGCCGAGGTGATGCCGCCATCGAGACTCGCGGGCAGCGCGAGCCGCCGGTTCTGCGCGACCAGCGAGGCCGCCGTGTACTGCGCGATCATGAAGCCGGAACAGGTGCCGCCAGGCTCGGCGAGAAACGCCGGCAGGCCGCTCACCAGCGGATTGACGAGACGGTCGAGGCGCCGCTCGGCCATTGCGGCGACTTGTGCGATCGCGGTAGCGAGGCTGTCCATTGCCAGCGCGATCGAGGCGCCCACCGCGTGCGCCTGCGAATACACGCGCGGCTCTTGCGGCGTGCCGGCGACGATCGGGTTGTCGGTAATCGACGCGAGTTCGCGATTGACCACGTCGGCGGTCGCGGTGAGCACGTCGCGCGCGGCGCCGTGCACGTGCGGAATGGTCCGCATGCTCAGCGGGTCTTGCGTGCGTTGACCGACCACCGCCGCGAGAATGCCGCTGTCGGCCAGCGCAGCGCGCATGCGCCCGCCGACCAGGTTCAGGCCCGGCGAAATACGCAAGGCCAGCGATTCTTCGTCGAAAGCCGCAAGCTGGCCGCGCAGATTCTCGAAGCTCATCGAGGCGACCATGTCGGTCCAGTCGAGCAGGCGTTCGGCACGCGCGAGAGCCAACGCAGCGAGGCCGGTGACGCACGGCGTGCCGTTGACGAGACTCAGCCCTTCCTTGGCTTCGAGCACGAGCGGTTCGAGCCCGAGGCGTTGCAGCGCGTCGCGCCCTGTGATCCGCTCGCCGCGCAAGCGCGCGTAACCTTCACCGATGCAGACGAGCGCGATATGCGCCATATGGCTCAGATAACCGACCGAGCCGAACGCCGGCACTTCCGGCAGGCAATCCGCGTTGAGCAGCGCCACCAGTTGATCCGCGACTTCGAGGCGAATCCCCGAATGTCCGTGCGCGAAGTTGTTGACGGCCGCGGCCATGACCGCGCGCGTTTCGGCGGCGCCGAGCGGCGCGCCGACGCCGACCGCGTGGCTCATCAGAATGTTGCGCGACAACGTGCGCTGCTCGCCCGGCGAAACGACGACGTCGCACAACGCGCCGACGCCGGTATTCACGCCATACGCGCGAATCCCGCGCTCGACGATCTGTTCGACCAGCACGCGCGCCGCGGCGATGCGCGCACGGGCGTCGGCGGAAAGCTCGAGCGGCTCACCGGCGGCAACCGCTGCCACCTGAGCCCAGTCGAGAGGACGATTGGAACGGATCACGGCCATATGAACGCTCTGCCTGGTGGATTACCTGGTGATGCTGATTAGTTGGTGGTGCGGTCCTGATGGCTCGAAACGAATTGCCGGAAACGGTCCGACTTGCATTCGACGAACACTTCGTCGGGCGTGCCGTCGGCTTCCACTTGGCCCTGATGCAGGAACATCACGCGATTCGATACATGGCGCGCGAAACCCATTTCGTGTGTGACGACCAGCATGGTGCGGCCCTCTTCGGCCAGCGAGCGCATCACGCGCAGCACTTCGCCCACCAGTTCGGGGTCGAGCGCCGAGGTCGGCTCGTCGAACAGCATGACTTTGGGATGCATCGCCAATGCGCGCGCAATCGCCACGCGTTGCTGCTGACCGCCTGAAAGATGCGCCGGATAATGGCCGCGCTTTTCCGCCAGACCGACTTTCGCCAGCAGCGCTTCCGCCTCTTCCACCGATTCGGCACGGCTGCGCTTTTGCACGCGTATCGGCCCTTCGATCAGATTTTCCAGCACGGTCATGTGCGACCAGAGGTTGAAGTTCTGGAACACCATGCCGAGTTGCGAGCGCACCCGGTCCACCTGGCGGCGGTCGCTCGGTTGCAGTTTGCCGTCGCCGCGGCGCTTCATTTTCAACTCTTCGCCGGCGAGCGAGACCGAGCCGTCGTCGGGCGTTTCGAGCAGATTCAGGCAGCGCAGGAACGTGCTCTTGCCCGAACCGCTCGCGCCGAGAATCGAGATCACGTCGCCTTGATGGGCGTCGAGCGAAATGCCTTTGAGCACGTGGTGATCGCCGAACGATTTGTGAATGTTCTTGACCGACAGTGCAACGGGTGCCGTAGCGTTCATGGGATTCTCCAGATTCATCCAGGATGGGCGGCCGTTCAAGGCGCGGCGCGGCGTGCTTCGGTGGTGGCGGAAACCGGGCGGCTCACCGCGGCCGGGCGCGCCGCGCGCAGATGGCGCGACAGACGCGTTTCGAGCATGCCGAGCAAGCGCACGATGACGAAATTCAGGAACAGATAGATCAGCGCGGCGCAGATGAAGACTTCCGTCGTGCGATAGGTTTGCTGAATGATCTGCTGCGCGACGCCGGTGAGTTCCCACACGGTGACGAGGCTCGCGAGCGCCGTCGATTTGACGAGCAGCACCGCTTCAGTCGAATACGCCGGCAAACACTGACGCAAGGCGATCGGGCCGATCACGCGGCGCAGCAGCGCGAAACCCGACAGGCCGATCGAATAACCGGCCTCGATCTGACCGACCGGCACGGCCATCAAACCGCCGCGAATGATCTCGGCGGTATAGCCGGCCGTGCAGAGCGCGAGCGACAACACCGCGCACATGTAGGGCTCGCGCAGTACCGGCCACAGGAAGCTCTCGCGGATCACGCCGAACTGGCCCATGCCGTAGTACACGAGGAACATCTGGATCAGCAGCGGCGAGCCGCGGAACACGAGGATATAAGCGCGCGCGAAGCGATTCGGCAGCCAGTGCGGCGACACGCGCATCGTGACGATCACGAGCGAAAGCAGGCCGCCGAGAATCAGCGAGCAGAAGAACAGACCGAGCGTGGTCGGCACGGCCGCGAGCAGTTGCTTGATCGTGTCGAACAGAAAGTCGAAGTCGAAATGCATGATGGCCGCCCTCGTCAGTTACGCGCGAAGTTGCGCTTGAAGGACCGGCCCACGTGCGCTTCGGCACGGTTGAAGACGCGGTTCGAGATGCTGGTCATAAGCAGATAGAGCGCGCCGCCCACGACGAAAAACGTGAAGTATTGATGCGTGGAACCTGCCGCCACCTGGCTCGTGCGCAGCAATTCGGCGAGCCCCGTCACGGAGATCAGCGCCGAGTCCTTCAGGCTCAATTGCCAGACGTTGCCGATGCCGGGCAACGCGAAACGCAGCACTTGGGGAATCAGGATGCGGCGCGCCATGGTCAACGTCGGCATGCCGATCGAGCGCGCGGCTTCGAGTTCGCCGCGCGACACCGCCAGCACCGCCGAGCGGTACACCTCGGCCTGGTAGGCACCTGAAATCATGCCCACGGCCAGCGCGCCGACCACGAACGGCGGCACGCCGACGAAGCCTTCCGCGCCAAACAACTGGCCGACGGTCGTAACGAGCGTCGAGCCGCCGAAATAGAACAGATAGATGACGAGCAGTTCAGGCACGCCGCGAAACACGGTGGTGTAGATATCGCCGATCACGCGCAGCGTACGAAAACGCGACAGCTTGGCGGCCGCCACCAGCGCGCCGAACACGGCGCCGACCGCGAGCGCCGCGAGCGTGAGCGCCACCGTCATCAACGCCGCGAGCAGCAATACGCCGCCCCAGCCTTCCGGCCCGAAGCCGAGCATCTGTATCAGAGCCATTCCCTACCTCTCATCTTCATCCATTGCGGCGGATCGAACCAGCCGGCACGCGCGGTTGTTTCGCCACGCGCGCCTGCCGTTGCCTCTCGACGTCCTGGCGAATCAAGGCGTGACGTCGGTCTTGAACCACTTGTCGGAGAGCTTCTTGACGGTGCCGTCGGCGAGCGCGGCGCTGATCGCGGTGTCGAACTTCGCTTTCAGGTCGGCGTCCTGCTTGCGGAACGCGAGGCCCTCGCCCGGACCCCAGATCGGGCCGCCGATCTTCGGACCGGCCATCACGATCGACGCGGTTTCTTTCTTGTCGATGTTGGCGGCGTAGTACGTCACGTCGTCGAACGAAGCGTCGATGCGGCCGTTGGCCAGATCGAGATCGCGCTCGGGCGAGGTCTTGTAGACGCGGATCGTGGCAATGTCCTTGAAGCCGTCGTTGATGAACTTGGTGTAGACCGTGCCCGACTGGATGCCGATGGTCTTGCCCTTCAGTTGCTTGCGCAACGCGTCGACGGTCGGCTGGTCGGCCTTCGGATCGCCGGACAGCTTGACGACACCGGCGCCCGGCGCGGCCTTGGGCAGCACTTTGGCGTCGGTCACGGCGAACGTGGCGGGTGTGGCGGCGTACGGCTTCGAGAAGGCGATGATCTTTTCACGCTCCGGCGTGATCGAGATCGCGTCCATCAGGACGTCGAACTTGCCCGCTTGCAAACCGGGGATCATGCCGTCCCAGTCTTGCGCCACGAGATTGCATTGCAGCTTGATGCGCTCGCACAGGTTGGCGACCAGTTCGGGTTCGAAGCCGCCCAGCTTGCCGCCCGGCAAGGTCAGATTCCACGGCGCGTAGCCGCCTTCGAGCGCGATCGTCACCGTCTTCCAGTCTTTGGCCTGCACCGGTGCCGCGAAAATCGCCGCAGCGCCGAGAACGGCGCCGATCAATGTTTTTGCTGCCGTCGTGCGCTTCACTTTCACGTCGAAACTCCTTTGATTGAGGACACCATCGAACCGAATGTTTAATCGCTGCTTAATTTGTATAGACAAGTCTGCATGAGTCAAAAAGCCGTCGCAAGAGAATTTGTGAGAAATTGGCGGGATCATCGGGTAAGCCCCTACGCGATTCAGCGCAGCGGGGCTTTGCGGGGAGTTCTTAATGTGTGAAAGATGCATGGAGCGCCTCGCAGCTCGGGCGAGCACAATCTGTTTTGTCTAGACAGGTTGATGCAAGCTGAGCAAACAGACGCCGGGGCGCGACGCCTACCAGATGAACGGCACGAAGCGATACCGTACGCGCGCCATGTAGTCCGCGTAGCCGTCGAGTTGCGCGGCCAATACACGTTCTTCGCGCACCGCGCGCCAACCGATACCGATCACCATGACCGGCACGAACGCGAGCCCCCACCACGAACCGAGCAGCAAGGGCGTGCCGACCAACAGCAGCAGCGCCGCGCAATACATGGGATGACGGACATGCGTGTAAAGGCCGGTATCGATCACCTTATGCCCGCGGCTAGCCTGGATCTTCACGACTGGGGCGGCATAGCTATTGGCCTGGAACACGAAGCGGCACATGAAGAGGCAGAGGAACACGCAGAGCGAGCCGAGGCTGACCAGTGCAACCGGCAATGGCGCGCTCCAGTGAAAGCGCATCGCGTCGAACGCCATCAGGACCAGCCAGCCGCACCACGCGACTGACACGCTCACCATGAAAATGCGGTCCCAGCGGTTTTGCTGCGCCTGCAACAACGGCGACAGCCGCTCGGCGAGCAGGCCGGGATCGTGACGCGCCAGCCACAGACCGATCCACAGGCTCAGCACGCCCAGCTCGATCAAATACCACCACGCGGCCGGCCATGCGAAGGTGCCCGCCGCGCCGAACAGCAGCGCGCCCATCCCCGCCAGCCAGACCACCGTTTGGAAGATGAGGCGCGCGACCATGGCCGTTGCTTGCTACGCGGTTTGAGCCGGCGTGCGCACGCGGTCGAATATCCCGGCGATGTCGAGGTCGCCGGTGTCGATGCCGAACTGATCGCGCAGACACGCTGCGAGTTCGCCGGCGCTTTTGAGTTGCCGCTCGCTGATGAGCCCGCCGTCGGCCGCGCGCTCGCTCAGTCGATCGTTGAACAGCGCCAGCCGCGCCTCGGGCAGCACGCGGCACACGATCAGCGTGCTCGCAAAAATCGCTTCCGGCGAGGTCGACGTGTACCAGTTCGAGGTTTCGTAATCGATCCACTCGACCGGCTGCAGATCGAAGCGATAGACTCGCGCCCAGCTTTCGTCGCGAGCCTGCACTTCCAGATTGAACGCCTCGCGCGATGCGTCGGCGAGACGGAACGTGCCGAGTTCCGTGGGTTGCGCGAGGCCCGCGGTCAGGCGCAGCGGCGCGGTCAGCGTCACGCTGCCGAAACCGACGTCCGCGATCCAGGCTTCGTTGTCGATGTCGAGGCGCAACACCATGTGCGTGCGCGGCGGCGGTGGCGCGTCCGATTCCCGGCCCCACAGCACGCGCCCGAGCAACGGCGTGACCGTGAAGCCCAACTGCATCAGCACGTCGGCGAACAGCGCGTTCTGTTCGAAACAGTAGCCGCCGCGGTGTTCGGTGACGAGTTTGCGTTCGACCGATTCGAGGTCCAGCTTCACCGGACGCCGCGTAAGCGGGTTCAGGTTCTCGAACGGAATCGCGCGCGGGTGCAACCGATGAAGCGCCTGAAGCACTTCCAGCGTCGCCACGCGCGGCCCTTGGTAGCCAATGCGGGCGAAGTAGTTATCCAGATTCACTGTGTGAGACATCGGCAGGTTCCATCCAGTATGGGTTTGGGCGCTTGTCGCGGGCCGGATGCGTGCGACCGTGCGGTTTTCGAAATCGATCATAGCCGCTTTTGCGGTCAACTCACGGCGGCGGCCTTGGCCGGAGTCCGTAGTGCGTCGATATGACCACCAGCATTCATTTTCATTACATTTACATTCGCTGCAAATTACGCACAAATGCAGTTCAGTAGCAGTCCGTGAAGCGCAAAGTTATACGCCAGTAATATTGATGCGAATCGTTCTCATTTGTGTTGACTCACCAAATTCGCATGCGTACGATCTCGCCATCTGCCGTGTCGGCGTCGCGAACCGGTATGGCAAATCGCGGGCAGGCGGCGACGCGCCGCGATGGTTTCAATCAGTCGATACAACACCAATAAGGATTTCGATGAAGTTCGCCCATTTCAACGGACCTGGCGCACAAGCGCGTCCGTTTCGCGATGCCGCGCCGCGCGCCGCTCTCACGCCCCGTTCGTGTTTGCCCTCGGTACGGCGTGCCGCGCTCTGCACGGCGTTCGCCTGGGCGTCGCTGACAGCCGGCGTCGCCATGGCCGAAGCCAATCCCGACGCGGCGCCGGAAGCGCCCGAGGCCGACCTGAAGATTCAGGCCACCCAGACGAACCAGTGGACCGGTTTCTGGAATCGCCAGCAGATGCTGGGCGACATCGGCGGCCTGCGCCCCTGGCTGGGCAAATACGGCGTGACCTTCACGCTCACCGAGACCAGCGAAGTGCTTGCCAACCTGCGCGGCGGTCTCGCGAAAGGCGCCGACTACGACGGCCTGACGACCGCCACCGTGCAATTGGATACGCAAAAAGCGTTTGGCCTGCCGGGCGGCCTGTTCAACGTCAGCGCGTTGCAGATCCATGGCGCGAATCTCAGCGCCAACAAGCTCGGCACGCTGAATACGGCGAGCGGCATCGAAGCGGACGACACGACTCGTCTGTGGGAATTGTGGTACCAGCAGTCGTTCCTGAACAAACGCATCGACGTGAAGATCGGTCAGCAAAGTATCGACCAGGAATTCATCACGAGCCAATACTCGGCGCTGTTCGTCAACACGATGTTCGGCTGGCCCGCGCTGCCCTCGTACGACATGCC
The DNA here is from genome assembly GCF_003001875.1 of Paraburkholderia sp. BL18I3N2. Taxonomy (NCBI): domain Bacteria; kingdom Pseudomonadati; phylum Pseudomonadota; class Betaproteobacteria; order Burkholderiales; family Burkholderiaceae; genus Paraburkholderia; species Paraburkholderia sp. BL18I3N2. The sequence continues at coordinate 199,416 of NZ_PVNC01000010.1, forward strand.
GTCAGGCGGTCCGGCGTATCCGCTGTCCGACCTCGGCGTGCGCGTGCGCGGCCAGATCACGCCTTCGTTGACGGCTCTCGCCGGCGTGTACGACGGCGACCCGCTCGGCAACAACCCGAACAACAAGAGCGGCACCAACTTCAATCTGCACAACGGCACGCTGTTCATCGGCGAGTTGCAGTACGCGATCAACCAGCCGGCCGACGGCGAGATGGTCGGCGCGGGCGGCGGCGGTTTGCCCGGCACCTACAAGCTCGGCGTCTGGTACAACAACGGCAGCTTCGCGGATCAGCGCTACGACAACACCGGCTTGTCGCTCGCGAACCCGGCCACGAGCGGCGTCGCCCAGAATCATCGCGGCGACTACAGCATTTACGCGGTGGCCGACCAGATGATCTGGCGTCCCGATCCTGACGAGCCGCGCAGCATCGGCGTGTTCGCGCGCGTGATGGGCGCGCCGGGCGACCGCAACCTGGTAAGCCTCGCGGCGAACGTCGGCGTCGTGATGAAAGCGCCGTTCCAAGGCCGCGACAACGACAGCGTGGGCCTTGCGCTTACCTACATCAAGGTCGGCAATCATGTGAACGGACTCGATGCGGATACCCGCGCATTCACCAACGGCCCGTACGGCGTGCGTACCAGCGAAACCGCGCTCGAAGCGACCTACCAGTACCAGGTCAATCCGTGGTGGCAAGTGCAAGCCGACGCGCAATACACGTTCAACGCCGGCGCCGGCCAGAATCCGAACGATCCGACGCAGCCGCTGCGCAACACGTTCGTCATCGGCGTGCGGACCAACATCAACTTCTGATGCCGTTCGCGCCCAATTCACACGCTACCGACCAAATCGAATCCCATGCTTTCGATCATGACCGCAATCACCGCTTTGTGCGCAGGCACGGAGGCCCAATCGTGAACAATCCCTCGCGCAAGTTTTCGCCGCGCGCCGCGCGGGCCCTCGCATGGCCTCTGTTTGCCGCCGCTCTCGGCGCGGCCGCATTGGTGAGCGCCGGCAGCGCGCACGCCGAGCCGCAAGGTTTCCTCGAAACCGTCAAGCACCACACCACGCTGATCAACACCGTGCCGGGCAACGGCGACCAGAATCCGTACGCGGTGGTGGTCGCGCCGGTCACGGCGGGCATCGTCAAGCAAGGCGACGTGCTGGTCGGCAACTTCAATAACTCGACCAATCTGCAGGGCACCGGCAGCACGATCATCAACTATCACCCGGACACCAAAGAGATGACGCTGTTCGCGACGGTGCCGCGCGATCTGAAGGAATGCCCGGGCGGCATCGGCCTGTCGACCGCGATGACCATGCTCAAGTCCGGCTACGTGATTGTCGGCAGCACGCCGAGCAACGACGGCACCACCGGCACCAAGGGCGCCGGCTGCCTGATCGTGATCGATCCGCAAGGTAAGGTTGCCTCGACCATCAGCAGCCCGAACATCAACGATCCGTGGGGCAACATGGCGGTCGTCGACAACGGCAGCAGCGCGACGCTGTTCGTCAGCATGGCCGGCTTCGGCGTGGGCGGCGCGGACGGCACTCCGCCGGTGTTCAAGCAGGCCACCGTGCTGCGTCTGGACCTCGACGTGCCGGCCGGCAAGCCGCCGGTCGTGAAGAAGGAAACGGTGGTGGGCAGCGGCTTCGGCGCACAGGCCGACAAGGGCGTGTTCCTCGTCGGCCCGACCGGCCTCGCGCTCTCGGCCGATCAGAAACTGCTGTACGTGTCCGACGCGATCGGCAACCGCATCACAGAAATCGACGAACCGATGACGCGCGACACGAGCGCGGGCGTCGGCCGTCAACTGACCGCCGACGGCCTGCTGCACCGGCCGCTCGCGATGGTGACCGCGCCCAACGGCCACCTGCTCGTCACCAACGCGCTGAACGGCCAGATCGTCGAAATCGATCCGGCCAGCGGCAAGCAGATTTACGCGCGCTGGATCGACACCGACAAGGCGCAATCGCCGCCGGGCAACGGCGATCTGTTCGGCCTCGCGATGACACCTGAAGGCGACGGTTTCTACTACGTGCAGGACGACGTGAACACGCTGGTGCTCGCGAAATAAATTGAATGTTTCCAAGCCGAATGAAGGTGAAGTAACCATGGCAAACGATCACCCCCCGCGGCCTTCACGGCGCGGGTTTCTCAAGGCGGGCGGCGCCGCGGTCGCCGCCGGCGCGAGCCTCGGCGCGGGTCTGGCGACGCCGCAGAACGCGCTCGGCAAGACGCAGCCGCACGCCGCCGCCGATCCGCAACTGGCCGTCGAGCCGTTCTACGGCGTGCATCAAAGCGGCATCGTCACGCCGCAGCAAAGTCACACCTACGTCGCCGCGCTCGATCTCACCACCGAGAAGCGCGAGGACGTGATCGCCCTGCTGCGCGCCTGGACCGACGCGGCCGCGCGACTCACGCAAGGCGGCACGGCGGCGCCGCTGCCCACCGGCGACGCGGACCAGAATAAAGCCGCACCCGATTCCGGCGACGTCCTCGGTCTCGGCCCCAACGGACTGACGATCACGTTCGGCTTCGGCCCCGGTCTCTTCACGCATGAAGGCAAGGATCGCTACGGACTCGCCGCGCGCCGCCCCGCCGCGCTCGTCGATCTGCCGCGCTTTAACGGCGACCAGTTGATCAAGGAAAAGACCGGCGGCGACCTGTACATCCAGGCCTGCGCGAACGACGCGCAAGTGGCGTTTCACGCCGTGCGCCAATTGTCGCGCATGGCGTACGGGACGGCGGCGATGCGCTGGGGCCAGGCCGGTTTCCTGTCGGGTCCGCGCGGTCAGACGCCGCGCAATCTGATGGGCTTCAAGGACGGCACCAACAATCCGTCCACTGCGAGGCCGCCGTTGATGAACCAGTTCGTGTGGGCCGGCGCCAGCGCCGACGCGCCGTGGATGGAAGGCGGCACCTACACCGTCGTGCGGCGCATCCGCATCACGCTGGAGCACTGGGACAACACCGAACTGGACTTCCAGGAACAGGTGTTCGGACGCCACAAATACAGCGGCGCGCCGATCGGCAAGAAGAACGAGTTCGACGCCGTCGACCTGAAGGAAGAGGACAAGGACGGCAATCCGGTGATTCCGGAGAACTCGCACGTGCGTCTGTCGAATCAGGCGAGCAATAACGGCGCGCAGATTTTGCGGCGTTCGTACTCGTACAACGACGGCACGAACTTCTACATCGAGCGCTGGCCGCCATGGCGCCAGGAAACGGAGTACGACGCGGGCCTCATCTTCATCGCGCATCAGAGCGATCCGCGTACCGGCTTCATTCCGATCAACGACAGGCTCGCGAAGTTCGACATGATGAACCAGTTCACGACGCACGTCGGCAGCGCGATTTTCGCCGTGCCGCCGGGCGCGAAGCCGGGTTCGTATATCGGCGCGGGATTGTTCGAGACGTAACGCAGACGCAGTCAACAACACAGATCAACTACAACATCACAACGGACTTCTGGATCATGGCTTACAACTCGTTTGGCACGCGCCTGCGTGCCGTGGCCACTACGCTTGGCAGCGCGGTCGCGCTCACGCTGGCCGCTTTCGCGACGGTGCCGTCGGCGGCCGAGGCCGCGTCGATCACGCTGTATAACGCGCAGCACGAGCAGGTCGTCAATGTGCTCGCCAAGGACTTCGAAAAGCAATCGGGCATCTCGGTGAAGATCCGCAACGGCGAAGGCCCGGCGATGGCCGCGCAGATCGTTGCCGAAGGCGCCGCCACGCCCGCCGACGTGTACTTCACTGAAAACTCGCCGGAGCTGATGCTGCTCGAAGAGAAAGGCTTGCTCAACAAGGTGGACGCCTCGACGCTCGCCACCGTGCCGGCGCGCTTCAACTCGCCGACCGGCGCATGGGTCGCGGTGACCGCGCGTGAAAACGTGCTCGCCTACAACACCGGCAAGGTCCAGGCATCGCAACTGCCGCAATCGCTGTTCGATCTCGCCAAGCCGGAATGGAAAGGCAAGATCGGCATCGCCCCGAGCGACAGCGATTTCCTGCCGCTCGTGAGCGCGGTGCTCGCGCTGAAGGGCGAAGCGCAAACGGTGCAATGGCTCAAAGGCCTGAAAGCCAACGCGCAGATTTTCGACGACGACGAAGGCGTGGTCGCCGCCGTGAACCGCGGCGGTGTCGCGACCGGCCTGGTCAACAACTACTACTGGGCGCGTCTGCATGCCGAACTCGGCGACGGCAAAACCCGCAGCGCGATCTATCACTTCGGCAACGGCGACGCCGGCGCGGCCGTGAACGTGTCGGGCGCCGCGGTGCTGAAGTCCGCGCACAACACGGACGGTGCGCAGAAGTTTCTCGCGTACCTGGTCAGCGACCGCGCGCAGGAATTGATGGCCAAGAGCCACGTGATGTTCGAGTATCCGCTGCACGCCGGCGTCGCACCGGACCCGATCCTCAAGCCGTTCGCCGAACTGAGCCCGCCTTCGCTGACGATCCAGCAACTCGGCGACGATAGCCAGGCCGGCAAGCTGCTGCGCCAGGCAGGCCTGCTGTAATGAGCGAAGCATTGTCAGCCGGGCCACCGGCTGTCTCCACTGTCCCGGCGCGCGCCCGTTCGCGCGCGCCTCGCGGGCTGTTCGCGGCAGCGGCACTCAGCGCTTTGCTGGTGTTGCTGCCGATTGCGTTTACGTTCTGGCGCGCCGCAAGCTTCGGCGTCGGCGAAGCGGTCGACCTGATCTTCCGGCCGCTGGTCGGCGAACTGCTGATCAACACGTTGATGATTACCGTCTCGACCACGCTGGTGTCGGCCGTGATCGGCACGGCGGCTGCGTGGTTCGTCGAACGCACGCATTTGCCGGGGCGCCGCGCGTGGGCCGTGTTGAGCGCCGCGCCGCTCGCCATGCCCGCGTTCATTTCGAGCTATGCGTGGGTGTCGTTGAGTCAGGATCTGCAGGACTTCACGGGCGCGTTGCTGGTGCTGACCTGCGCGTATTTTCCGCTCGTCTATCTGCCGGTCGCCGCCGCGTTGCGCGGCATGGATCCGGCACTCGAAGAAAGCGCACGCGCACTGGGTTGCAACCGTTGGACCACGTTCATTCGCGTGGTGCTGCCGCAACTGCGCCCCGCGTTGCTTGGCGGCATGCTGCTGGTCGCGCTCGGTGTGCTGTCCGAGTTCGGCGCATTTACGCTGCTGCGTTTTCGTACGTTCACCACGCAGATCTACGCGGAATTCCGCACCAGTTTCGATGGCGGCGGCGCTTCGCTGCTCGCTTGCCTGCTGATCGTGATCTGCCTGATCGTGCTGGCATTCGAGTTTCGCGTGCGCGGCGCGGCGCGTTATGAACGCGTCGATCGCGGCACACGTCGCGCGGTCTTGCGTTACGAGCTCGGCGTATGGCGCTGGATCGTCGTCGCCGGCTTTGTATTGTTGTCGATCACCACGCTCGGCGTGCCGCTCGGCATGATCGGCTACTGGCTCACGCAACCGGGCGCGGCAGCGGTCACACCGGCTGATGTGTCGCCCGAACTGCTGTTCAATGCGACGATTTCGTCGCTTGGTTTCGGGCTTGCCGCGGCGTTGCTGACCACCTTGCTCGTGGTGCCGCTCGCGTTCCTGCTAGTGCGCTATCCGACCCGTTTCGCGACCTTGTTCGAACGCACGGTGTTTCTCGCGCAAGGCGTGCCGGGTCTCGTGATCGCGCTGGCGATCGTGTCGCTCGCGGTCCATGCGCTGCAACCGCTCTATCAGAGTGCGACGCTGCTGGTGATCGCCTACTCCATGCTGTTCATGCCGCTTGCGCTCGTCAGTGTGCGCGCCGCCTTCATGCAGGCGCAGCCGCGCCTCGAAGAGACCGCGCGCGCACTCGGCCTGAACTGGTCGCAGACGCTGTTGCGCGTGGTGTTGCCGCTCGCCGGACCGGGACTCGGCGCCGCCGCGGCGATGGTGTTCATCTCGGTCGTCACCGAACTGAACGCGACGCTGCTGCTCTCCCCGCTCGACACGCAAACGCTCGCCACCCAGGTCTGGGCCGACACCTCGACGATGGCGTTCGCCGCAGCGGCGCCCTACGCGGCGTTGCTCACCGGCATCTCGCTGTTCGCCTCCGGCCTCCTGTTCGCATTGCTCGGCAAATCGGCGCTACTCGGCGAACGCAGCTGACGCGCCGCGCTTTTATCATCGGATTTTCATGAGCGAACTTCGTATCCGCGGGCTGCAAAAATCATTCGACGGCACGCCTGTGCTGCACGGCATCGATCTGTCCGTCGAGCGCGGCACGCTGCTGGCGCTGCTCGGTCCGTCAGGCAGCGGCAAGACCACCTTGCTGCGCTTGCTGTGCGGTTTCGAACGCGCCGACGGCGGCAGTGTGGAAATCGACGGCCGCCGCGTGGCCGGCGACGGCCTGCATGTGCCCTCCGAACAGCGCCGCATCGGCTATGTGCCGCAGGAAGGCGCGCTCTTTCCGCATCTGTCGGTGGCGGACAACATCGTGTTCGGCTTGCCGCGCGCGCAGCGACGTGCGCGGCATCGCGTGGCGGAGTTGCTGGAGCTGGTCGGCTTGCCGGCCAACTTCGGCGAACGCGCGCCGCAGCAGTTGTCAGGCGGTCAGCAGCAGCGCGTCGCGCTGGCGCGCGCGCTCGCGCCGTCGCCGACGCTGGTGATGCTCGACGAACCCTTCTCGTCGCTCGACGCCGCCTTGCGGCTCGAAACCCGGCAAGCCGTGGCCAGCGCGTTGGCCGCGGCCGGCGCGACCGCCCTACTGGTCACGCACGATCAATCCGAGGCGTTGTCGCTCGGACATGAAGTGGCGGTGTTGTGGAACGGCCAGCTGATCCAGACGGCGACGCCGGAGACGCTCTATCGCCGGCCCGTGACGCGCGAGCTGGCATCGTTCGTCGGCGAGGCGGTGTTGTTGCCGGGCATGGCCACGCGGGATCGCGTGAGCTGCGAACTCGGCGAGTTGTCGTTGTCCGGGCCGATCGGCCAAGGCGCTGTGGACGTGATGGTGCGGCCCGAGCAGATCCGTCTGTTGCGTGCAGAAGAAACGATGCCTAACGGCGCGGCAGCGTATGACGCTGTCGTCACGGAAGTGATCTTTCAAGGGCAGGACGCGGGCGTTGCGCTGCAATTGCGTTCCGACACGCGGACGATGGTGCGTGCGCGGGTGCCGGGCTATCTTTGCCCGCGGCCGGGCGAGCACGTGCGGCTCGCGGTGGATGGCGAAGTGATGGCTTATGCGCGTGCTTGAACGCAGCGTTTGAACATTAAAGGTGCGAAGACGAACTCAAACGCCGCCTTCGGCAACTCGACCCGCACAATCGCTTCTTCCCATCGCTAAGCCGGCGCCCCACGCGCCTGAGGCCGCTGCGACAGATCCTGCATCATCTGCGCGGCCAGATAATCGCAGGTCGGACGGTCCGATTTGGCGCTGCGCGCCACCACGATTTCCAGCGGCGCGATCTTCGGCAAACCCTGTGCTTCACCGAGAATCGCAAGCCGCGGCGGCACGCTGCAACGCGTGAGCGCAATCACCGACAACCCGGCATCCACGGTCGCCACCAGTCCCATCAGGCTCGCGCTGCTGAACGCGGCGCGATAGCGAATCCGCGCGCCATCGAGCGCGGCCAGCGTATGCTGGCGCGCCACGCAGCCCGGCTCATAGAGGCCCACCGGTAGCGGCGACGCCGCCAGCACCGGCGTATCCACCGACGCCCCCACCCACACCATCGGCTCGCTGCGCACGAATTCGCCGCGCAGCTTGCGGTCGCGCGTGACGAAGGCGAGATCGATCTTGTTGTCGGCGAGCATTGGCGCGAGCGACGTGCTCTGCGCGCAGACGATTTCGATTTCCACGTGCGGATACAGATTCGAAAAGCGCCGCAACACGGGCGACAGCAGCGACGACACATAGTCGTCCGGCGCGCCGAGCACCACTCTACCTGTCACCTCTGGCCGAACGATCGCCGACCACGCCTCCTCATGCAAGGCCAGCACACGCCGCGCGTATTCGAGCAGCGTATTGCCCGGCCGCGTGAGCGACAGATTGCGTGTGTTGCGGGCGAACAGCGTGGTGCCGAGCATGGTTTCGAGCCGCTTGATCTGCATGCTGACCGCCGCCTGCGAACGATGCACGGTCGTGGCCGCCTTCGTGAAGCTGCCCGTTTCCACCACCGCGACGAAAGTGCGCAGCAGATCGACGTCGAATTCGGGGTGCATGATTTATCAATCCCGCTAATGGAATTGCTCAATTTAATTCGTTTGTCGGTGCCGTGCAAGCCGCGCAATACTGTGAACATCACCTCATCACATCAATTCGCGGAGCCGTTGCGCATGTCCCTCACCCAACGTCAACAAGGCGCCATCACGCTGGCCAGCGGCGGGCTTCTGATGGGCACGCTAGGCATCTTCGTCGAGGAAGCGCGGCTCGGCGCGCTGACGCTCGTATTCTTTCGCTGCCTGTTCGGCTTTCTCTCGCTCGCCGCGTATTGCGCGTGGCAAGGCTTCTTCACGCGCGCGCATTTCACGCGGCGCACCGTTACGCTGGCGCTGATCACGGGCGTGCTGATGGTCACGCAGTGGGTCGGTTTCTTCGATGCGATTCATCGCACCAGCATCGCGGTTGCAACCGTGGTGTTCCACGTGCAGCCGTTCTGGGTCGTACTGATCGGCGCGGCGTTGTTCAACGAGCGGCTCGGCGTGGACCGGCTCGGCTGGATTGCGACTGCTTTTGTGGGACTCGTGCTCGCGTCGGGCGTCGCGGCCACGGAGAATCTACAGGGTCATACGAGCTATCTGATCGGCGTCGGCGAAGCGCTGGTGGGGTCGGTGCTGTACGCGAGCGTCACGCTGATCGCCAAAGGGCTCGGCAACTTGCGGCCGCATCTGCTGACGCTCGCGCAGTGCGCGGTCGGTGTGGTGTGCCTGCCGTTTATCGCGCCGCTCACTGCCGTGCATATCGGACCGATGCAGTGGTTCTGGCTGGTCGGCATGGGCGTACTGCATACGGGGCTTTCGTACGTGCTGATTTACGGCGCGTTGCCCAAGCTGAGCACGCCGATCATCGCCGTGCTGCTGTTCGTTTATCCGCTGACGGCCATCGTGGTCGATGCGCTCGTGTATGGTCGGACATTGTCGATGTTGCAACTGGCCGGCATGGTGCTGATCGTGGTGGCGAGTCTGGGGGTGAATCTCGGGTGGCCGTTGCTTTCGGTGCTGCGGCCAGGCGGACGAGTGCGGCGGCAGGTGGATTGAAGCGAGGCGCGCCGCACGCCCAAGTTGCTGCCGGCGCGACCCTCTTCGCTCAAGCTGCCAACCTCACTGCGGCAACACCTCGCCCCTCGTCTCCGGCGCAAACGGAATCACGAACAGCCCGACGATAAACGCGATCGCCGTCAACGCCACCGGCACCCCGAGCGTATGCATATGCAGCACCGCCGCGCCGAGTAGAAAGTTGACGCCCGCGCCGACGAACCGCCCGAACGACGTGCAGAACGCGAAGGCCGTCGCCCGCACGCGGGTTTCGAACTGCTCCGGCAGCCACAAGCTGAACAGCGCGAAATTGCCGCCGAAGAAGCCCAGCACGAAGAGCCACGCGATGAACGGCGCGAGTCCATTCGGCAAATAAAACGCCCAGCCGAAACTGCCGACGATCGCCACCGCCATGCCGAGGAAGTAAATCGCCAGCGTCTTCTTGCGGCCGATGCGCTCAGCGAGCGGCGGCAGCGCGAGACAACCGAGGATCGTCGCGACCGACAACAACCCCGTAGCCAGCGAAGCGGTTTTGATCGCGTCGTTCTTCGCCATGCCGGCCTTGGTCGCCAGCTGAATCACGGCGGACGGCTCGTACACCGCGCCCGCCCACAACCCGATGATGGCGATTGTCAGCAGAATGCACGCGACCCACGTGCGGCGCCGATAAGCCGGCCCCATGATCTCGCGCAACGGTTTGGTGCGCACGGTGCTCGCCTCGGCCTTCTCCCACTTCTCCGACTCCTTCACGCGCAAGAGAATCAGAATCGCGACCACCACCGGCACCGCGCCGGTCAGGAACATGGCGCGCCAGCCGTAATGCACGCCGACCGTGTAGTTCAACGCCGCGGCGAGGAAGAACCCGGCGTAGTAGCCCGTTTGCAGATAACCGGCGCCCATCTTGCGGCGATCCTCCGGCCACGCTTCGGCCACATAAGTCCCGGCCAGCGCCCACTCGCCGCCGATGCCGACGCCCGCAATGAAGCGATAGATACCGAGTTCCCACACGTTGTGCGAGGTCGCCGCCAGTCCCGTGAAAATGGCGAACGTGAAGATCGTGCCGGCCAATACCTTGGTGCGGCCGTAGCGATCGGCGAGCGGCCCCCAGATGAACGACAGCCCCCACCCGACCAGGAACAGCGCGAACAGGATCGAGCCGGCCAGGCCGACGTTCGCCGGCGTCGCCGCATAACCCGAGCGCGGCAGCAGTTCGGTCAGGGCGGGCGTCAGCACGAGCGCGTAGATGAACGAGTCCATCCCGTCGAGCGTCCAGCCTGCCCACGCTCCCCAAAAACCTACGATCTGCGAACGATTGAGCGGCGTGCGGCGCCGCGTGACCGACGTGCGGTCGGTGAGTGAATTCATCATGCTCCTCCGGTCCAACAGTTGGCATACGTGACACGAACGACTAGATAGCGCGTTTGCGATGAACAGCAGTGTCCTTGTACGACCGCTCAGCGGCTTCCGCGCACAGAACGGTGAAGATCTTTCCGGGTTTGCCCGCGTTTAATTGCGGAATTTTTATATATAATATTTGATATCATGAGCGACGCAATAGATGGTTTTCCCCTGGACGCCCCGGCGCGCACCCCGCTTTTACCCGCGGCGGCGCCGCGTGAGAGCACGTCCCGCGTGATCGCGGAGGCGCTGCGTGCGGCGATTGTCGACGGCACGCTGGCACCCGGCGCGCCGCTGCGGCAGGACGCGATCGCGCGGCATTTTTCAGTCAGCGCAATTCCCGTGCGCGAAGCGCTGCGTCAGTTGGAGAGCGAAGGCTGGGCCAAAGCCGCAGTGCATAAGGGCGCAACCGTCGCGCCTTTGTCGGCGGAAGAAGCGCGCGAAATTTACGAGATCCGTTCCGCGCTGGAGAGTCTCGCCATCGGGCTCGCGATTCCCAAGCACACGGCCGCCACGTTGCGCGAATCCGCCAGCCTGTGCCGCGCCGCCGAACTCGAGGCGAACGCATCGCTTTACGTCGCGCGCAATGTGGCGTTTCACATGAGCCTGTACGCGCCCGCTGCCCGTCCGCAGCTCGAGGAGATGATCGGCACGCTGCATCGGCGGGGTGAACGGTATCTGCGTCTGAAGTTCGGCTTGCCGTCGTACAAGGGCGCCTCCGACAATGAACACGCCGCGCTGCTCGACGCCGTGGAACGCCGCGACATTCCCTCCGCACAGAAACTGGTCGTCGCGCATCTGCTGGGCACGGGCGACCTGCTTTATCGTTTCCTCACCGAACGCGCGCAGGCCGAAACCGCGCTTGCGAATCAACCCAAGCCGCGCGGCAGACGCCCGCGCGCCACCACCGGGAGCTGACTAAGCCGATGAACCGACCCGCCGAAGCCGCTGCGTCCGCAGTATCGACACCCACCGCCGCCCGTTCGTGGACCACCCGCCGCGACGAAAAGAACCGCCGCCTCGCCGCCATTGCCCCTTGGCTCAAAGACGGCGTGCTGCCGCCGGAGCGCATCGTCGACGCGCTCGAAACGCTGATTCAGCCGGGCGATCGCGTCGCTCTCGAAGGCGACAACCAGAAGCAGGCCGATTTCCTCTCCCGCTCGTTCGCCAAGGTCGATCCGCAGAAGATTCACGACGTGCATCTGCTGATTTCGAGCATCGGCCGCCCCGAGCATCTGACGCTGTTCGAGCGCGGCATCGCGCATAAGGTCGACTTCTCGTTTGCCGGCCCGCAAAGCCTGCGGGTCGCGCAACTGCTCGAAGACGGCCAGCTGGAAATCGGCGCGATCTATACGTACGTCGAGTTGTACGCACGCATGTTCGTGGATCTGACGCCGCACGTCGCGCTGCTGTGCGCCGAAAAGGCCGACCGTCACGGCAATCTGTACACCGGCGCGAATACCGAAGACACGCCCACCATCGCCGAGGCCGCGGCCTTCCGGCATGGCATCGTGATCGTGCAGGTCAACGAGATCGTCGACGAACTGCCGCGCGTCGACATTCCGGGTTCATGGGTCGACGTGGTCGTGCAGGCGGACCGGCCGTTCGCCGTCGAGCCGCTGTTCACGCGCGATCCGCGCCATATCGGCGACCTGCAGGTGCTGACCGCGATGATGGTGATTCGCGGGATCTACGAGCCCTACGGCGTGAGCTCGCTGAATCACGGCATTGGCTTCGATACGGCCGCGATCGAATTGCTGTTGCCCACGTACGGCGAATCGCTCGGCCTGAAGGGCAAGATCTGCCGCAACTGGACACTCAATCCGCATCCCACGATGATTCCCGCGATCGAATCGGGCTGGGTCGACAGCATCCATTGTTTCGGCAGCGAAGTCGGCATGGAGGCGTATATCGAGGCGCGTCCGGACGTGTTCTTCACCGGCAACGACGGCAGCCTGCGCTCGAACCGCGTGCTGTGCCAGCTGGCCGGGCAATACGGCGTCGATCTGTTCATCGGCTCGACCTTGCAGATCGATGCCGACGCGAATTCATCGACGGTCACGCGCGGGCGTCTCGCCGGGTTCGGCGGTGCGCCGAACATGGGCCACGATCCGCGCGGCCGGCGCCATTCGAGCGAAGCGTGGCTGAAGCTGCTGCGCGATGAGGGTCCTGTATCGCGTGGCCACAAGCTGGTCGTGCAGATGGCCGAGACCTACAAGAAAGGCGGCGAGCCGACCTTCGTCGATAAGCTCGACGCCGTCGCGGTCGGCGCGAAAAGCGGCATGCCGATTGCACCCGTGATGATCTACGGCGACGACGTCAGCCATGTGGTCACCGAAGAAGGCATCGCGCATCTGCACAAGGCCGAAGGCATCGACGAACGGCGCGCGGCGATTGCCGCGGTGGCGGGCGTGACCCCGATCGGGCTACGCGCGAAGCCGGAGAAGACGGCGGAGTTGCGCCGGCGCGGCATCGTCGCGTATCCCGAGGATCTCGGCATCCGGCGTGGCGAGGCCAAGCGCTCGCTGCTGGCGGCACGCAGCATCGACGATCTGGTGACGTGGTCGGGCGGCCTGTACGAACCGCCGGCGCGCTTCAGGAGCTGGTGAGCATGGCGCCCCCTGCTTTGCTCGCGCGAGAAGAAGCGCAGGCGCGCTGCGCTGACGCTGTGCGGCCGCCGCTCGTTGATCCGCGCTTCGAGGTTGTCGGAGGCGGTGGACTTGGCGGCGTCGCTGAGATTGGCGGACTTGTCGAGGCTGGTGAAGCCGCCGGCATGACGAGATGCGTCAATGTCGCTGGCGTCGCCAATGTCGCTGGTGTCGCTGGCGTCGCCAACATTTCCCACGCCACCGCCCGCGCCGCGCAAGCCGCGCCTCCGCTTTCCGACGCGCAACTCGCCCGCTACGCCATCACCGCGCTGATCGACGAAGCCCAGCTCACGCCGAAGCCCGCGCTGGTGGATCGGCGCGGCAGCGGCGCGCATCGCGACCTCGATCTCGACACCATGCTGCGCTCGGCGCACGCGCTCGAGCCGACCTTCGCTGCGCTCGCCCGCGCGGCGCGCCGCCGCGGCGAACCGTCCGCTTTGCTGCGTACCGAACTCGCGCAGATCGGCCGCGCCGGTGAACTCGACATGCTAAACGCCACGAGCGGCAGCAACGCGCATCGCGGCGCGATCTGGATCGTCGGCCTGCTGGTCGCGGGGGCTGCGCTGCCCGCAGGCGCCGTGCGTCCGAACGCAGCGCGGATCAGCACGCGCGCCGCGCAGATCGCCTGCTTCCCGGATCGCTTCGCCGCGCCTTCCGACAGTCACGGCGAACGCGCGCGTCAGCGCTACCAGGTCGGTGGCGCGCGCCGCGAAGCGCAAGACGGCTTTCCGCATGTGATCGACGTAGGCCTGCCCGCGTTGCTCGCGGCGCGTCGGCGAGGCATCGACGAAAACGCTGCGCGCGTCGACGCCCTGCTCTCGATCATGGCCACGCTCGACGACACCTGCCTGCTGCATCGCGCGGGCTTGCCCGGTTTGCATGCCGGACAACACGGCGCGCAACGCGTGCTGGACGCGGGCGGCAGTTCGACGCCCGCGGGCCGCGCCGCGCTCGCCGCGCTCGAACACGACTTGCTGACGCTCAACGCATCGCCCGGCGGCGCAGCCGATCTGCTCGCCGCCACCCTCTTTCTCGACATGCTGGCGCATCACGACGCCGACAGGAGCCTCGACTCATGGAACATCTGACTTTCGACTATCCGGCGAAACGCGCCGTCAAGACCCGCGCGCATGTCGGCGTGGTGGGCTCGGGCGATCTGGAAGTGCTGCTCTCGCCCGCCGATCCGGCTAGCGCGCTGATGGCGCACGTGGTCGTGCGCACCAGCGTCGACGGCTACAGCCACATCTGGAAGAGCGTGTTCGACCGCTTTTTCACGCGCTACGACGGCGCCGCGCAAATCGAAATCAACGACTTCGGCGCGACGCCCGGCGTGGTGGCGTTGCGCCTCGCCGAAGCCGTCGAAGCCGCCGAACAGGGAGACGACGCATGAATACGGTTGCGACCGCTCAACCCGCGCCGATGTTGCGCGAGAGTTTCATCGAAATGCCGGCGCGCGAGCGCGCTCGCTCGCTGCTGGATGCGGGCACTTTCCGCGAACTGCTCGGCCCGTTCGACAAGATCGAATCGCCGTGGCTGCCGTTGCAAGGCGTCGTCTGCCAGGCGGACGACGGCTGCGTGATCGCGCGCGGCACCATAGACAGCGAGCCCGCCGTGGTCGCCGCGATCGAATCCGCGTTCCAGGGCGGCAGCATCGGCGAAGTGTCGGGCAGCAAGATCGCCGCGGCGCTCGAACTGGCCCTGCGCGACTGCGAACGCGGCAAGATCGTGCGACCGGTCGTGCTGTTCGAAACCGGCGGCGTGCGGCTTCAGGAAGCCAATCTCGGCCTCGCGGTGATCGCGGAGATTCAGGCGGCGATTGTCGCGTTGCGGCGGCATGTGCCGGTGGTCGGTGTGATCGCGGGCATGGTCGGCTGTTTTGGCGGCATGTCGCTGGCGGCCGCGTTGTGTTCGTACCTGGTCGTCACGAAGCAAGGTCGGCTCGGCATGAATGGGCCCGAAGTGATCGAACAGGAAGCCGGCATCGACGAACTCGACGCCAGCGACCGCCGCCGCGTGTGGCAGCTGATCGGCGGCGAACAGCGCACGGCGACGGCCCTCGCCGATACATTGGTCGACGACGATGCGGACGCTGTGCGCGCCGCCGTGCGTTCCGCGTTCGAGCAAGGCGTGCCCGCCGCGCATCGCACCGAACAGGTCGACGTGTTCCTCGACCGGCTCGCGCGGATCGATCCCGCCAGCGTTACGCCCGAAAACATGCGTGACGTGTTCAACCATCGAACGCAAAACGAATCGAGCAAGGAGCAAGCATGAGCGACGCACAACTTAGCCGCGGCGCGCGCTGGTTCCAGGCGCTAGCCGGTGAATCAAACACTCGGGCGCCTGTGTTGAGCGGCGACGCGCCGCTCGGCGGCGAGACCGCGCACTTCTTCTCGGTCGTGCCCGATCCCGCCAACCGCTTTCCACGCGCGACCGACAACGTGGTCGGCCTCGAACAGGGCTGGCGGCTCGCGCGCGCCGTGCGCGACGCCATTGCGCGCGACGAAGCGAGCGGCGCGCGCCGCCCGATCGTCGCGATCGTGGACGTGAAAAGCCAGGCGTACGGCCATCGTGAGGAAATGCTCGGCATTCACCTCGCCTGCGCCGCGGCCGTCGATGCCTACGCCGCCGCACGCGACGCGGGCCATCCGGTGATCGCGCTGATCGTCGGACCGGCCATGTCGGGCGCGTTCCTCGCGCACGGCTACCAGGGTAATCGCATCGTCGCGCTCGACGCGCCCGGCACGATGGTTCATGCGATGGGCAAAGAAGCCGCCGCACGCGTCACGCGCCGCACGGTTGAAGCGCTCGATGCGCTCGGCGAAACCATCGTGCCGATGTCGTATTCGATGGCGTCGTTCGCCAAACTCGGCCTGCTCGATCAGTTGATCGAAGGCGTCGATGCCGATGCGCCAGACGCCGCGCAGATCGAGCGCGTGCGCCAGGTGTTGAGCGAGCAGATTCGCAGCGTGCGCGACGATGGCCGCCGCAATCTCGCGCATCGGCTGGAATCCGCGGCGGCGCAGAAGAATCGCGCGGCGTCGATCGAAGTGCGCCGGCGTCTCGCCGAACAATGGGACGCCGTGTGATGCAAGTGTGTGCCGCGCCGCCGTTTGCAATCGACCACGCGTCGTCGTGCGATGCGCGATGGCGGCCGCACGACTTGCTGCGTCTGCAACGCTTGCAAGCGTTCGACAGTGAACCGTCGTGGGTGCGCGAGGCTTTCGGGCGCGCACCGTATGCAGTCGTCCGGCGCGCGCTGGCGGCGGATGGGTTTGTCGCGATCGGCATGCGCGGCGTCGGGCGGTCGGAGCGTTACGGCACGTGGGCATCGTCGGCGGATGTAGTGAGCGCCGTGTCGCCGGAAGCTCTTTTACGCACACCGTTCGCCGGCCGCGATGCATTGCCCGCTTTCACCGCGCTCGCCGCATTGCAAAACGATGCGACCGGCCCGTTGAATGCATTCGTCTGGGGACCGACCGGCAGCGCTGGTTTCGAACTGGCGACTCATGTGCCGACGGTGACAGCATCGAGCGATCTCGATCTGCTTATCCGAACGCAGGAACCCCCCCTCACGCGAAACCTCGCGATTGAATTGCTCGACTATCTGCAAGCGCTCGCGCAACGCGTCGGCGTCCGCGTGGACGCGCAACTCGATACGCCCGCCGGCGGCGTGGCGCTGGCCGAATGGGCAGCGGGCAAACCGCGTGTGCTGGCCCGCCATGCGTGCGGCCCGCAACTGATCGCGGATCCGTGGGGCGCCGCGTCTCACGGCGACGACGCCTGATGCTCGCGCTGCTTTTCCCAGGTCAGGGCGCGCAGACCGATGGGTTCCTGCATCGTCTGCCGGAGCATGATGCGGTGCGCGACACGCTCGATGAAGCGTCGCAGGTGCTCGGCGTCGATGTGCTTACACTGGACACGCCGGACGCCTTGCGCTCGACCGTCGCCGTGCAAATCGGCCTGACGGTTGCAGGCGTGGCGCTTACGCGCGCGCTGGCCGCTGAACGGTTCATGCCGGAGATCAGCGCGGGTCTATCGGTCGGCGCATACTCCGCGGCCGTCAGTTGCGGTGCGATTCATTTTGCAGACGCATTGAAAATGGTACGTCGCCGCGCCGAATTGATGGAAACCGCGTACCCGACCGGCTACGGTCTCGCAGCGATATCGGGCTTGACCGAGTATCAAGTGGAAACACTCGCCGCACGACATGCGGATGAAACACAGCAGCATGTCTATATCGGCAACGTGAACGCGCCGCGCCAGATTGTCATAGCGGGCGCGAATGACGCACTGGACGCCTTCATCGAACGCGCGCTCGCCGCGGGCGCACGCAAGGCCACTCGCCTCGCGGTGAGCGTGCCGTCGCATTGCGAATTGCTCGCGCAAGCCTCGGACGAACTGGTCGCCTACGCGAAGGACGTGCCCTTTCATACGCCGCAAAGCATTTATGTCGGCAATCGCGGCGGCCGTCCGTTGTATACGGCGGACGCGATCCGCAATGACCTTGCCACCAATATCCGCTACACGGTACGCTGGTTCGACGCACTCACGGTGATGCATGAAATGGGCGCGCACGTGCTGATCGAAGCGCCGCCGGGCCAGGTCTTGACCGACATTGCGCGCGAATACTTGCCGGAGACCGCCGCGCTCGCCGCCAGCACTTTCCCGTTCGATCGACTCGTGGCCACCGCGCGGCGGCGTCTCGACGCGCATTGAATGATGTGCGGCATGTTCGTCATGCATGCCTCAGCGTTTCTCGATCAACTGCCGCCCCATCGCCTTCGCATACTGATCGCACGCGTTACGCGCGACACGCGATGCCGCGAGCACGCCGACGTCGGCATCGTCGCGGTAGTACATCGCGACGTCGATCGGCGGCGGAAGCGGGCGCACCTGCAATTGTCCCAGTTCCCCATTGCTCAGATAAGGCTCGACGAATAGCGCGGGCACCGCCGCGATTCCAAAACCGTCGCGCAGCAGTTTCACGATCACCGCGACCGACGGCATGCAGGTCACCTGAGTCTGCGCGAGCGGCACACCGGCGCGCTTGGCGAGCGCCTGCACGATCGATTCGACGGCGACTTGCGGCGCGGTGCCACGGCCAAATGTCAGCACGGGTTTGCTCAACACCGTCTGCACATGTTTCGCGCGGCTGGCCGGAATCAGATCGCTGCGCGCGATCCAGCGCACGGGATAGCTCGCCAACAAGGTCGACACGATCGACGCCTCCTGCTCCGCCGTTTCTTCCACCTGAATCACCAGGTCCAGTTCGCCCGCGCGCAAACGCGGGCCGAGTATCGCGCTCGAATCGACCGTGAGGTCCACGACGATGCGGTTGTACTCCAGGTTCAGCATCCGGATGTAATCCGGCAGCCAGCTATGCACCACCGTCTCGATCACGCCGAGGCGCAAACGCGTCGCCACTTGCGTCTCGTCCTGCGCGGCAAGTTGCAGCGAGCGCGTGGCCTGCACCACCGAGCGCGCATGCGCGAGCAGCCGCTCGCCATTCGCGGTGAGCTGAAAGTCCGCGGCATCGCGCTCGATCAACTCGACGCCCAACTCCGCTTCGAGCGTCTTGATACGCAGTGAAATCGCCGCGGGCGTCGCGTGCATGGCGGCGGCGGTCGCGCGAAAACTGCCCAGGCGGGCGAGCGTCAGAAACGTTTCGACAAAGCGGGTATTCATGGCGGAGCTCTCCCAAATGCGGCGGGTGCACGCGATCATCGCCGTAAACGGGCCACGGCGGGGCCACGACGCTGTTAAGTTTAATTTAACGAAACGCAATAAGAACTCGCTGGATGGATATTTTTGACGTTACTAATCTGGTTTGCATCGCTGAAGCGTTTCAGTCACGCGATCTACCTGGAGCCGAGCAGTCCATGTCCTACACGCCATCCGAGTTTCGTCAGCAGATACGCAGCCGGCGTCTGTCCGGTCCCACTGCGGGCTATTGCGGCGACTATGCGCAAGCCAATCTCGCCATCCTGCCCAAACAGCACGCCGACGATTTCCTGCGCTTCTGCACGCTGAATCCGAAAGCGTGTCCGCTGCTGGGCATCGGTGAACCGGGCGACTGGCGCGTGCCCGCGCTCGGCGCCGATCTCGACATCCGCAACGACGTGCCTGCGTTTTACGTGTACCGGCATGGCGAGCGCGCCGAGGAAGTGCGCAGTCTCGACGAATTGTGGCGCGACGACCTGGTGGTGTTTGCGATCGGCTGCTCGTTTTCTTTCGAAGAAATGTTGCGGCGTGAAGGCATCGCGCTGCGCCATATCGAACAGCAGGTCAACGTGCCGATGTATCGCACCCGCGAGCGCAACGTGGCGGCCGGCGTGTTCGGCGGCAATCGGGTCGTGTCGATGCGGCCGATGAAAGCCGCCGACGCCATCCGCGCGATCCAGATCACCAGCCGCTTTCCCGCCGTGCACGGCGCGCCGGTTCATATCGGCGATCCGTCGCTGATCGGCATTCGCGATCTGGCGCGTCCCGATTTCGGCGACGCCGTCGAAGTGCGCAGCGACGAGCTGCCCGTCTTCTGGGCTTGCGGCGTGACACCGCAAGCCGCCATCGAAAGCGCGCGTCTGCCGTTCGCGATCGCGCACAAGCCGGGGCACATGCTCGTCACCGATATTCCGAACACCACGCTGGCGGTGCTGTAGCCGCCGCGTTGGTACCTCACCCGCCGTGCGACGAGACGCGGCCAACCACGACCGGAGTGCAAGCATGGAAACCGAAGCGCAATTGACCGCCGACGCCGAGCATTATGCCGAGTCCGGTGCAGGACAAGGCCCGTTCGCGTGGTATCGGCAGATCTCCGCCAGCGAGAAGCGCGCCTTCTGGAGTTGCAAGATCGGCTACGTGCTCGACGCCATGGACACGCAGTTCCTGAGCTTCGTGATTCCGACGCTGATCGCGACGTGGGGCATCACGCGCGGCGACGCCGGTCTGATCGGCACCGTCACGCTGCTGAGTTCAGCGCTTGGCGGCTGGGCTGCCGGCGTGCTGTCGGATCGTATCGGCCGGGTGAAGACTTTGCAGATCACGATTCTCTGGTTCGCGGTCTTCACGCTGGCTTGCGCGCTGGCGCAGAATTTCTCGCAGTTGCTGTGGGCGCGCGGGCTGATGGGTCTCGGCTTTGGCGGCGAGTGGACGGCGGGCGCGGTATTGATCGGCGAAGTGATCCGCGCGCGCGATCGCGGCAAGGCGGTGGGGCTCGTGCAGGCGGGTTGGGCGATCGGCTGGGGCATCTCGACGCTGCTCTTCATGGCCGTGTTCTCGCTGGTCCCGGCCGATTACGCCTGGCGCGTGCTGTTCGCCATCGGCATTGCGCCGGCGCCGTTCGTGATCTGGATCCGCCGCTTCGTCGACGAGCCCGAAGTGCATCGGCAGCAGAAAGCGGCGCAGGCCGCCACGCAAACGCGCGCTTCGCTGTTCGATATTTTCCGCGGCGAGATTGTCTGGACGACACTGCGCGCGTCCGTGCTGGCTACCGGCGTGCAAGGCGGCTACTACGCGGTGACTACCTGGCTGCCGACGTATCTGAAAACCGAACGGCATCTGAGCGTGATCGGCACCGGCAGCTATCTCGGCGTGGTGATCGTCGGCTCGTATTGCGGCTATCTGACGGGCGCTTATGTCAGCGACAGAATCGGCCGCAAGCGCGCTTTCATCGCGTTCGCCTTGGCGTCGTGCGCGATTGCACTGATCTACACGCAACTGCCGCTCGACAATCTCTCGATGCTCGTGCTCGGTTTCCCGCTCGGCTTCTGCGCGTCCGGCATTTTCTCGGGCATGGGCGCGTTCCTTACCGAGCTGTTCCCCACGCGGATTCGCGGCTCCGGCCAAGGCTTCTGCTACAACTTCGGGCGAGCGGTCGGCGCGACGTTTCCTTTCCTGATCGGCTACGTGTCGCAAACGATGACGCTCGGCCACGCGATCGGCGTATTCGCTGCGGCGGCGTACGGCATCGTGATCCTCGCCGCGTTGACGCTGCCTGAAACCAGAGGGCGGCAACTCAGCGCGTGAGCCGCCGCAACGCGCGCGTGTGTTCAAGCCTGTTCAGGCGCGCGTCCGATTACATGCGAATCCGGCGCCGCCGATCCGTCCGCGTGGCCACGTTCGCGTCCTGCGGTCACGACCGCGCCGGTGCCGCCAGGACGGCCCACCGATTTGGCATGACGCTCGATCAGCCGTTGCAACAGACAGAACGCGCACAGCAAGGCGCCGATCACGATGCGGGTCCACCACGAACTGAGCGTGCCGTCGAACGTGATCAGCGCCTGGATCGTGCCGAGAATGCCGACGCCGAACAGCGAGCCGATCACATAGCCGACGCCACCCGTCAGCAGTGTGCCGCCGATCACGGTCGCGGCGATCGCATCGAGCTCCATGCCCTGCCCTTGCAAGCCGTAACCCGACAGCACATAGAACGTGAAGACCGCGCCGCCGAGCGCCGAACAGAAGCCGCTCAGCGCATACACGCCAATGCGCGTGTGCGCCACCGGCAAGCCCATCAGCAAAGCCGAGCGCGCGTTGCCGCCGATCGCATAGACGTTGCGGCCGAAGCGCGTTAAATGCGCCACGTAAATCGCCGCCAGCAGCGTGACGAACGCGATCAGCACGTTCGCCGTCACCGAGCCAACGCCGATGTCGAGACGGAACGCCGAAATTTTCTGGAAGGTCGGATCGGTGATGGTGATCGACTGCGTCGTGATCAGAAAGCACAAGCCGCGCGCGAAGAACATGCCGGCCAGCGTGACGATAAAGGCCTGCAAGCGGAAGAAGTGGATCAACGCACCCTGCACCGCGCCGAACACGGTGCCCATCAGCAGCACGGCCGGCAGGATCACCCACACCGGCCAATGCAGATGTTCGGACAGCACCGCCTCGACGATAGTGGTCAGCGCGACGACCGATCCCACCGACAGGTCGATGCCGCCGGACACGATCACGAACGTCATGCCGATCGCCACGATCAGCAGGAACGCGTTGTCGACCAGCAGATCGAGCAGCACTTGCCACGAGAAGAAACCGGTGTACATTACCGAGCCGAATCCGAACAGCGCGCAGAACAGCAGGATCGTGACGGCGATCGGCAGGGTGCGCGGATCGATGATATGAGCCCAGGCTTCGAGGATGCGTCTCATCGCGCCACCCTCCGTTGCGTGACAAGCGACATACCGAGCGAGCGCGCCGACGGCGACTGGATCACGCTCACCGCGAGCACGACGGCCGCCTTGACGACGAGCGTGGCTTCCGGCGGTACGCCGATCGAATAGGTGGTGTACGTGAGCGTCTGAATGATGAACGCGCCCAGCACCGTGCCCGCGAGGCTGAAGCGGCCGCCGAGCAGCGACGTGCCGCCGAGCGTCACCGCGAGGATCGCATCGAGTTCGAGCAGGAGGCCGGCATTGTTGCCGTCCGCGCTGCGTACGTTCGAGCTGATGAGAATGCCCGCCATCGCCGCGGTCAGTCCCGAGAAGCCGTACACCGCGAAAACGAGCGCCTTGGAGCGCAAGCCGACCAGACGCGTGGCGACCGGATTGACGCCGATCGCGCGAATGAACAGCCCGAGCGCGGTGCCTTCGACGAGCGCGGCGGTCGCCAGCACCGCCACCGCAGCGATCCACACCGAACACGGCACGCCGAGCAAGTAGCCGCCGCCCACGAACAGATAGCCAGGCGCGCCGATCGGAATGATCTGCCCCGCCGTCAGCAATTGTGCGATGCCGCGCCCGGCGACCATCAGGATCAAGGTGGCGATGATCGGCTGCATGCCGACGAAGGACACCAGCAAACCATTCCACATGCCGCTCAGCAAGCCGACGATCAACGCCGCGATCAGCGCCTGCGCAATCAGTGCGCTTGATGGTTCCGGTTGAGTCGCCAGGATCGTCGCCGCCGCGGCGCCCGCGATCGCCACCACCGCGCCGACCGAAATGTCGATGCCGCGTGTCGCGATCACCAGCGTCATGCCGGTGGCGACGAGCACGAGCGGCGCGGCGCGATTCAGCACATCGATCGGCGCGCCGAACAAGTGGCCGTCGAGCATGCGCAGCGAAAGGAAATGCGGATTGACCCACAGGTTCAGCCCGCACAACAACACCAACGTGATGCACGGCCAGATCAACGGACGCTCGGCGCCGTCGCGCACGAACCAGTTCGATAGCTTCATTCGCCGCTCCCCGCGATGAGTCGATAGATGTTGTCTTCGTTCGACGCCTTGCCGGCCACTTCGGCAATCTTGCGACGGTCGCGCAACACCGCCACGCGATGACTGACGCGCAACACCTCGCTAATCTCCGACGAAATGAACAGGATGCTCAACCCGCTCGCGCATAACGCCAGCAGCCGATCCATGATGTCGAACTTGGCCGCGACGTCGATGCCGCGCGTCGGTTCGTCGAGGATCAGCAGTTTGGGATCGGTGGCGAGCCAGCGCGCCAGCAGCGCTTTCTGCTGATTGCCGCCGGACAGCAGGCCGATCGGCTGTTCCGCATCCGCGGCCTTGATGCCGAGCCGCTCGATCCACAGATCGGCCAGCTCGCGCGCCCGTTGCCGGCTGATCTTGCGCCACCATCCGCGCCGCGCCTGCAAAGCCAGCAGGATGTTGTCGCGGATCGACAGTTCGGCGACGATGCCCTCTTTCTTGCGATCTTCAGCGCAATAGCCGATGCCGTGGCGCACCGCGTCGCGCGGCGAACGCAGCCGCACCGGGCGCCCTTCCACCAGAATCGTGCCGCTGTCGGCACGGTCCGCCCCGAACAACAGCCGCGCGGTTTCCGTGCGGCCCGAACCGAGCAAACCGGCCAGGCCGAGAATCTGGCCTGGCTGCACATCGAGGTCGATCGGCTGCATCGTGCCGCGCCGTCCGACGCCACGCAACTCGACGAACGGCTGGACGGCCTGCGCGGCTTGCGGCCCTTCGTGGGTTTCGTGCCCTTCGTGCCCTTCATGCGCGGCTTCGCGCAAACGCGCGCTCATGCGCTCGTGGCCGACCATCTTCGACACGAGCTGATCGGCCGGGAGATCGCGCGCGAGATATTCGCCTTCGCGCTCGCCATTGCGCATTACCGTAATACGATCCGAGATGGCGTACGTCTGCTCGATGAAGTGCGTGACGAAAAGAATTGCAATGCCTGATTGCTTAAGATGCCGAAGTATTTTGAAAAGCTGGCTCACTTCGCCGTCGTCGAGACTCGAGGTCGGTTCGTCGAGGATCAGGACGCGTGCGTCCACCGAGAGCGCCCGCGCGATGGCCACCATCTGCTGCACGGCGATCGGATAGGCGTCGAGCGAACGGGTGACGTCGAGTGTCACGTCGAGGCGCGCCAGCGCGGCTTGGGCGCGGCGCTTGATGTCGGGCCAGTCGATCGCGCCGAAGCGCCTCGGCTGCCGGCCCGCGAAGATGTTCTCTGCCACGGAGAGGTTCGGGCACAGGTTCACTTCCTGGTACAGCGTGCGCACACCGGCCGCTTCGGCTTCCTGCGGCGAGGCGAACGCCACCAGCTCGCCACCGAGGCGGATCGTGCCTTCGTCCGGTGCTAGCACACCGGTAAGCACATTGATTAAAGTGGATTTGCCCGCGCCGTTCTGCCCCATCAGCGTGTGAATCTCGCCGGGGAACAGGCGGAAATCGACGCGCTGCAGCGCCTTCACGCCGGGGAATGTCTTGCTGACGCCGGCGGTCGCGAGAATGGGTTCGAGTGCGTTCGTGGCACCGGCTTGGGTTGCAGCGATGCCGGTAATGCCGGTGGTGGTTTGGACGTTGCCGGTGCCGCCAACTGGCGAATTCGGTTCGGAAGCGGGATGCGTCATAGGCCTCGCTCGATCGGCGTTGCGTGGTTCGGCGGCCTCCAGCGGCCTCAAGCGTCCTCAAGCCGGCAGTGCGCGGAAAAGAGGCCGCCCGCTGCCCAAGCAGTCGGACGGCCAGGCACCACTGGAGAAACCTTTGCGATCTGTCAGTACTGCGCTTCCCGGTTGCGCTTTCGTCCGCGCGTTTATGTTCGCGTGTTCATCCCAGCGCACGAAAGTCAGGAAGCCTCATCAATTGGCATCAGTACTTGCGCGTCGGCAGTGTCTGCGCGGCGACGCTCATCGGGAAGACCGTCTCTTCCGTCAGAATGCGCTTGGGCAGCGACTTGCCGGCCACCACATCTTTCACCGCCGACATCAATTGCGGTCCCAGCAGCGGACTGCACTCCACATCGACGTTCATCTTGCCCGCAGCCATGGCCTGGAAGCCGCCCTTGGTCGCATCGAACGAAACGACGGTGATGTCTTTGCCCGGATGCATGCCGGCCTCTTCCATCGCCTGGATGGCGCCGAGCGCCATATCGTCGTTATGCGCATAAACTACATTTATTTTATTTCCATATGTCTTTATAAACGCTTCCATGACCTGCTTGCCGCCGGCGAGCGTGAAGTCGCCGCTTTGCGAAGCAATGATCTTGAACTTGGGATCGCTCTTGATCACTTCGATGAGACCCGAGTGCCGGTCGTTGGCAGGCGCCGATCCGACCGTTCCCTGAAGCTCGGCGATGTTGACCGGGCCTTGATCGTTTTTGAAGTGATCCGCGAGCCAATGACCACCACGCCGGCCTTCTTCCATGAAGTCCGAGCCGATCATCGTCACGTACAGTGAGGTGTCTTTCGTATCGATGTTGCGGTCGGTGAGAATCACCGGAATCTTCGCGGCTTTAGCCTCGCGCAGCACCGGTTCCCAGCCCGACTCGACGACCGGCGAAAACGCGATTACGTCGACTTTCTGCGCGATGTATGAGCGGATCGCCTTGATCTGGTTTTCCTGCTTCTGCTGGGCGTCGGAGAACTTGAGCTTGATCTTCGCGTCGGCCGCCGCGGACTTGATCGACTCGGTGTTGGCGGTTCGCCATGCGCTTTCCGCACCGACTTGCGCAAAACCCAGCGTAATCTGTTTGTCCTGCGCGTAAGCGCCCGGCGTCGCCAGCGTCAGCGCACCGAAGCCCGCGCAGAGTGCGAGCGCGCCCAACGCACGACATGCGGCGCGTCGTGTATTCGCCATGACTGTCTCCTGATCGTTGTTGTGTAGGCGACCCATCGAATCCGCCCCAGCCGTTACGGCCCTCACGGTGCGTGGATCGTGATGTAGCGTAGTGTGTAGGGCGTTAACCGTCCAATCATATGATTCGCGTCGGCGATATCAAATTTGGTATAGGGGCGGCGGCGGTTGTTGGCTGGAACGTGGCGGGGTTTTGGTGTGGCTGGGGTGCGTTGCCTGGCGCGATGATGTGGTTTGCGCTTTTTTTATGCGCTTACGTGTTCGTTGGCTTGGCTGGCTTGGTTGGCTCCGCGGCGCTGCCGCCCACCGACGCGCGCCGCATCAGCCAACACGCGCGCGTGGGGTCACCCATCGAAACGTCAGATTGATGCGCTCACCCGCCACGCGCGGCTCCTTCGGCACGCGATGCCGCCAATCCGCCTGCGTATTGCCCTTCATCACCAGCAAGCTGCCGCCCTTCAGCGAAAAAGACTGCACGACGCCGGTCTTGTTGTGCCGCAGATCAAACGTGCGCGCAACGCCCAGGCTCACCGAGGCGATCACCGGTTGCGTGCCGAGTTCGGGCTCGCGGTCCGCATGCCAGCCCATGCTGTCCGTGCCGCTGCGGTAGCGGTTGATCAGCACGCTATTGAAATGCGCGTTGCAAGTCGACTCCACGGCAGACTTCAGTTCGGCGACGGTCGGCGTCCACGCTTGTGGAACGTTGCGAATACCCGAGTAGACATAAACGGCGTCAGGCTCGCCTTGCCAGGCGGTCAGGCGCGGCAGCGGCACACGTCCGGCAGGCGTGCCCATCATGTCCTGACGCCATTCGACTTCGTCGATGAGTTGCGTCAACGCCCGTGCCGCCCTTTCAGGCGACAGCCAATCGGGATACCAGTCGACATCCGGCGCCGGCAGAGCATCGGCAAAATCCGCAAAAAGATCCGTCATGAGAATGCCTGAGTACAATCGCGCGCACGACGCGCGACCGGATTAGAACCTTGGCTATTATGGCGGCAACGACGACGAAGCTTCTGCGCGTGGCTTGCGGTTTGATCCGGCGCCGTCCTCTTCATTTCACACACGTCACCTTCAAGGAACAATCAAATGATTCTTTCCGACCAGGCGCTAGATCAGCTTTTTCGCGAAGCGCGCACGCACAACGGATGGCAGCAAAAACCGGTCGACAACGACGTGCTCAAGCAACTCATCGAGCTCGTACTGCTCGGCCCGACTTCGGCCAATTCGAGTCCGGGCCGCTTCGTCTTCGTCAGGACGCCGGAGGGCAAGGAGAAGCTGCGCCCGGCCATGTCGCCAGGCAATCTCGAGAAGACGATGGCAGCGCCGGTCACGGCGATCGTCGGCATGGACATGGCGTTTTACGAGCACCTTCCGAAGCTGTTTCCGCATGCCGATGCGCGCAGCTGGTTTGCCGGCAACGACCAGGCGATCGCCGACACGGCATTTCGCAATTCGACGCTGCAAGGCGGCTATCTGATTCTCGCCGCCCGCGCGCTCGGCCTGGACACAGGTCCTATGTCGGGGTTCGACGCCGCGAAGGTCGACGAAGCATTCTTTGCCGGCACGACCGTTAAGTCGAACTTCCTGATCAATCTGGGCTACGGCGACCCGTCGAAACTGTTCCCGCGCAGCCCGCGCTTCGCTTTCGACGAGGCCGCGCGGATTGTCTGACGCACGGCGCCTGACACGCCGTTGCGTGCGGTCAACTCAAGATCGCCACGTAGAAGACCACGGCGCCGATCAACGCGCCGATGAAGCAGAAGCCCTCTTCGGCGTCGTCGCCGTTGGACCGCAACCACGCCCCAACGACGCCGAACAATCCCGCGATACCGAGAGCGACGCTAAGCATCACGACGTAGAACAGCGCGCTTTTGCCCAACTCAGAAAAATCGATGTTGCGCACGCCGACGTACAAGCCGATCGCCATCACGGAAATGACCACGAGCGGCAGCATGACATGGCTACCCTCGTACCCGACGTGGTGCGCATGGTGCGCGTGGCGGAACGGGTTGCCTGATCTGAGCAGCTTCATATGCGCCTCCTGCATCGCCTCCTGCCGGCGACAGAATGAACCGCTAGCGGACTGCGGGACCCTTGCTGTGTCCCTTGCCCTGACTGTGATACAAGCCGGTTCTATTTGAGAATAGTCCACCCTCGAACACAATTCAAAGCCCATTTAATTCGACCATATCGGTAACCTGGACGGCTTACCTGCAGCCACACGGGATGCTGCAATGCAATACCCTATGAGCGCCTTTTAGCTTCGGAAGGTTCGCTGTAGCGGCGTCAATTTGGCGCGGCCGGCAGGCAGTTGCACATCTCGGTAGAATGGATCGGCTCGTTCGCCGCGGCAATCCGCGGTGGGCGAGCCGCCGCCGCTCCTCCGTCTGTGCCGGCCCCTTCCCGCCCTGATCATCTCTATGCGCCGCTCATCGTTTCTTGTTCGCTTCATCCTGATTGGCATTCTCCTGCATATCTACGTGGGCTTGCGTCTGATTCCAGACATGCCGATCGATATGACTGGCCGCTGGCTGTGTGCGTTGTGGCTCGTGCTGTCGATCTTTCTGATTCCGCTCGGCATGCTGGCGCGCACGATCAAACAACAACCGCTCGGCGACCGGCTCGCATGGGTCGGCCTGCTGGCAATGGGCTTCTTCTCGTCGCTGCTGGTCCTGACTTTCGCGCGCGACCTCGTGCTCGCTTCGCTTCTCACCGTCGATGCAATCTGGCCGAACACCATTGCCATCCCGCACTGGCGAACCGGCTCCGCCGCGGCTGTGCCGCTGCTCGCGCTGCTCTCCACGCTTGTCGGCCTGTTCAACGCTCGCCGCCGCGCGAAGGTGGTGACGATCGAAGTGCCGATCGACGATTTGCCCGCCGCGCTCGACGGCTTCACGATCGTGCAGATCAGCGATATTCACGTCGGCCCGACGATCAAACGACGCTATGTCGATGCAATCGTCGACGCGGTGAATCGCCTCAAGCCGGATCTGATCGCTGTCACCGGCGATGTCGTGGACGGCAGCGTGCCGCAACTGACCAACCATACACAGCCGCTGTCACGGTTGAGCGCGCGCCATGGCGCTTTTCTCGTTACCGGCAATCACGAGTATTACGCCGGCGCCAACGCCTGGATCGACGAATTCCGGCGCCTGGGATTGAACGTCCTGCTGAACGAGCACGTGATCGTGGATCACGACGGCGCACGCGCTGTGATCGCCGGCGTGACCGACTATTCAGCGGGCCATCACGACCCAGCGCACCGCAGCGATCCAGTCGCGGCGCTGGCTGGCGCACCTGGCGACGTACTGATCAAGGTGCTGCTCGCCCACCAGCCGCGCTCAGCCGAAGCCGCCGCGGCAGCCGGCTTTACGCTGCAGTTGTCCGGTCACACGCATGGCGGCCAGTTCTTCCCGTGGAATTTCTTCGTTCGCTTACAGCAGCCGTTCACCGCCGGCCTCGCGCGGCTGAACGGACTCTGGGTGTACACGAGCCGCGGCACTGGCTACTGGGGGCCGCCGAAGCGTCTGGGCGCACCTTCCGAAATCACGCGCTTGCGCCTCGTACCCGGCGAGCCGGATTAAGGCCCGATGAAGGCCCGATGAAGGGCCGATGAGGCCGCCCGTTACTGCACGGGCGCCACGGCCACGCTGACTTGCGGTGCGAACGCCACCACCACTTGCATGCCCGGCGTCAGCCCAGTGATCTTGGCGGGATCGCGGCTCTGGATATGAAAGACGGAACCATTCGGGCCTTTGAGCGCCATGATGCCGGACACATGGTCGATGGACTCGACCAGGGCGTTCACGCTCTGCACCGTGTTCGACTGGGTAATCTGAGCCCCTGCCGCTTGACCGTTCGCACCCTGCGTGACACTGACTACCGCATTGCGCATCATGCGGATGTGAACCTTGCCGCCTTGCTTGATCTGCGCGAGATTGTGCGTGTCGGTAATGGTGAACGATGCCTCACCACCTTGTGCGTCGAGCACAGTAACCGAATGATTGGTTTGATCGACGGACTTCGCGACACCGTCGGCCTGCAACGTGCTGCTGCCTTCAAACGGCGCCGGCAAACTTGCGGCAGACGACACGAGCGGAGCGGCAGCGATCAATGCGCCAGCGACGATGCCAAGAGCTTTAACTTTCATACATTCCTCAGTTCGGACTAACGGCGGAAACGACGACGTCGTGCGGGTCGCCGCTCAACACAACTGAACGATGTATGAGCGCAACCGCAGAAACTAAAACTCGGATTTGAGCGCAAAGGCCGCACGACGTGTTTCGGATGATGCAGACAGTGTGTTTTCCGGGATGAACGCCGTCAATATTCGGAGTCCGTATTTATGTGGGAATAGCTCCTCCATGCCTGCGGAAACTTCCTCAAAGACGGCGTGCAATTCATTCGTCGCCTCGTCTGATCGCGACTTGACTTACCTTTGCAGAGGTGCCTAAAATCCGCCCAGTTCATTTACCCGGAATCACGATCTTGGACAGTAGCAGTAGTACCCGTCGAGCTTCGATTCGCCCGATCGCCTGATCGGCAAGATTTCCGCGCCAGTCCTGGTCTGTCGCCGTCTTGCCTTCGGGCCGGCGGTGCACGTCGTTGACACCCACTTTTTACCAGCGAAATTGCCAGTAGCGTTGCAGTGAAGTGCCGCACGGCTCCATGCCGTGCCCACCTTGCTCGCCTGTCGGCCTCGTGAGCCTTTCCTTTGCGCTGCGCCACGCCCGAACGCGTCAGCGTCCGCGCCCGTGCTCCATCGAGACAGACGTGCCGCTGTCACGCGTGCGGTTCACACTGTGCGAATTCGCGCCTCAACCTTGCTTACCGATGACCATTGAATTCGTCTGGCGGCTTCTTGCCGCCTTCGCTTGCGGCGTCGCGATCGGCCTCGAACGGCAGATACGTCAGCGCAACGCAGGCCTGCGCACCATCACGCTGGTCGCGAGCGGTGCGTGCCTGTTCGTCACGCTCGGCGTACTGACCGGCAACGGCACGGCGGGCATCACCCAGATCGCCGCGTACGTAGTCTCCGGCGTCGGCTTTCTCGGCGGCGGCGTGATCATGCGCGACAAGGGTTCCATTCAGGGGATCAACACCGCAGCGACCTTGTGGTGCTCGGCCGCGGTGGGCGTGTTGTGCGGCGCGGGCCATTACGGGCCGGCGCTCGCCGGCACCTTGGTCGTGCTATTGACCAACACCGTGCTGCGCGAAGTCAGCCGTACGATCAACGCGACGCCGGTATCGAACGCCGACCTGGTCCGCGAATACGTATTGACAATCGTCTGCCGGGAAGCCGACGAGATCCACATTCGTACCGCCGTCTCCAACTCCATGTATTCGACGCCGCTATCGTTTCAAAGCCTGACTAGCGAGGACGTCGAAAACGACCCAGGACGCATTCGTGTTACGGCAACGTTGAAGATGCACCCGAAGGATCAGTCGAAGCTCGAACAGATGGCCAGCCGCATCAGCATGGAAAAGAGCGTCTCCAGCGTCAGTTGGACGGCCAGAGAAGCGGAGCCTACGCCGGAGTAAGCGTGACGTGCAAGTTCCCTATCTGCGCGCCCATCGTCTACACTTGTTCTGCAATAGATTTAGACAATGTTAATTCTGCGTCCTGAATATGGACTGTCCCATAACCATCGACTAAGCTCTGTCACCGTGAATTTTTCACACTCAACTAGGGAGTCTCGATTATGGAACACGGCATCATTGCATGGCTCATCATCGGCGCGATCGCTGGCTGGCTGGCAGGCGTGCTCGTCAAGGGCGGCGGCTTCGGCCTGATCGTCGACATCATCGTCGGGATTGTCGGCGCGTTCATCGGCGGCTGGCTCGCCGGCGTGCTGCACATTTCGCTAGGCGGCGGCTGGATCGGCTCGATCATCACGGCGGTGATCGGCGCGGTCATTCTATTGTTTCTTATCCGCCTCATCCGACGAGGCACCTGAGCGTAGCATCTGATGTCTTACGGCGTCAGGGGCGAACGCCACCTGACGCCGGCTTGAACTGACAGCACCCGCGTTTAAAGCCCTGCCTCCATCGCCGGCAACATCGAGCCGGTGTCCCGCAGCCGTGTATGCCAGGCGAAAGCCTGATCCAATTGATGCGGCGTTTGCCCGCCGCCCTTCAATGCTTGCCCGTAGTAGTCGCGCAACAGATCGCGATACAGCGGATGCACGCAATTGTCGACGATCAACCTTGCGCGTTCACGCGGCGCGAGACCGCGCAAGTCGGCGAGTCCTTGCTCCGTCACGACCACGTCCACGTCGTGTTCGTTGTGATCGCAATGCGGCACCATCGGCACGATGCTCGAAATGCGACCGCCCTTCGCCACCGACTTGGTCGCGAAGATCGCGCACGAGGCGTTGCGCGCGAAATCGCCCGAACCGCCGATGCCGTTCATCATGTGCGTGCCGCCCACGTGCGTCGAATTCACGTTGCCGTAGATGTCGAATTCGAGCGCGGTATTCAACGCGATGAGACCGAGCCGGCGAATCACTTCAGGATGGTTGCTGACTTCTTGCGGACGCAGCACGAGTCGATCGCGATAGCGTTCGAGTTCGCCGAACACCTGCGCCTGGCGCGCAGCTGACAACGTGATCGACGCGCCGGAGGCGAACGTCACCTTGCCGGCATCCAGCAGGTCGAAGGTCGAATCCTGCAGCACTTCTGAATAAATTTCAAAAGCGTCGAACGGCGAATCGACGAACCCGGCCAGCACGGCATTGGCAATCGTGCCGATGCCGGCCTGCAACGGCGGCAAGCGCTTCGGCATGCGCCCTCGTGAGACTTCGTGCTCGAAAAACTCGATCAGATGACCCGCGATCGATTCGGTCTCGGCATCCGCGGGCAGCACCGTGGACGAACTGTCCGCCTTATCGGTGATGACGATCGCCGCGATTTTCTCGCGCGGAATTTCGATAGCCGGCGTGCCGACCCGGTCTTGCGGACGAACGATCGGCAGCGGTTCGCGGTTCGGCCTGCGGCCCGGAATCCAGATGTCGTGCAGACCCTCGAGCGCGAGCGGCTGCGCAAGATTGATTTCGACGATGACCTTCTCGGCGAGAATCGCAAAGCTTGCCGAGTTGCCCACCGACGTAGTCGGCACGATGCCGCCGGTCTCGGTGATCGCGGTGGCTTCGATAATGGCGACGTCGAGTTTGCCGAGTTGGTTCGCGCGCAGCATCTCGACCGTTTCGGACAGGTGCTGATCGACGAACATGACTTCGCCGCGATTGATCGCGTCGCGCAGCGTCTTGTCCACTTGAAACGGCAAGCGGCGAGCCAGCACATGGGCCTCGGTGAGCGCGCGGTCCACATCGTGACCCAGCGACGCGCCGGTCATCAACGTGATGCGCAGCGGCTTGCCTTCCTGACGCGCGCGCTCGGCAAGCGCAACGGGGACTGCCTTGGCGTCGCCTGCGCGCGTGAAACCGCTGGCGCCGACACACATGCCGTCCTGAATCAAAAGCGCCGCCTCGGCGGCTGAAGTGACTTTTGCGCGCAGCTCGGCGCAGCGAATCCGGTCTTGGTACATGAAACTGAGTCTCTCCATAGTCACCAGTCCAGGCTACCGGTGCGCACGTCTGCGGTGCTTCGCTCAGTAGCCGGATTGTCGCACCCGCCGCGGCGTCATGATGGACGGCGTCGCGGCCGGGTGATTCGTCGCGCGTCGAACGTTTGCGACGGGTCTTGCACGTACTTCAGATATGACGCGTGTTGCTGCTTAGCTGCCGAAGTAGATGTTGCAGAAGCTCACAGGTCCGACGCACTCTTCAGCTTTGATTGCCGGTGTGACAGCGCGGCTTTGCGGTTCGGCACTCTTCGCGCGCGGCGTATTGGCTTGGGCGACCTGTTGTTCCGGGGCGGCCGGCGCCGTTTCTGCGTGAGCGACGACAGCGGACAAAGAGCAGGCAATCAGGGCAATCTTCAACATATTCATTTCGTTCTCCAGGACTTACGGTGCTGCCCCGAGGGAACCCTTTTGGGGGACCGCGTGGCAGTGATAAAACTATATGGCTGCCTGCTCCGCGGATAAATGGGGCGGTCCGGAAGTGATCCTTCCATTTCGCAGAAGGATCGATGCATAGAGTCCATCGTCGCGTGCATGGGTCAATGCGGATTGAACGGCGCGTCCTTGTCGAGCAACGCCGTGCGGATGAAGTGCAGGCAACTCAGGATGCGCTGCAGGTCGTGACGCTTGTCGCGATCGGAATGAACCATTTGCAGCACGTCCTGCGCAAGCCACGTGGCCGCGCGCACGGATACCAGCGCTTGCTCGAGACCACGCGCATCGGGCCGCTCGAAGAGCCGCGCGAGGTCGTCCCGCGCATGCTCGACGGCGCTGGTCCAGCGCGGATGGAGCGCGTGCGCGTAGCCGGCGCGCGCCGTTTCGTTGCGCAGGTCGATCACGGCGTGGCCCACTTCGAGGGTCGCGAGTGTCCAGCGCAACGCGTCGCGACGGCGTCGGGAACGTCGTGTCAACAGCATGCGCAACTGTGAAGTCAGGTCGTGCGTGCTCGACTGAAAGCGCTGATTGAGACCCGGCAGTTCGTCCTTGCACGCAAGTACGACTTGCGCGCGCAAATCACCCATGATTTTCCCGATGAGCCAAGGCATGTCGGCCGGGAAAACCACCGCGAAAACGAGCGCCGCCAACAGCATCGATGCGGTCAGCGCCATGCCGTTGTTGATCAGCAGATCCGGCGCGTAAGTGACGACGTTGTCAGGTCCGGCAAGCAGGCAGAAGAACACTGAGAAACCGATGCCGTATCCCGCCGCCAGCTTGCGCGTGGCGATGAATGCGCCGAGCGCGAGCACCGGCGCCAGCGTCGTGCACAGCAGCGGAAAGCCGTCGATGTTCGGATACACGTAGCACGTGAACAGGTAGCCGGTCATAGTCGCCAGCACGGCGCCGACGGCCATCTGCACAGCCATCTTCGACGGGTTCGGCGCAGTCGATGTCAGCGCGCACGCCAGCGCCGCGCCGATCACCGCGAGGCCGCCGCTCGGCCAGTCGGTCATGATCCAGAACCAGCCCGCGATCGCCATGACCACAGCCGAGCGGATAAACGTCAGCGCCACGACAAAGGTGTTGGTTTTGCTGACGTAGCGGCTTTTCGTCCGCGGATGGCTGTCGTCACGCTTGCGCTGCGTCACGGACGCGTAGGTCAGCGAGTAGCGGATCCATTCGTCGACGAACCGGTACAGCAGTTCCGCCGCCGTATCGAAGTCGGCCAGCGATTCGGCGGGCGCGGCTTCCAGCGGCCGTCTCGTTTCACGCACACGCCGCGGCAAGCTCGCCTGGAAATGTTGCAAACGGGCGGCCGTGCGCGATGTATCCACCGGAGCCTCGAACTGCGGCGCCATTAGGGCGGCCAGTTCGTCGAAATACGGTTTGATCGCCGCGACGATCGGCGCCGAGCCGTTCGCACGCAGACGCTTGAGCAGTTGATGCAGCGCATGCAGCCGCGCACAGGCATCCATGAACTCGCCGTTCAGACGACCGAGATGCTGATTGCGTGAACGCATGGCCGGGTCTTCGAAGGCGGCAAAAGTACGTGTCGCCTCGAAACCGACGATCTCGTCGACGAGATCCGCGAAGCGCCGCTCGAACTGGCCCCGCATGATGCCGCGAGCCAGCACATCGGCAGCGAACGCAGTAAAATTTCCGTACCGAATCTGTAGCGCGCGCCGCAGTGCGAGGCTGGACCGCTGCGGCACGATCAGCGCGCTCACCGCGCTCGAAGATACGATGCCGACCGCCACTTCCGCCGCGCGCGTGAGCGCCGCGAGAAACAGGTCGTGAGGCGCCGTCACATTCGGGATGCCAATCAGCGCAGCGGTATAACCCGCGAGCACAAAGCCGTACCATCTGAAATGCCGATACCGGACCGCTGCCGCAATGCAGGCGCTCACCCAGCCGATCATGCCGAGCATGTACAACTCGGGCTGCTGGACGAACAGCGCGCCGAGCACCAGCGCGGCCACCGTGCCCACCGCGGTCCCGAGGATCCGATAGAAACTTTTCGCCAGCACCATGCCGCTGAACGGCTGCATCAGTACGAACACCGTGGTCATCGCGATACGCGGCTGCGGCAGATCCAGCAGCATCGCAATGCCCAGCGCCAGCAAGCCCGCCGTGACGGTTTTCAGCAGATGCAGCCAGATCAGACCCTCGCTGGTCGTCCAGTCCCGGACGGCCGGGCTCAGCGTTCGCAAGATGACGTCCCACCGTCGGCGGGAATCTGCCGTCGGTTCGATCGCATGTTCGCGTTTCATCTGAAAGCTGGGCGCCCCGGTTGGTCGCTTAAGGAAGCACCGGTGAAGAAGACTGCTGACACCGGCACGCAAGCCGCCGATTGTAGGAGCATGCTATGCGCGCATTAACAGGACAGGAGCGGAACCTCCCTTCCAGAACGAACAACAATGGGCATTCAGGAGAGGCGGACAATACGGCTTCAGCCGTGAAATAAGAAGGATCAATGGACACGTTACAAAATATGCGAGTGTTCGTGCGCGTGGTCGAAGCCGGTAGTTTTACCGCCGCCGCGCAGTCGCTCAATTCAACGACCGGCGCGATGTCCCGTGCGGTCTCGGAACTCGAAGCTCATTTGCGGGCGCGATTGCTCAATCGTTCGACGCGACGGCTTGCGCTTACCACCGCGGGCGAGCGTTATCTGAAACGATGTCAGCAGATACTGGCAGATGTCGACACGGCGGAAGAAGAAGCCAGTTGTGCGCACGAACGCCCGAGCGGCGCGTTGCGGATGCACAGCTTTGCCAGCATCGGCCAGCACTACGTTTTGCCGGCCATTTCGCGCTATCGCGCGCTGTATCCGGAGGTGACGGTCGAGCTGACATTGTCGCAGCGCATGCCGGATCTTTTCGAAGGTAGCGCGGATGTCGCGGTGATCGGCGCTTCCACCTTGCCTGATTCGGAACTCGTGTCGCTTCCACTGGGGACGACTTTTAGCATCCTGTGCGCATCACCGGCGTATGTGCGCGCACACGGCGCGCCGCAGCAGCCGGCCGATCTGGCGCACCACGAATGTCTGATCCTGCACACGCCGGCGTTTCCGCCCCACGACTGGGTGCTCGATGGGCCGAATGGAAGCGAAATGATGGAGGTGAATGGACCGGTGCACGTGAACATCGCCGAATCACTGATTGTCGCGATTCGCGAAGGAATGGGTATTGGCATGCTGCCGCTGTACGCAGCCATTTCGGGTTTGCGTGACGGTACGCTAGTGCGCGTGTTGCCGGAATATACCGCACAGAAGATGAATGTTTACGCGCTGTATCCGTCGCGTAAGTTCATCGATGCGAAGACGCGGACTTGGGTCGAGTTCCTGCGCACGCATCTGCCGAAAGTCATTGCGCGCGATGAGGCGTTGCTTGCGGAAGTCAGCGCAGCGCAGACTGGCGATGGCGAGATGCCGGTGGGCTCGAGCGGCAGTGGGGATGTAGCGATGCGGTGAGTTACAGTTGGAGTTGTTGGGTGCCGCCGGCTGCGCTTGGGTGTGGCTGCGGCTGCTGTGCGGGTTGTCTGCACAATGCAAATGTGCCGTTTGACGGAGTGTGTGGCAGCGATTGCTGCGCGCGGATAGCAAACCGGAGTTATTTCCACCAGTTAATTTATCACGCGGGATTGTTGCGTGTATGGCGGCGGGGTAAACGCAGAAACCCCACCTTGTTGGGGTGGGGTTTCTGATGCTGCTGGGGAGCCTGACGATTACCTACTTTCACACGGGTAATCCGCACTATCATCGGCGTGGAGTCGTTTCACGG
>NZ_PVNC01000011.1:0-231510 GCF_003001875.1 Paraburkholderia sp. BL18I3N2
GTAATCGTCAGGCTCCCCAGCAGCATCAGAAACCCCACCCCAAAAAGGTGGGGTTTCTGCGTTTACCCCGCCGCCATACACGCAACAATCCCGCGTGATCAGCCGCCTTCACTCCCTGCCCAGCCGCAACGCGTTCGCGTAGCCCGTCAGCCTTTAGTCCTTGACATCTTTTCTGCATCCATACTCGACCCCTCAATCCATCCCTTCACAACCGTCCAAGCCGAAGCTAAATAGCCGTTTTTCAACAGCCACAAAGGCTTTTATAAAGTAAGCGTCATGGCAGTACCGTCTTCACGGGGGCTGCAACGCTGCCAATCTGGTTTCCATTAGAATTTGATGGGGACCAGATTGATGGAAGCGAAGGCAAGAGGTCGCAGGCCGGATCGAAGAACTACTCGCATGAGTTCCGGGAAGCGGTCGTGGCAAAAGACGACGATCCAGCGCGTATGGTCTGAACGCCAACCTGATTTCGCGCTGGCGCCGCATCCATCAACAACCGGAACTGGTCGGGTCCGCGTCAGTTGCTTGCAGAAACGTTTCTTCCGGTACAGCTTCCAGCCGAACCGAAGACGCCCTGGTCATTGTCATTGAGCTTGGCACTTTGCGTGTTCGCGTCGAGGGTCCGCTGGAACTCGGGGTACTGCAAACAGTGTACGGACCTCGGCGTGATTGACCTGCCAGCAGGCACACGTATATGGCTAGCAGCAGGCGTGACGGATTCAACGGTCTCGCGGCGAAGGTGCAAACGGCGGTCGAACGTGATCCGTTCTGCGGTGCTGCGCGTTTGTGTTTCGCGACAAGCGCAGGAGTCTCGTGAAATAGTGCATCCTTAAGTCAGAAGCCGGGCAGTTTGAGTGACTTATCTGCCTCCTGCCGGGCCTTGAAGTGAGGTGGGCGCCGTCCCTTGATAGCCCGTACACCTTCCCTGACGGCTTCGGAATCGATTGCAGCAACAGGGACCTGCCAGGGCGCCGAAGGCATGAGCTGGGTCACAGGCAGTACTCCCTCACGTATCAGTCGGTGAATCGAGCTCCCATAGATTCCCTGTCGTCGTGATGCCTCTTCCACGCTGATCGTCTCCGCATGTGATGCCATCGGATCGAATGGCGCAATTCCTAGCCGTTCGCGCAGTTCGGTAACACCGACCGTGGCCCAGGTCTTGCCGTCTGGCGATTTGCCTCGCATGCGGTTCATGGTCACCGCAAGCGCCCTGTCCGGCCACTGCCCGCCGGGCTTGCGCATGACCTCAACAGCACTGAAGTGTTGGCTGGATGGATATCGACCAACATTTACCCGTGCGACGCCACCCATCCAATGAATCGTGGCGACCCCTTCATTCGTGATGTCGTCCAGATCAATCACGACTTACGTCCTAAAAAGCATTCATCACTTCCTCAAACCCTTCCTGCGATATTCAGGCAGCATCCCTCCGTCTTAACATTCACTCCAAAATACTGTATAAATATACAGTGAAAACTCGTCACCCCACGCTTGCTCGATGCCGGGCAGGGCGGAGCATTCCCTAATTCAAGAGCGTGTCTATGGCAGCAGCGATTCAGCTTGCGACGTCCGCCCTGTCGTCCCAATTACGGCGTCAGGTGTGGCAGGGCAATGAGCTTGCCGAGGCAGACTCGCGTGTGATTTCCAGCGGCTTTGCCGCGCTGGATTGTTTGTTGCCGGGGCAAGGCTGGTCAGCCGGCGGTCTGACGGAATTGTTGATCGAGCATGGTGGAGTGGGTGAAGTACGTCTGCTAGCCCATGCGCTGTGTCATCTGACGAAGCACGCCAAGCGGCATGTCATGCTCGTGGCGCCTCCGTATCAGCCATGCGCTGCCGCATTGAGAGCCTGGGGTGTCGATGTCGAGCGAGTCTTATGGGTGCGCTCGAGTGAAGATCAGGCCTTGTGGGCCGCCACTCAGGCCTTGAAGCAGGATGGCATCGGCGCGGTCCTGGTTTGGCTGCCGAATGCGCGCGCCGACAAGGTCAGGCGTCTGCAAGTGGCGGCTCAGGAGTCGGCATCGCTGGCATTTTTGATCCGGCCTGTCGAAGCCGCGGCGCAATCTTCCCCGGCGCCATTGCGAATGATTTGCGAGCCGCTCTTGCCGGCCAATGCGCAGACGATCAACCGTCGTCAATGGCTACAGGAGATTGGCTTGTCGATCGACATCTTCAAGCGTCGCGGGCCGCCGCTAGCCGAGCCTCTTCGTCTCGTTTTGCCTTTACAAAGTGTCTTGTTGCCGGAAAACGGAGTCGGTGGCCATCAAGGGCCAGAGATTAAACATGCTGTGGATCGCAGTCACATTGCCACTCTTGTCGCTGGAAGCGGTGAAGCCTCTCGCGCCGCTCCCGGATGGTTCGCTCGCGAAGCCGAATCGGCGTGAATCGCGCGACGAGACAAGCCAACTTCACGATGCCGACAACATCGTCGTAGGGCGTTGTTACGCGCTAGCCGACCACGCGCACATTCTGATGCCGGATTTCGACGCACTGCGCGCCGGCGTGCACGCGGGTCATTCGCGTTCGTACGCCTTGGCGTTGGCGCCGGGGCTCGAACTGCTTGCCGCCGACGCCGCCCGCGAAACTCAGGCATTCGAAGCCATAGCGCTTGCCTTGCTGACGTACACGCCGAAAGTGTCGCTTGCCGAAGCGCATACCCTGTTGCTGGAAGTCGGCTCCGGGTTGAGGTTGTTCGGCGGCTTGCGCGCGTTGTTGTCGCGGGTGTCGGCCACGGTGGCGGAATTCGGCTACACGGCGCGCATCGCCTGTGCGCCGACTGCCTGGGGAGCGTGGCTATTGGCGCAGGCCCGTGCCGTTCGGCAGAAGAATCGCTGGCACGTGATCAAGGAGACGTCGCTTGCGCGTGTCCTCGATGGTTTATCGGTATCGCTGCTGCCGGTCACGCCAGCGCATCGCGATGCGCTGGCGCACGTCGGCTGCACGACGCTGGCCGATTTGCGTCAATTGCCGCGCTCCGGTGTCGTGCGACGTTTCGGCAGCGGCATTCTGGATTTGCTGGCACAGGCGTATGGCACGCGCCCGGATCCACGCGAATCGTTTCGTGCGCCGGCGTCGTTTCATGCGCAACTGGAATTGCCCTCGCGGGTCGACAACGCGGATGCCTTGCTGTTCGCCGCGCGTCGGCTGATCGTGCAACTGGCCGGCTGGCTGAGCGCGCATCACGCGGCGCTCAGCGGCTATACGTTGCTGCTCGAGCATGAGTTGGCGTCCCGTCATGCGCCGACGACATCGAGCCTGAAGGTCGCGTGGGCCATACCGTCGCGCGATGCCGATCATCTGATCTGGTTGCTGCGGGAAAAATTGAATCAGACCGTGCTGGCGGCACCGGTCATCGAGTTGAAGCTGGTTGCGGATCAAATCGGCGAATATGCCGGGCAGTCGGACACCTTGTTTCCCATGCCCGAATCCGATGGCGATTCGATTGCGCGTCTGCTCGAACGCCTGAGCGCGCGATTGGGGCCGGAGAATGTGCTGCAGATGTCGGTGCAGGACGATCATCGTCCCGAGCGGGCAATGCGCGTCGAAGCCTACGAGGCGCAAGCGTTTTCGCGCAAGAAGCGTTCGCCGGCGAAAGCCCGGACAAAAATTAAAGCAGACAACGCCTGGCTGACCGACGCATTGCAGCACGCCGCATCGGCTGAAGAGGGGCGCACAGACAACGATGCGCTTGCGCGAGTGGCACTAGCGACACAAGCAGCCCAACAGCTAAACGAAACAGCCAACGCGAAAAACAATCGCCTATCCGACTCCCAACCGGCCGATACCCAAACCTCGCTCGATCTACCCGACAGTGCGTTGCCGTCGCAGCCTCGCCCGGTCTGGATGCTCGATAAACCGCTGCGCCTGATGATGCGCGACCAGCGGCCCATCTATCGTCGGCCACTGAAAATGCTCACGCGCACCGAGCGGATCGAAGCAGGGTGGTGGGACGGCAACCGGGTAGAGCGCGATTACTATGTCGCGG
The DNA here is from genome assembly GCF_003001875.1 of Paraburkholderia sp. BL18I3N2. NCBI lineage: Bacteria > Pseudomonadati > Pseudomonadota > Betaproteobacteria > Burkholderiales > Burkholderiaceae > Paraburkholderia > Paraburkholderia sp. BL18I3N2. Next base: position 3,983 of record NZ_PVNC01000011.1, read on the forward strand.
CCGACGACCGGGGCCATATGTTCTGGGTATACCGCGAACGCCTTAACGGCGAGTGGTATTTGCAGGGTTTGTTCGGCTGACCATCATGCCACTAACCCAGCCGTCATTCCTCGCGCAGCAGCCACTCGCCACTCAGTTGCCGGCGTATGCGGAATTGCATTGCCTGACTAATTTCTCGTTTCTGCGGGGCGCGTCGCATCCCCATGAACTCGTCGAGCAAGCGATGTCGCGCGGCTACAGCGCGCTCGCCATCACCGACGAATGCTCGTTGGCCGGGGTCGTGCGCGCTCACACGGCGTTGAAGGAAATCAAAACGGAGCGGGAGCGTCAGCAGAAAGAGCGCGAGGACAAGGCAAACACTGCGCAATCGGAAGCGCCTTCGGAAGACGCGACAAAAATCGAAGCGTCGCAACAGGAAACCGCGCAACAGGAAACCGCGCAACAGGAAACCGCGCCACAGGAAACCGCGCCACAGGAAACCGCGCCACAGGAAACCGCGCCACAGGAAACCGCGGAAGCCGAGGCACTAAAACCCCTCCCTCACCTGATCATCGGCAGCGAACTCAATCTGACCGACGAAACCGGCGCTCCCTTCTGCACCCTCGTTGCGCTAGCAACCAACCGCAACGGCTACGGCAACCTTTCCGAACTGATTACGCTAGCCCGCTCGCGCGCGGACAAAGGCAGCTATCGCCTCGGTCCGTCCGACTTCACCGACTCCTTACCCCATCTGGCGCATCTAAAAACCTTACCCGATTGCGTCCTGATGCTTGTGCCGCAGCGCGCGGCGACGCTCTCGCATACGCTGCGTTGCGCGCATTGGCTCGCCTCGTTCGCTGCACAAAGGGCGTGGATCGCGCTCGAACTTTGGCAAACGGGCAGCGACGATCTTCAGATCGACGCCTTGCGCATGATTTCAAAAACGAGCGGTTTGCCGCTGGTCGCGGCAGGCGGCGTTCTCATGCATGCCCGATCGCGCAAGCCGTTGCAGGACACGATGACCGCCATCGGCCTCGTCACGCCGCTATCGCAATGCGGCCATGCGCTCGAGGCGAACGCGGAGCGGCACATGCGTACGCGTGTGCGGCTTGGCAAACTATATCCGCGCGATACGCTGGAAGAAACGCTGCGTATCGCCGCGCTATGCCGTTTTTCGCTCGACGAACTCAAGTACGAGTATCCCGAGGAACTCGTGCCTGCCGGCGAGTCGCCGTCGAGTTATCTGCGCAAACTGGTTATGGCCGGCGCGATGGAGCGCTGGCCCAAGGGCATCGACCTGAAGCGAATCGGTCAGATCGAAAAGGAGTTGGGGCTGATTGCCGATCTGAAATACGAAAAGTATTTTCTGACGGTGCACGATATCGTGAGTTTCGCGCGCTCCAGAAACATTCTGTGTCAGGGGCGAGGGTCAGCGGCGAATTCGATCGTTTGTTATTGCCTTCACGTGACGGAAATCGATCCGGTGCACATGAACATGCTGATCGAACGCTTCATCTCGCGCGCGCGCAACGAGCCGCCTGATATCGACGTCGACTTCGAGCATCAGCGGCGCGAAGAGGTCATTCAATATATCTATACGAAGTACGGCCGTCATCGGGCGGCGCTGACTGCGTCGCTGATTACATATCACGCGCGTAGTGCACTGAAGGACGTCGGCAAGGCGCTGGGTCTCGAGGTGTCGTTGATCGAGCGGATCAGCAAGTCACAACAATGGTGGGACGGCACGGATGCGGTCGCCAAATATCTGGCCGAAGCGGGCTTCGACGCCAATTCGCACATCACGCGGAATCTGATTCGTCTCACGAAGGAGTTGCGCGCTTTCCCGCGTCATCTGTCGCAACACGTCGGTGGCTTTGTGATCGCGAAAGACAAACTGTCGCGACTCGTGCCGATCGAGAACGCGACGATGAAAGACCGCAGTGTGATCGAGTGGGACAAGGACGATATCGACGCGCTCAAGTTGCTGAAAGTCGACGTGCTGGCGCTCGGCATGTTGTCGGCGATCCGGCGCGCGCTGGAATTCGTCGCGTTGAGGCGCGGCTTTCCGAAGTTCAGGGTGCAGGATATTCCGCGCGAGGATCGCGCCGTCTACGAAATGTGCGGCCATGCCGATACGATCGGCGTATTCCAGATCGAATCGCGTGCGCAGCAAAGCATGTTGCCGCGCCTGAAGCCCAACAAGTACTACGATCTCGTGATCGAAGTGGCGATCGTGCGGCCCGGGCCGATTCAGGGCGGTATGGTGCATCCCTATCTGCGCCGCAAGCAGGGGCTCGAGGCTGTCGACTACGCGAAGGATGAATTGCGTCCCGTGCTCGAACGTACGCTCGGCGTGCCGATTTTCCAGGAACAGGTCATGCATCTGGCGATGGTTGCGGCGAAATATACCGGTGAGCAGGCCGATCAGTTGCGGCGCGCGATGGCCGCATGGCGGCGCAGCGGCAACCTCGCGAAGTATCAGAAGGATTTGAACGAGCGGATGCTCAAGCGTGGCTATGAACAGGAGTTCATCGACCGCATCTGCAAACAGATCGAAGGCTTCGGCGAATATGGTTTTCCGGAGAGCCATGCGGCGAGCTTCGCGCTGCTCGTCTATCTCAGCGCATGGTTGAAGCGCTATGAACCGGCTGCTTTTCTGGCGGGTTTGCTGAACAGTCAGCCGTTGGGGTTTTATTCGCCGTCGCAACTCGTTCAGGATGCAAAGCGTCACGGCGTCGAGGTGTTGCCGCCCGACGTGACCTTGAGCGATTGGGAGTCGACATTCGAGAGGCGTGGTCATGAAGGACAGCGGATCTCAGCGGACGAAACCTGTTTGCATCGTCAGCAAGCCGTACTATCCGCGCAGCAATTGCGCGATCTTTCGCTGCGGCGTCTGACGGTGAGCAGGACGGTCCGGCGCGCGGCGCAGCGATTGACTGCCCGCGTGTTTCAATCGTCGAACACTTATGGCGCGCGCGGCCCCGCTGTGCGCATCGGCATGCATCTGATCAAGGGCTTCTCGCAAGCGGCGGCCGAACGCATCATGACCGCCCGGAACGAGGCGCCGTTTACCGATGTCGACGATCTGGCGCGCCGCGCGGCCCTGACGCGGCGCGATCTCGAAGCGCTTGCCGCGGCGAACGCGCTGGTCAGTATCGCGGGACATCGACGCGAAGCGTGGTGGGCCGTGACGGCGCAGCACTCGGTGCCCAAACTGCTGCGCGATGCGCCGATCGCCGAAGCGCCGCTAATGTTGCCGCAGGCAGCTGAAAGCCGCGAAATCGTCGACGACTACGCGAGCCTTGGCCTCACGCTCAATCGTCATCCGCTCGCGCTATTGCGTGCACGCCTTGCCCAGCATCGTTTTCGCACGGCCGCCGAACTCGCCGCGTGTCAGCATGGCACGCTGGCGCGAGCGTGCGGCATCGTCACTGTGAGGCAGCGGCCGGGCACGGCAAACGGCACGGTGTTCGTTTCCATCGAAGACGAGACCGGTTCGATCAATGTGATCGTCTGGCCGTCACTGGTGGAAAAGCAGCGCAAGGTTTTGCTGGGCGCATCGTTGCTGGCGGTCTACGGCGTTTTGCAGCGCGACGACGGCGTGGCGACCGGCGGCGACAATGCCGGCGACGGAATGAGCGCGAATCAGGCTAAGGCGAAACGGAAAAACAAGGGCGAGGTGATCCATCTCGTCGCTCATCGCCTCGAAGACCACAGCGAATGGCTGGGTGAACTGGCCACGGCGAGCCGCGATTTTCATTGAGGGCGGTTCGCGGTGGCAAGCGCACCGGCTCGACGTAAGGCCGTCGCGCCGGCGCGCATCGATCGAATAACAACGCGGGCGGCTCGCTGCGCTCAACCCTACCTGCCAGACAAAACGTTTTATGCGTGTGCGGCGCCGCGCCACGGAAACGCCGCTAACACTTGCCGAATCGCCGTATCGAACGGCGTGCGCCGGCCTATGCCGAGCGCCTCGAGGCGGCTCGAAGCCAGGTGGCAGTTATGTGGCCGAGGCGTCGAATCGGCCGGCGTAGCTTGCGGCGTCAGATGCGCGTCGAGTTGCAGCGCTTCGGCAAGGCGCACGGCGATCTCGTACTTGTTCATCGGTTCGTCGCTGGACCATTGCACGATGCCGCGAATCGCGTCGCCCTGCGCATGCCGTTCAAGCATCTGCCGGATCACGAACGCGACGTCCGGCGTGAAGGTGGGGTAACGGATCGCCCATGCATCCATGACGGCGGGTTTGCTCCCCGGCGCCGCCGACCCGGCGATCGCAGGCACGAGACTCGTCACGGCCGACTCCGCCCAACTGACGATCGGCCCGTACAGCAGCGGCAGACGCAACACGCAACCGAGGTCAGTCGATTCAGTCAGCGCGTGCTCGCCTTCAAGCTTGCTATGCCCATAGGCGTTGAGCGGCGCGGGCACGGAATCGTGCTGGTAGGGCGGGTGCGTGCCGTCGAACACATAGTCGGTAGAGATCGACAGCGTCCATGCGCCGCGCCGGTTTGCCGCCGAGGCAAGGGTGCGCACCGCATCGACATTCAGCGCGCGCGCCAGCGCGGGATCATGCTCGCACACGTCCGGCCGACGCTCCGCCGCGGCAATCACGAGTGCGTCCGGCGCTTCGCGTTCGACGAACTGCTCCACCGCCCGCACGTCGCGGATATCCAGCGCGACCTTGCCCGGCGCCGGCCGGCTGAATGCTGTGGCGACGACTTGCCAGTCGCTCTGCTGCGCCAGTTCGTCGACGAGCGCGCGGCCAAGCAGCCCGGAGGCACCAATGACGGCAACTTTGAACATGATGAACTCGCTTAACGGGCCGCGCCGGGTGAACCGCTGGCCGTGCCGCTTGTGATGCCCGTCACGGTGTAGCCGGCTTCGTCGATGGCAGCCTTCAGCGTCTCGGCCGGTTGCGCCGATTCCACCGCGACGCGCCCGGACGCCAGATCCACGCGGACTTGCGCGCCGTTATCGTGTTCGCGGATGGCGTTCGTGACCGCCGTCACACAATGCTGACAGCTCATGCCTTCTACCTGGAATTCGATCGTCATCGGGATTGCCTCGGGAAAATGGATAGTGCGACGGTTGAATTATGCCTGCCGATCCGCAATTCAGTGGGTGACCTTCCCACCATGGGAAGGTGTACGATCGACGCACACACTGGAGAAACGGTCATGAATATCGGTGAAGCGGCCCGCGCGTCGGGCCTCACGGCGAAAATGATCCGCTACTACGAGAGTGTCGGCTTGCTGGCGGCGAAATCGCGTACCAGCGCCAACTATCGCGTATACGGTCCGCAAGAGGTTCACTCGCTGCGCTTCATCCGCCAGGCGCGCCGGCTTGGTTTTCTGATCGAGGATATCCGACGGCTGCTTGCGCTGTGGCACGATCGCTCGCGTGCTAGCGCGGAGGTGAAGACCATTGCGCTGGAGCACGTCGCGGAACTTGACCGCCGCATCGCCGAACTGACCGACATGCGCGACACGCTGGCGCATCTCGCCGACCACTGTCACGGCGACGACCGTCCCGATTGTCCGATTATCGAGCGCCTCGCCGACACTGATCTGGTTTCGGGGCAAGGTTGTCATCGGATTTGAGATTGTGTTTTGCCAAAGGTGCAACCTTATGCTTCGATTTGTCGCAACCACAGGGGTGTTTGCACCAATATTGGGCTAAACAATATAGGGCGACATCGATTGAAGCGAAAAACGACTCTCAAATTGAGTTAAATCAGTCACTTGCGCGCACCAAGCGCGTGCACCATTCCAAATCGGAATGCACGTCATGCGGGCATTTCACTAGCCAAGTTGCACCGTAGGACTATAATCAGGGTTAACCCTTTTACGGGAAATCCCTGATGCCCAATCCACCGGGGATTCAATCTGATCCTTGGAGAACATCATGTTTGCATACGTACTTGAAAAGCTGAGCACCTGGTTTGAAACCGCTGAACGCACCCGTCGCGAAGCCTATTTGGCATCGTCGTCGGACATCGTCCAGCTCGAACAGCGTATCCGCTCGCTCGAAACCAACGGCTACTCGCTGTAAGTTTCATCGGCATCGCGTTTGACCCGGCGGCGTTCATCGCGGCCACGGCAGTAAAAGCGTCAAGCCCCGTCTATGCGGGGCTTTGTCACATCTGGACTGCGAGTATTCAGTCGGACGGCGCTTGAACGCTACGCGTGGCGAATATCGACTAGCCTCGCGGCGACCGTCGCGGTAAGGTAAAGCGTTTTCGCGAAATCCGGCTTTCCCACACTCAACCGGTCCGCCCATGCCACCTGTCCGCCCGCTCATATCCATTCTGGCCGTGACCATTGCAGCCTCGCTGAGCACGGCCTTCGCCGTGTCGACCGCTTATGCGGCGTCGGCCAGCGCGCGTAAGCCGGTGATTCTCGACTCGCAGAATGGCATCAATGACGGCCAGAGCGGAACCGTGCTGCAGACCGCGCCGCTTTCGCATCAGCCGATCGTCGAAGCGCAGCCCATCGCGACGCCGGCCGAGCTGGCGCCGAATTCGTCGATTCCGATCGTCGTGGCGCCTTATATACAGTTGCCCACAGGAGGAGGTACGTTGCCGCCGCAACCGCAGCCTCGTCCAGCGCCTCGGCCGAAATAGGCGCTCTCAGTCTCCGGCTCAGATCCCGTCACCGCTGGCGACGGTCCGCGCCAGCGCAACCGCAGCGTGGTCTAGCGCCTCGGCTTGGCAATGCTGGAGACGCGACTTCTCACGGCAGTGCTTCCCATCTTAGTCAATGCCTGTGCGTGCATGGCCAACCCGCCGACGTACGGGTGCCCGCCTGAGCGTCACTTGGTTGACCCAATTTCTCCTCCTCTTCGACCAACGATAACAGCGTGGCCTTGAGCGCGAGCGCACACAACGAATCTACAACTCATGCGCCGACGCGTCGCGTGCGCCATTGGGGTTTGGGCGCATGGCGCGGGCGCAACCGTCCGACGACAATCATCGCGCGCGGTCTCTCGCCAGCGATTCCGGACTACACATCAAGCCCGGCACGACCGCATCGAACGAAAAACAGAACAAGGAGACATCGAATGCCGACTCACTGGATGCGACAGGCCGCCGGCGCCTGCGTTACGCTGCTTGCGCTGGCCGCGCTGCCTGGCGCCGCGCTTGCCAAAGACACACCGGAAAAACCTGCGCTGACCATGGCCGTTGGAGGTCTGCCGGGCCTTTACTATCTGCCGGTGCTCGCCGCGCAACAGTTGGGCTACTTCAAGGACGAAGGACTTGACGTCACGCTCGAGGATTTCGCGGGCGGATCGAAAGCATTGGAAGCGGTCGTGGGTGGTAGCGCCGACGTGGGCGCCGGCGCGTTCGAGCACACGCTGTTCATGCAGGAGAAAGGGCAGCACTACCGGGCGTTCGCGCTGATGGGGCGCGCGCCGCAAATCGTCGTCGCGGTGCTGAAATCGAAGGCCGATCAGTTCAAGACTCTGGCGGACTTCAAAGGCGCCAAAGTCGGCGTGAGCGCGCCGGGTTCGTCGACGGATCTCGTGCTCACCGTGGCTTTGCGCAAAGCCGGCGTGCAGCGCAACGAGATTTCGGCGATCGGCGTGGGCAGCGGCGCCTCCGTGCTGGCCGCGGTAAGCGGCGGCCAGATCGACGCGCTTTCCAACGTGGATCCGATGATAACCAAGCTGGCGCGCAGCGGCGCGATCAAGGTGCTGGTCGATACGCGTACGGTGAAGGGCACGCAGGAGGTATTCGGCGGTACGATGCCGGCGGCGACGCTTTATGCCTCGGACAATTTCATCCAGAAGTATCCGAAGACGACGCAGGCGCTCGCCAATGCCATCGTGCGCGCGGATCACTGGCTGCAGAGCGCGAGCGACGCCGATCTGCTGAAGATGGTGCCGCCGGCCTATTTGCTCAACGATTCGGCGCTCTATGTGGAGGCCTTTCACAACGTGCGCGACGCTTATTCGCCCGACGGCTTGATGCCTGCGGACGGCCCGGCGACATCGTTGCGCGCATTGTCCTCGTTCGATAACCGGCTCGATCCGAAAAAGATTGACCTGAACGCGACGTATACCAACGACTTCGCCCGAAAGGCCGCCGCGCAGCTCAAATAGTCGGTGGCTTGGGCTGACTGAGCAACTCGACGGGCCGCGCGCGTGGTGCGCGCGTGGCCGGCGAAAACAACGCTAGCCCAGCTCGGCGAACTGTGTACGCTCGGAGGCCGCAAAGGGTCGGAGGCCGCAAAAGCGTGAAGGCTGCAAAAAGCTCGCGGCCAACAAAAGCTCGCAGCCCACAACAAGAAACTCAGTCGCCGCGATACTCCACCTTAAACTGCGCGGCCTTGTCTTCACCGAGTGCCTTGACGAGCCAGGGCATCTGGTCCTTCAGCGTTTTTGCCAGCGTATACGGCGGGTTCAGAATGAACATGCCGCTGCCGAAGAGCCCAAAACCATCCTCCGGCGGATTGCTGACAGTCAGGCTCACGTGCAGCCAGTTCTTGTCCTGCAACTTCTTCAGCTGGTCGGGGAAGCGCTGCGATTCAGGGCGCCTCACCTGCGGATACCAGACGGCATAAGTGCCGGTCGGAAAACGCTTCAGGCTTTCTTCGACGCAGCGCAGCGTGCGGATGTAGTCACGCTTGTCCTCATACGATGGATCGAGCAGCACCAACGCCCGGCGCGGGGCCGGCGGCAACAAGGCAAGAATGCCGTCGAAGCCGTCGCCCGCATACAGCATCGCGCGACGGCCCGCGTCGCGGAAATTGTGGCGCAGCACGTCGATTTCGGTGGTGTGCAGTTCGAACAGGCGCATGCGGTCCTGTTCGCGCATCTGCCGCCACGCGATATACGGCGAACCGGGATAGAAACGCAACTGGCCGTCCGGATTGAGCGCGCTCACTTCGTCGACGTAGTCGGCGAACATCGGCGGCAGGTCGTTGCGCCCCCACAGTTTGCCGATGCCGGTCTGGAACTCGCCGGTTTTGGTCGCGTAACCTTCCTTCAGCGAGTAGACACCGGCGCCCGCATGCGTGTCGATATACCAGTAGGACTTGTCCTTCTGGCCAAGGTAGCGCAGAAGCTGCAACACGACGGCGTGTTTCAGAACGTCGGCGTGATTGCCTGCATGAAAGGCGTGGCGGTAGCTGAGCATGATGAGGAGACGCTGAAAGAGGGCATGCCGCTCCAGGGCGGATTCGGCGATGCGGATGCAATGCGGCTGCACAATGGGCATACGGCGCCGGTGTGCAGCGCGGTCGCGTATTGTACGCGACGCCGCGTTGCACACCGCGCATTGCAGCGGGCTGCACGCGTAACGCGGCCATGGCCGCAGTGCCGCCACGGCCATGTTACGCGCTCACCCGAGTCCGCTCAGTCGTGCGCGTCGCCGATGATTTCCTCGATTCGCGTTTTGATTTCCGGAGTGATCCGCTCGGCCACGTCGGCGGACTTCATGTTCTCGCCGATCTGTTCGACCCGCGACGCACCCGTTATCACGGTACTGACATTCGGATTCTTCAGAATCCAGCCAATGGCGAGTTGACCGATCGTACAGCCTAACTCGTCCGCCACTTCGCCGAGCTTGCCGACCACGTCGTTCTTGCCCGCGTCGGTGACCTGCTTGCGTAGCCAGTCGTAACCCTGCAATTGCGCGCGGCTGTCGGCCGGCACGCCGTCACGGTATTTGCCGGTCAGCAAGCCGGATGCGAGCGGGCTCCAGGTAGTCAGCCCGAGGCCGATATCCTCGTAAAGCCGCTTGTATTCCTCCTCGACGCGCTTGCGATGGAACAGGTTGTACTGCGGCTGTTCCATGACCGGCTTGTGCAGATGATGCCGCTCCGCGATGTCGTAAGCGGCGCGGATTTCATCGGCGCTCCATTCGGACGTGCCCCAGTACAGCGCCTTGCCGCGAGTGATCATGTCGCTCATGGCCCAGACGGTTTCCTCCACCGGCGTGTTCGGGTCCGGACGATGACAGAACACCAGATCGACATAATCGAGTTGCAGCCGTTTGAGCGACGCGTCGATCGCGTTCAGCAGATATTTGCGGTTCAGCGTGTGGCACTGGTTTGGTGCTTCCGCGAGTCCCCAGAAGAATTTCGTCGACACCACGTAGCTCACGCGTGGCCACGCCAGTTCCTTGAGCGCCTGGCCCATGATTTCTTCGGATTTGCCGCCGGCGTACACCTCGGCGTTGTCGAAGAAGTTGACTCCCGCGTCACGCGCTGCCGCGAGCGATTCGCGCGCCGCGTGAGTGTCCACCTGATTGCCGTAGGTGACCCACGAGCCGATGGACAGTTCGCTGACTTGCAGGCCGGACCGGCCCAGACGTCGATAATTCATGCATTCCTCCTTGTTGGTGATGCCACCGGAATTCTGCCGAAACGTCCAGTTTAAAGAGATACGCTTCGACGCGCAGTTTACCGATGCAGTTCACGCGGTTCATGCACAATAGCAGCGTTGGCCGCAGTGCAGCATTCGGCCAGACGGCCTATGTCGTCTGGCTGACTTCCCGCCGCCCGCGGCCCGTGGTCTCATTGCTCACCAACTGCATGGAGGTTATGGATGTCGTCAACGAACACGAATCTGAATGGCAAGGTTGCGGTTGTTACGGGCGCCGCAAGCGGCATCGGCAAGCAGATTGCGCTGACTCTTTCCGCAGCAGGCGCGGCTGTCGCGATCGCCGACCTGAATCAGGACGGCGCGAACGCCGTCGCTGAAGAAATCAAAAAGGCCGGCGGCAAGGCAATCGGCGTGGCGATGGACGTCACGAACGAAGACGCCGTTAATCAGGGCATCGACAAGGTGGCGGCGGAACTCGGCTCGGTCGATATCCTCATTTCGAACGCCGGCATCCAGATCGTCAATCCGATCGAAAACTATTCGTTTTCGGATTGGAAGAAGATGCAGGCGATCCACGTGGACGGCGCCTTCCTGACCACCAAGGCCGCGCTCAAGCACATGTACAAGGACGATCGCGGCGGCATCGTGATCTACATGGGCTCGGTCCATTCGCACGAAGCGTCGCCGCTCAAATCGGCCTATGTGACGGCCAAGCACGCGCTGCTGGGTCTCGCGCGTGTGCTGGCTAAAGAAGGCGCGAAGCACAACGTGCGCTCGCATGTGGTGTGTCCAGGTTTCGTGCGCACGCCGCTCGTCGACAAGCAGATTCCCGAGCAGGCCAAGGAGCTGGGCATCAGCGAGGAAGACGTGGTCAAGCGCGTCATGCTGGGCGGCACGGTCGACGGTGTCTTCACCACGGTGGAAGACGTCGCGCAAACGGTGCTGTTCCTGTCCACGTTCCCGACGGCGGCGCTGACCGGCCAGTCCTTTATTGTGAGCCACGGCTGGTACATGCAATAAGGAGGTGCCTATGGCGCAACGCAATCTCAAGCGGGCGCGCGTCGGCGCGCCCGGCGACGGGGAAGGCGAGGGCGCCGGTCCGGCGCCCTCCGCGCATCCCGGCCGGCACCTCCAGTTGCCCAAGTACGAAACCATCGCCTTGATGCTGCAAGGCGGGGGCGCCTTGGGCGCCTATCAGGCCGGTGTCTTTCAGGGACTTTACGAGGCCGGCATCGAGCCGAACTGGCTGGCCGGCATTTCGATCGGCGCGTTGAATACGGCAATCATCGCCGGCAATCCGCCTGAAAAGCGCGTTGAACGGCTGTTGCAATTCTGGGAGACGATCTGCCAGCCGGCCTTCGGGCCGCCGCTGCCTGCGTTTATCGAGCACGCTCTCTTCAATTCCAGCGACGCCGTACGCAAGGCCTTTACGGCAACGCAGGCCGTGGGCGCCATCGTCGAGGGGCAGAAGGGCTTTTTTGTGCCGCGCTTCCCACCGCCGTTGCCCACGGTATCCGGGCCGCCGCAATTGGCCAGCTATTACGACACCACGCCGTTGAAGGCCACGCTCGAAGCGTTCTGCGATTTCGACCGGATCAATTCGAAGGAAATGCGCGTCTCGGTGGGGGCGGTCAATTGCGGCACGGGAAATTTCGCGTACTTCGATAACACGCATACAACGCTCAGGCCCGAGCATTTCATGGCGTCAGGCGCGTTGCCGCCCGGTTTCGCTGCGGTCGAGATCGACGGTCAGTACTACTGGGACGGTGGCTTGATGTCGAACACGCCGCTCTATGAGGTGATCCAGTCCACGCCGCGTCGCGACACGCTCGCCTTTCAGGTCGATCTCTGGAGCGCGATCGGACCAGTGCCGGACAACATCACCGATGTGCAAGGGCGCATGAAAGACATTCAGTATTCGAGCCGCACGCGTCTCGTGACCGATATGCTGCAGCGGTCGCAGCGTTTCCGGCATGTGTTGCGCGAGGTCCTGGATCGCGTGCCGTCCGATCAGCGTGACGACCCGTGGTGCAAGTTGGCCGAGGATCTGTCGTGTTCGAAGCGCTACAACGTGGTCCATCTGATCTACCGGCACAAGGAATACGAAGGTCACTACAAGGACTTTCAGTTCGGCCTGTCGACGATGCGTGAACATTGGCAAAGCGGTTTGGAGGACATCCGCCATTCGCTCGCGCAACCCGATTGGCTTGACATGCCGGATAACGACGCGGGCTTTGTCACGCACGATATCCATCGGGATGCACGCTGAAGGAGTCACGAGTCTGAGTAGCGCGTGACCGAAGTGGGTCGCGGCAATTGTGGCAATCCTTGCGGTATCGAAGCGGCTTTGTTCGAGCAACAAGCAACCAGCAACAAGCGCGTTGCAAACCGCCATCGGGCCACAAACAAAAACGGCGCCCTGAAAGGGCGCCGTTTCCACAACCAGTTCCAGCAGAGCGCGTGCAATGAATGCCCGCGCCCGCCAATGCCTTACTTCAGCACGTGAGCGACCGCGTTGGCCACCACGTCGAGGTTGCGCGTATTCAGCGCAGCTACGCAGATGCGACCGGTGCTCACCGCGTAGATGCCGAACTCTTCACGCAGACGGTCCACTTGCGGCGCCGTCAAACCCGAGTACGAGAACATGCCGCGTTGCGCGTTCACGAAGCTGAAATCGCGATCCACGCCGCTCGCCTTCAGGCGTTCGACCAGACCGTTGCGCATGGCGCGAATACGGTCACGCATTTCAGCCAGTTCGGTTTCCCACGTGGCGCGCAGTTCCGGCGACGCGAGCACGGCCGCGACCACCGAGCCGCCGTGCGTCGGCGGGTTCGAGTAGTTCGTGCGGATCACGCGCTTGAGTTGCGACAGCACGCGAGCGGCTTCTTCCTTGCTCGCCGTGATCACCGACAGCGCGCCGACGCGCTCGCCGTACAGCGAGAACGACTTCGAGAACGACGACGACACGAACACGTTCAATTCCGACGCTGCGAAGAGACGCACGGCTGCAGCGTCCGCTTCGATGTTGTCGCCGAAACCTTGATAAGCGATATCGAGGAACGGCACCAGGTTGCGCGCCTTCACCACTTCGACGATCTGCTTCCATTGCTCGACGCTCAGGTCCACGCCGGTCGGGTTATGGCAGCACGCGTGCAGCACGACGACGGTGCCTGCTGCGTAGCTGTTCAGCGCGCTCAGCATGGCGTCGAAATTCACGCCGTGGGTGTGCGCGTCGTAGTACGGATACGACACGACTTCGAAGCCTGCGCTTTCGAACAGCGCACGGTGGTTTTCCCAGCTCGGATCGCTGATCGCCACCTTCGCGTTCGGGTTCAGGCGCTTCAGGAAGTCCGCGCCGATCTTCAACGCGCCCGTGCCGCCCAATGCCTGCGCCGTCACGACGCGGCCCGCTGCGATCAGCGGCGAGTCATTGCCGAGCAGCAGTTTCTGCACGGCGGCATCGTAAGCGGCAATGCCTTCGATCGGCAGATACCCGCGCGGCAGCGCAGCTTCGACGCGCGCCTTTTCGGCGTCGCGCACGGCGCGCAGCAGCGGAATCTTGCCTTCTTCGTTGAAATACACGCCGACGCCAAGGTTGACCTTGGTGGTGCGCGCATCGGCGTTGAAGGCTTCGTTCAGGCCCAGAATCGGGTCGCGGGGAGCAAGTTCGACGGCGGAGAACAGAGACATGATGGGTGGGCAGCAGTAGTGAGAAGAGGGCGGCTTCGATCGCGGACGGCCGGGCCAGCGGCGTCCGACGCAAAACGTGGACGCGCTGCGGGCGACGGCGACCGAGCGCAGCTTCGCATTGTAACGAATTCGCGCCCGTTTTTCGGACGCCAACGCCGCCCGTAGGGAATTTTTTGCTTGAAAAACAGGCACTCCGGCGCCACTTGGCAACAGCGGCACTATCCGCCATGCCGCAGGGAGATAGCCGGAAAGCGGCCCGCAGCCGGCCGAATCAGGGCTCGTTGCCGCAGTTCGGTCGTCGTGAGCGAATGCCACGCGACTGCGCCCAAAGGGCCACAGCATTGCGCCTGAACCTGCCCACGCGACTCCCCAAAACCCTACGCAGAGCCGCTCGATCTTCGATTCCCGCAACCCGTTAGAATAGTTCTTTGCCCCCAAGGCCCGGTACCGCCCCCCATGTCCGAACAACATCTGACTGAAGCCGACGAAACGCTGGACGAATCCAAATTTGTCCGGTTCGAAGGCTCGCCGTTCCAGCTCTACCAGCCGTATCCGCCCGCCGGCGACCAGCCCACGGCGATCGACACGCTCGTCGAAGGCGTGGAAGATGGCCTCTCGTTCCAGACGCTGCTCGGTGTGACCGGTTCCGGCAAGACCTTCACGATGGCCAATACGATCGCGCGGCTCGGACGCCCGGCGATCGTGTTCGCGCCGAACAAGACGCTCGCCGCGCAGCTCTACTCCGAGTTCCGCGAGTTCTTCCCGCGCAACGCGGTCGAGTACTTCGTCTCGTACTACGACTACTACCAGCCGGAAGCGTACGTGCCGCAGCGCGATCTGTTCATCGAGAAGGACTCGTCGATCAACGAGCACATCGAGCAGATGCGGCTGTCGGCCACGAAGAGTCTGATGGAGCGGCGCGACGTGGTGATCGTCGCCACCGTGTCGGCGATTTACGGTATCGGCAACCCGTCTGAATATCACAAGATGATTCTGACGCTGCGCACCGGCGACAAGCTCGGCCAGCGCGACATCATCGCGCGGCTGATCGCCATGCAGTACAACCGCAACGAGGCCGACTTCCAGCGCGGCTCGTTCCGCGTGCGCGGCGACACGATCGATATCTTCCCGGCCGAGCATGCCGAGATGGCGGTGCGCATCGAGTTGTTCGACGACGAAATCGAAACGCTGCAACTATTCGATCCGCTCACGGGCCGCGTGCGCCAGAAGATTCCGCGCTTCACGGTGTATCCGTCGTCGCACTATGTGACGCCGCGCGATACCGTGGTGCGCGCGGTCGAAACGATCAAGGCCGAACTGCGCGAGCGGCTCGAATTCTTCTATAGCGGCGGAAAGCTCGTTGAAGCGCAGCGGCTCGAACAGCGCACGCGCTTCGACCTGGAAATGCTGCAGGAACTGGGCTTCTGCAAGGGCATCGAGAACTACTCGCGGCACTTCTCGGGCGCGGCGCCCGGTGAGCCGCCGCCTACGCTGGTCGACTATCTGCCGTCGGACGCGCTCATGCTGCTCGACGAATCGCACGTGCTCATCGGCCAACTGAACGGCATGTACAACGGCGACCGCGCGCGTAAGGAAAATCTGGTCGACTACGGTTTCCGCCTGCCGTCGGCGCTCGACAACCGGCCGCTCAAGTTCAACGAGTTCGAGCGCAAGATGCGTCAGGTCGTGTTCGTGTCGGCCACGCCGGCGGACTACGAGCAGAAGACGGCAGGGCAGGTGGCCGAGCAACTGGTGCGTCCGACCGGCCTCGTCGATCCGGAAATCGAGGTGCGCCCGGCGCGCAGCCAGGTCGACGACGTGCTCGGCGAGATCAACGAGCGCGTCAAGGCGGGTGACCGCGTGCTGGTCACGGTGCTGACCAAGCGCATGGCCGAACAGTTGACCGAGTTTCTGGCCGACCACGGCGTCAAGGTGCGTTATCTGCACAGCGACATCGACACCGTGGAGCGGGTGGAAATCATCCGCGATCTGCGTCTGGGCACCTTCGACGTGCTGGTCGGGATCAACCTGTTGCGCGAAGGGCTGGATATTCCTGAAGTGTCGCTGGTCGCGATTCTCGATGCGGACAAGGAAGGCTTTCTGCGCGCCGAGCGCTCGCTGATCCAGACCATCGGCCGGGCGGCGCGGAACGTGAACGGCAAGGCGATTCTCTACGGCGACAAGATTACGGACTCGATGCGCCGCGCCATCGACGAAACCGAGCGGCGGCGCAACAAGCAGATCGCCTTCAACCTCGAGAACGGCATTACGCCGCGCGGGGTGGTCAAGCGCATTCGCGACATTATCGACGGCGTGTACAACGTCGACGACGCCCGCGCCGAACTGAAGGAACAGCAGGCGCGCGCGAAATTCGAGGACATGTCCGAGAAGCAGCTTGCCAAGGAACTCAAGCGCCTCGAAAAGCAGATGATAGAGCACGCCAAAAACCTCGAGTTCGAGAAGGCTGCGCACACCCGCGACCAGCTCGCGCTGCTGCGCCAGCGCGTGTTCGGCGCGAACGTCGGCGATCACGTGTCGGGCGTCGACTAAGTCGT
This sequence comes from Paraburkholderia sp. BL18I3N2, assembly GCF_003001875.1. NCBI lineage: Bacteria > Pseudomonadati > Pseudomonadota > Betaproteobacteria > Burkholderiales > Burkholderiaceae > Paraburkholderia > Paraburkholderia sp. BL18I3N2. The sequence goes on from NZ_PVNC01000011.1 coordinate 20,533, forward strand.
CCGCGCGCCTTGGGGCGCGGCAATGCGTCGCGCCCGGTCGATCCATGCCGGCCACTCGCCGGGCATCGCATCACTTCCTCACCAGCGCTTCCTTAAGTCCGCCTTAAGACCCTGCTGCCACAAGGCTTGCCGCGCGTTCTCATTTGTTCTCCCATGCGATCGATGATAAACTCGACCAATATTGAGAATGGTTCGCATTAACGTTCGTAATGCCGCCCGCCGGCGACCAGTCGCGGTGTTCAAGCGCCGCGGCCGTTGCATCGCAAGGCATGCGCGACGCACTGTTCCAATGGGTTCGATTCCAGTCTGATAAAAATAAGGAGTTTCAATGCGGATTTCTTCATTTGTGCGTGGTGGCGCAGCAGCGGTGGCCGCAGTCGCGGCTTTCTCGGCAGCGGCGGCGGAATATCCGATCGGCAAGCAGCAGATTCATGGCGGCATGGAACTCAATGCGGTCTATCTGCAGCCGATCACGATGGAACCCGAAGGCATGATGCGCAAAGCCTCTGATTCGGACATCCACCTTGAAGCCGACATTCACGCGGTCAAGAACAATCCGACCGGTTTCGCCGAAGGCGACTGGATGCCGTATCTGCAAGTGCACTACGAACTGACGAAAGCCGGTTCGACTCAGACGCAAAAGGGCGACCTGATGCCGATGGTCGCCAACGACGGCCCGCACTACGGCGACAACGTCAAGCTGCAAGGCCCGGGCAAGTATCACCTGAAGATGATCGTCGAGGCGCCGATGCAATCGGGCCACATGGCGTTCGGCCGGCACGTCGACAAGGAAACCGGCGTGGGTCCGTGGTTCAAGCCGATTACCCTCGAATACGACTTCGCGTACGCCGGCATCGGCAAGAAGGGCGGCTACTGATCTCCGCGCGTCATCACGCGTGAGCAGGCTTTGCCGCGTGGCCGCGCGTGACTGGATGGCCAAATGAGGCCGAACGAGCCAGTGCAGCAGACGGCGCGTTGGCGATTGACCGCCAACGCGCCGCGTTTTCCGGAAGGGCTAATGAGAATCAACCGAAAGATCGCGATCTTCGCCGCCACAGTTTTGCTGGCAAGCGCGGCGCAGGCCGCCGACCTGCCGACCTTCAAGCTGGAAATGAACGACGGCAAGCTGAATCCGGCCCGCATCGAAGTGCCGGCGGGGCAGCGTATCAAGATCGAAGTGCGCAACACGGGCAAAGGTGCGGCCGAATTCGAAAGCGTGCAGTTGCGTAAAGAAAAAGTGTTGGCGCCGGGCGCGGATTCGTTCGTCGTGATCGCGCCGCTCGAGCCGGGCGAGTACAAGTTTTTCGACGATTTTCACCAGCAGGCGCAGGGCGTCATCGTCGCGAAGTAGTGACTTGGGACGCGAGCGCAGCGCCTCGACGGGTCGCGCGCTCGCCAGACCAGAAGAAGGGAGAGCTTGATGGGTCAGATTCTATTCATCGTGTGGCGGGAAAGTGTCGAGGCGTTGCTGGTCGTCGGCATCCTGTACGCGTGGCTGAAAAATGGCGACGACGATGCGCGCCGCGGTTTGCCGTACCTGTGGGGCGGCGTGGCAGCCGGTTTGATTGCGGCGGTGGCGCTCGGCGCCGCGCTCGTGGGTTTCACCGAAGTGCTCTCCGGCGACGCGCAGGATTATTTCCAGACCGCGATGGTGCTGGTCGCCTGCGTGCTGATCGTGCAGATGGTGCTGTGGATGAAGCAGCATGGCCGCACGCTCAAGCGCGACATGGAACAGTCGCTGCAAAAGAGCCAGCGCGATTCGAACTGGTGGGGCGTCGCGTTGCTGGTGGCGTTGGCGATCGCGCGTGAAGGCAGCGAGACGGTGATCTTTCTGTACGGCCTCGGCTTCGGCCAGTCGGGTCACGTGGACGCCAGCCAGATGCTCGCGGTCGTGATCGGTTTGGCGCTTGCGTTCCTGACCTTCTATATGCTGCAGCTGGGCGGCAAGATCTTTTCGTGGCGGCTCTTTTTCCGCATCACGGAAATCATGCTGCTGTTCCTCGGCGCGGGTCTGTTCCAGACCGGTGTGGACAAGCTGATCGACAAGGAAATCCTGCCGACCATCGTCGACCAGATGTGGAATTCGTCGGCAATCCTCGACGATTCGAGCACTTTCGGTTCGCTGGTCGCCACGCTCACCGGCTATCGCGCTCACCCGGCGTTGATGAATCTGATCGCGTATGCGGCGTACTGGGGCGTGGTCTACCTGCTGCTGCGCCGCGCGAATCGCAAGCCGGCGCGGCAAGCCGCTGGGCGCACGGCATGAGTACGGTAATGACCCGCCCGGGCCGCCTCGCGGCGGCCGGGCAGTGGATGCAGCGTCACGGTGCCGCGATTCGCGGTATTCAGTGGGTCGTGGTGGCGGTGTACGCGTTTCTGATTCTGGTGCCGGCGGTGATGCCGCTGCCGGACGACACGGCGCACTTGTGGAACAACCTGACGCTCGCCGCGCAGTTCGTGTTCTGGGGTATCTGGTGGCCATTCGTGTTGCTCTCGATGGTCATGCTCGGCCGCGTCTGGTGCGGCGTGCTGTGTCCCGAAGGCGCGCTCGCCGAATTCGCCAGCAAATACGGCCGAGGCTGGGCGATTCCGCACTGGATGCGCTGGGGCGGCTGGCCGTTCGTCGCGTTCGGCATCACTACCATCTACGGTCAGATGGTGAGCGTCTACCAGTATCCGAAAGCCGTGCTGCTGGTGTTAGGCGGCTCGACCTTCGCGGCGATGATCATCGGCTTGTTATACGGACGCGAGAAGCGCGTCTGGTGCAAATACCTCTGCCCCGTCAACGGGGTTTTTTCGCTTCTGGCGCGGCTCGCGCCGTTCCACTACAAAGTCGATGAAGAGGCATGGCGCCGTTCGTACAAGAACGGCGAGCATGGGCATCGCGTGATTCCAATCAATTGCGCGCCGCTCGTGCCGCTGCGCAATATGAAGGGCGCATCGGACTGCCATATGTGCGGCCGTTGCAGCGGCCACCGCGACGCGATTGCATTGACGTGGCGCGCGCCGTCATCGGAAGTGGTGCAGTTGGGCGACAAGCAGGCCAACCCGTGGGATACCGCGTTGATCCTGTACGGCCTGCTCGGCATCGCGATCGGCGCGTTCCACTGGACCGCATCGCGCTGGTTCGTCGATCTGAAGATTTTCCTCGCGAACTGGCTGGTCGATCACGACATCACGTGGCCGCTCGACACTAACGCGCCGTGGTTCCTGTTCACGCATTACCCCGAACAGAACGACGTGTTTTCGTGGCTCGACGGCACGATGGTGATCGGCTACATCCTCGCCACGGCGCTGGTGTACGGCACCGTGCTGCTGGTGCTGCTGATGGGCGCGACGCGCATGCTGGGGCGCTTCAATGGCGTGCGTCTGCATCATTTGACGCAAGGGCTGATTCCGATCGCCGGCGCGGGTGTGTTTCTCGGCCTGTCCGCGACCACGCTGTCGCTGCTGCGCGCGGAGCATGTGTCGTTGTGGTGGGCGTCGGATATGCGCATCGCGATTCTGGCGATCGCCAACCTGTGGAGCGCATGGCTCGCCTGGCTCGTGACGCGTCGCTATAGCGAGCGTTTCGTTCAACGCGGCCTCGCGATGGTGTGGTTCGCCGCGGCACTGGCCGTCGTCGATAGCGCGTGGTGGCTGATGTTCTGGGGCTGGGCTTCGAAGTAACGTACTCGACGCTTTTAACGCGGTTGCACTAGTCCGCGCCTGGCCAAACAAAAAAGCCGTGGAGATGAAATCATCCCACGGCTTTTTCATTTTCCGCATGATCGACGCACGTCGAGCGTGTCGCCGTATCGAGTGAGAACCAAAAAAAGCGGCCTGGCTTGCTGCGACGGCTGGCTTGGTGTCTGCACGAAGGGGTCTAGTTCTCGCGTGCAAGCCGTCGTGGCTGGCTACTGCCCAACACCTCTCTGGGAGGTGGTCCCCACAATACCCGGTACTAACTGCTATTCGTCTCTACTTCGTCAGGATCAGCTTGCCTAAGCGCGTGGCCCGCAACTGGTAGGTTTCGCCGTTATGCACGATGCTGACGTGGCTATGTCCCTGCAGCAAGGCGTCGCTGTGAACGACCCGCTCCGACGTCTCGCCCGAACCGTTGGTGCGGTCCGCGCCAGGCTTCTGGCCGGTTACCGTCGCCGTCGACGTTTTCGGACGGCCGGTCAGCGCGGCCGCCGGACGGCGCAGGCTGAGTGTGGAAGGGCGCGTGAGATCGGTCATTCGTTTTTGCTGTTGGTCGATTCGATGGATTAATTCTAAATGATAACTATTCCCATTTACAAGGAAGAGAAATTGATCGGATTTGAATTTTGATAGTCAGGGGAGCTTGAAGGCGGAGAGGAGTCTGCAGAACGACCGCCTGATCGTTCGGCGGTCTTGCGTTCTGTGGCGGGCAGGGCGCCCGCGCAATGTTCAATGCAACGAGCCGGGTTCCTGCTTCGCCTGCACAAACTGACGAATGAGCCGAACGGTATCGATGTCGTTCTCCCGATACGCCGACTTGACGATCTCCTGCGTCTGATGGGCATCAGGGTCGGTCGACTCGGGCAGCGTGGTCGCGTATTCGAAGCGCAGGAACAACTGCAGTTCGTCCGGTTGCTCGATGGTCATCGTGAGCGAGCCGCCGACGTAGTCGGCCGTCGGCAGAATGTCGTAGCGCACGCTCTGGCTTTCCGCGAGCGTGACGCGGTCGCGCACCGTGGCCTGGCCGTAGTGCAATTCCCGTTCGAGTACGTTGCCTTCGCGCGAAAGGATCGTGCAACTGTCGAGCCCCATCACGAACAGCTGCGGCTGTTCGGCGCGCAGCACGAGACCTTCCCACAATTGCTCGCGGGTCATCGATTCGACAAACGGATTCAACGGGTCGTTGATCTGGATAAGGTGTTCGAAATTCAAAACGACGGCTTCCTATGAAAGCGTTTAAGCGACGGCGAGCCCCGAACGGATCGTGATCGAATGCGTGAGGATCTTGTGAACCGGGCACTGATTGGCTATTTGCAAAAGCCGTTCCCGCTGCTCGTCGGACAGGTCGCCTTCGAGCACGATCTTGCGGTCGATGGCCGTACCGGCGTCGCCGGTTTCGAGCGAGAGCGTCACGCGCACGTCGGCGAGCGGCCAATCCTTGCGCTGAGCGTACATCTTCAGCGTAATCGACGTGCACGCGCCGAGGCTCGACAGCAGCAGCGAGACGGGCGTCGGTCCGCGATCACCGCCGCCGAGCGACTCGGGTTCGTCGGCGAGCCATGTGTGCTTGCCGTCGTCGAAAAGAACCTGGAAATTCGTCGAGCCGATGTGGGCGGTGACGGTGGACTCTGCCATGCGCGCTCCTGAACAGGGACGGAAATTGCCGCGCGCCACGGCCTGTTATAAGTGAACGGCGTGGCGCGCGGCCTGAATTGCTATTGTGAACGAATTTAACGGCCTTCGCGCCCCGGGTTGCGACGCGCCCGCTGGCGATTCAATGCGTGATCGCACCCATGCGCCCGGCCTGGTAATCCACGACGGCCTGGCGAATCTCGTCTTCCGTATTCATCACGAACGGGCCGTAGCGCACCACGGGCTCCTTCAGCGGCACGCCGCCCAGCAGCAGCACCTCGAGTGGCTCCGCGCCGGCTGCAAGCGTCACGGCGTCGCCATCGTTCTGAAACACGACCATTTTCCGCGCGTCGATTTCCTGACGCGCTTCGCCTTCGCCATAGAAGCCCTTGCCGGACAAGCTGTACGCAAAAACGCGATAGTCCGCCGGCACCGGTTGCCGGATTGTGGCCCCCGGTTGCAGCGAGAAATGCTGATACAGGATCGGCGTGCGCGTTTCGATCGCCGCTTTGACGCCGAGCGCTTCGCCGGCGATCACCTTGACGCGCACCTTGCCGTCCGCGGACGTCGCCACGGGAATGCTCGCCGACGGGATTTCCTGGTAGCGCGGCGCGATCATCTTGTCGCGGCGCGGCAGATTCACCCACAGCTGTATTCCGTGCACGCGTCCGCCGGTGCGGACGAACGACGGGTCCGGCATCTCACTGTGCACGACGCCCGCGCCAGCGGTCATCCACTGCACGTCGCCGGCGCGCAGGGTGCCCGAGTGGCCGGCCGAATCCTTGTGGCCGAACTCGCCCTCGAGCGCGTACGTGACTGTTTCGAAGCCGCGATGCGGATGATCGGGCGCGCCTTTCGCCTCGCCCGGCGCGTAGTCGATCGGGCCCATTTCGTCGAGCAGCAGGAACGGATCGAAGTCCATCAGCAGGCGGGTCGGAAACGGGCGGTGGACGATAAAGCCGCCGCCCTCGGTGGTGCGAACGGCGGGAAAGGTGCGTTCGATCGTGCGGGTCGTGCTCATCAAAGTCACCTCAAAAAATCGGGAATAGCGTTATTTTTGAAACATGGAGCTATTATAGGGACCGTTTTTGGGGGTGCCAGCCGTCCTCACGCAATGGATTGTTCTATTACTGGAACGATGAGATGAAGATCGATTCACACAATCTGAATGACCTGATGTATTTTTCGCAGGTCGTCGAACATGGCGGCTTTTCCGCCGCCGAACGCGTGCTGGGGATTTCCAAGTCGCGCCTGTCGCGCCGGCTGACCGAGCTTGAGGCGTCGCTCGGCGTGCGCCTGCTGCAGCGCTCCACCCGCAAGCTGGCGCTGACCGAAGCCGGTCAACTGTTCTATCAGCATTGTCAGGCGATGCTGAGCGAGGCGCAGGCGGCCGTCAATGTCGTCCAGCAACTGCGCTCGTCGCCGCGCGGCACGGTGCGCGTCAGCGTGCCGGTCACGGTCTCGCAGACCATCCTGTCGCAGATCCTGCCCGAATTCATGCATCGCTTTCCGGAAGTGCGCGTGGTGATGCGCGTGACGAACCGCGTGGTCGATCTGTTCGAGGATTCGATCGACGTCGCGCTGCGCGTGCGTTCCGATCCGCCCGAAAACGCCAACATCGTCGTGCGGCCGCTGTGGCGCACGGAGCAGATGCTGGTCGGCGCGCCGAGCCTGTTGCAGCAGAACGCGCCGCCGTTGCTGCCGGCCGACCTCAACGGTTTCGAAACGCTCGACGTGCCGACCGGCGACGGACGCCACGTCTACAACCTGATCGCGCCCGACGGCACGCGTCATGTGCACGAACACGAGCCGCGCCTCGTGACCGCCGATCTGATGACGATCCGTGAAGCGGTGCTCGCCGGCGTCGGTATCGCGGCGCTGCCGGAGATGATGTATGGCGCCGCGCTACGAGCCGGGCAATTGTCGCCGGTGATGCCGGGCTGGACCTTTCCGACGCCGCAGTTGTACGCAGTATTCTTGTCCCGGCAGGGAATGGTGCCGGCCGTGCGCGCCTTTGTCGATTATCTGGTCGAGATGCTCGATCCCGACGACGGCAAATACATCATGGGCGAGTGTCCTGCGCAAGAGGAGAAGGTCGCTGTCGCGCAGCCGATGTTCGCGCTCGCCTCATAGCACTTCTAACGGGTCGTGGCATCGCTTTTAGCATTTAAGCGTGGCCTGTCATGAGTACTTTCAATGGCCGTTTGCTTGATTGCGCGGGCTCGCGGGCCTATAGTGAAATCCCTTCGCTAAGGAGTCTCTTATGCGGAAACTCATGGCCGCTATCATAGCCGGCCTGATAGGGCTGACCGCGCTGTCCGTGTCGATCACGGCTGTCGCATGCGGTGATTCGAGTAGCTATCAATCTTCGACCGATGGCAAATGATCCCGCCGCCCGAAGGCGCCGAGTGCGCACAAAAAAGGCCTTCATCCGACGATGAAGGCCTTTTACTTTTTAGCCCCTGTTTCAAGGGCTATAAACCACACTACTTGCTTTTCGGTTGAGTCACGAAGCCGATCTTCGTGAGGCCGCCGGCTTGTGCGGCCGCCATCACCTGCGCCACTTTCTCGTACGGAACCTTGCGGTCCGCGTCCAGATGCAGTTCGGGTTGCGGGTTCGCTTGCGCGGCTTGCGCGATCTTCGCGCTCAGCGCGGCTTCGTCGACCTTCTTGTCGTCCCACGTGACGTTGCCGTCCGCGTCGACCGCGACCGTAACTTGCGTCGGCTTGGTGTCTTCTTTCTGACTGCTTGCGTGCGGCAGATCGATCTTGACAGCGTGTCGAATCACTGGAATCGTCACCATGAAGACGATCAGGAGAACCAACATCACGTCGACGAGCGGCGTCATGTTGATTTCGTTCATCAGGCCGTCGTCATCGTCGCCGGCGAAGGGGCTCATTGCCATCGGAGTGCCTCGTCGATCAGTTCGCGCGCGCGGCGAGACGCAGGCCGTCGCCGCGCTTGGACGACGACAGGCGCGCGCCCGTCACGAAGAACGCATGCAGGCCATGCGCAAAGCGGCTCAGTTTGGCGACCACGGCCTTGTTGGCGCGCGTCAGTGCGTTGTAGCCAAGCACCGCCGGAATCGCGACGAACAGGCCGAACGCGGTCATGATCAACGCTTCGCCGACCGGACCGGCGACCTGATCGATGGATGACTGGCCGCTCGCGCCGATGGCCAGCAGCGCGTGATAGATGCCCCACACCGTGCCGAACAGGCCGACGAACGGCGCCGTGCTGCCGATCGACGCGAGAATCGCGAGACCGCTCTGCATGCGCGCGACGCTTTCGTCCATCGTGTCCTTCAGGCAGCGCGTGACCCAGTCCGACACATCCATGCGGTCATGCAGATGCGGCTGCGTTTGATGATGGTGATCGGCCGCTTCCTGGCCCGACAGCGCCAGCGCGAGGAACGGATTGTCATGCGGCGTCGATGAGCCGGCGCCGAGCTTCTTCACGCCGTCGGCGAGATCGTCCGAATGCCAGAACGCCTGTTCGGCATTCTTCGTGAGGCGGTTCAGGCGCATCACATTCCAGCCTTTGATGACAATCACGCTCCACGACATCACCGACATGATCAACAGCGCGAGCGCGATGCCGCGCGTCACGAAATCCCCTTGCGCCCACACGTGCGCCAGTCCGTAGTTTTGCATTGCAATTCCTTTTTTTAAAAGCTGCCTCAATCGTTCAGACTGAAGTTGAAACGCTGGCTGGTCGGGACCCGTACCGGCTGCCCGTTCTCAAGATAAGGTTGGCAGGCGCTCGAGCGCACTGCGTCAAGCGCGGCGTCGTCGAGGCGGCTGAAGCCGCTGCTCTTTTTCAGCGCGACGTTTTCGATCTTGCCGGTCACGCCGACCACGAGACTCACGATCACCGTGCCAGTCTCGCCGCGGCGCCTGGAGAGAGGCGGATAGTCAGGTTGGCCCACATTGCACGAGAGGTGCGACATGTCTTTGGGCGCGCTGATCTCCATCGTCTGACGGCCGACGGCCGGTGCAGCAGGCGCGGGTGGCGCAACGGGTGCGGCAGGCGCGGGCGGCGTCGGATCGGGTGCGGCGACGGGCGTCGGCGACGGCGCGGCGGCCACCGGTAGAGGTGTAGTCGTCGGCTTGGGCGTTGGAGTCGGCTTCGGCTGGACCTTCGGTTTGGTACGAACCGGCGGCGCCGGCGTGGGTGGCGGCGGCGCGATCGATTGAATCGCGACCGGCGCGGCAACCGGTGCCGGCGGCAGCAACTGCGCGGTCATGACGCGCGATTCGAGGACGGGCTGCACGGGGTCGTGACGCAAGGTCATCACCACGGCAAGCAGCGCGACGTGAATCGCTGCAACCACGGCGGTCGCGGTCAGGACGCGGGAGTTCAGTCGGGTAGACGAAGCCGGCATGGCGCCGGCTGAAACGGTAGGCGAGGCCGGCATGTTAGCGTGGCGGCGCGCTGTCGATGCAGCGCGTCAGACAGGACATCGTCATGTTCGAAAAATCAGCAGCGAAATGAACAAAGTAGTCACGAAACCAATCAGCAATTCCATCTCGAACTCCTGTGACGGGTGAGCGGGTAGCTGGCTGGTACGAATACTGGCTTGCTGACGGCAGTGGGATAACGCTTGAACAGCGAGAACGGCATTGGACGCGAAACGCCCGAAGCGCGGAATGAGCCGCGCCTTGGAAAGCGGGCTTAGGCCGCTTTGCGTTCGTAAAACGTCAGCGGTACAGCTTGCGGGTGATGTTCAAAACCACAGCGGCTCGCGCAGACGCCGCTTTTCATCATGACGTCGCGCACGGAATCGGCGCACTTGCCACAGCAGGATGCGACGCCGAGCTCGAACTGGAGTTCGTCGAACGAATCCATGCCTTCCTCGATCGAAGCACGGATCTTTCGGTCAGAAACAGACTTGCAGACACAGACAATCATGGCGGGCGTCATAGCTAACGTTAATGCGAATTATTATCATTTTGTTTGGGTCGTTTGGCAAGCGTCCTGCGTGATTTTTTGTAACAAAACCAGACTCTTAGAAGGGTTTCGTCTATGAGGCGCTAACGAGTGGAGTCGGCGGGCGGCACGGGGAAATGGCCTAAAAAGCTCGCCAAAGTCCGCGTGGTGGGCCAAAAACGGCGCTTGGGCAGCCGTTTATGCAGCCTGGGAGTCCGGCGCTGCCGTGCGGCGCGAGGGGATCGACACCGTTTCGACCGTCGCGTCGATATGCAGCAGGGTAGCGGCCAATTGCTGCTGATGGGTGCCGTCGCCAGTGGAAAAAAAGCGGGGCGGAACGGTGGCCGCACTTTGCGGCACCGCGCGCAATCCATGTTGGTCGAGCACGCGTTCCAGTTGCCGCGCAATGGCGACGCTCGTGTCGATCAGCATCAGCCGGTCGCCGACGATATCGCGAATTGCCGCATCGAGAAACGGATAGTGCGTGCAGCCGAGCACCAGCGTGTCCGCGCCCGCGTCGAGCATGGGCTGCAGGTAGCCGCGCAGCAGCGCGCGTAACTCGGCGGAGTCGACGTCGCAGCGTTCCACCGCTTGCACGAGCCCGTGGCCCGGCTGGCAAAGAAAGCGGCAATCCGCGGCGTAGCGTTCGAGCAGCGCCTGAAAGCGGGCGCTGCGCAGCGTCACTTGCGTGGCGAGCACGCCGGCGACACGGGTTTTCGATTGCAGCGCGGCGGGTTTGACGCCGGGTTCGACGCCGACCAAAGGAATAGGCAGCTTTTCGCGAACCAGCGCGATCGACTGCGCGGTGGCCGTATTGCAGGCGACTACCAGCGCCTTCGCGCCTTGCTTGACGAGCCATTCGCCGATCGCAAGCGTGCGGTCGGCGATGAAGTCGTCGTCGCGCTCGCCGTAGGGAGCGTAGAGCGAGTCGGCTACATACAGGATCGCCTCGTCAGGCAGTTGTGCCCGGACCGCCCGCAACACCGACAGACCGCCCAGCCCCGAATCGAAAATGCCGACCGGTGCGCGCGCTGCGGCGCCAGACGTGAACATTCCTGTATTCGCGGACGAGGATTCTGCGGGCATAGACGGCGAGGACGCGTGCGGCACGGCGCTCAAGGGACACTCGGAAAAACGGGAAGGTGCGCAAGTATATCGCCCGCGCGGCGTGGATCATCGCAAATAAGCTGAGCCATGAACGGCGCGCGGGTGGTTGCAGCGTGGCTCGATCAGGACTCGATCGAGCCCATTGCCGTTTGCTGGTAGTTCTGGATGCCAACCTTGTCGATCAGATCGATTTGCGTTTCGAGCCAGTCGATATGTTCTTCGGTGTCGTCGAGAATCTTCGTGAAGATTTCACGGGAGATGAAATCGCGCACCGATTCGCAATACGCGATAGCTTCTTTGCAGGTGCTCTGAGAAATCTGTTCGAGCTTCAAATCGCATTCGAGGATTTCTTTCGTTTCCTCACCGATCAGCAACTTGTGCAGGTCTTGCAGATTAGGCAGACCGTCGAGCATGAAAATGCGTTCGATGAGCCAGTCGGCGTGCTTCATCTCGCCGATCGATTCGTCGTATTCGTGCTTGCCGAGTTTCTCGAGACCCCAATGCTTATACATCCGCGCATGCAGGAAGTACTGATTGATGGCGGTCAGTTCGTTCTTCAACTGCGAGTTGAGATATTCGATGACCTTCTTGTCGCCTTGCATGGTGTGTCCTTATAGGGGCTTTGAATTTCCCAGAACAATAAACGGCGAAACGCAAAAAGCCAAGCCAAAAAGTCAGATTTTCGCTTGATTTCAGAGGGTTTTTCGCGTGATGCGTACCGTTCTCATTTCATCATAAAAAAGCCGGGGTTTAAGGCCCCGGCTTTGAATTATTCAGCGGATGTCAATACTTCAAACTGTCGCGACCGGAATCTTGCCGATCTTTGCCTGCCATTCCTTCGGCCCGGTTTGATGAACGGAAGTGCCGTTCGAATCGACGGCCACCGTCACCGGCATGTCCTGCACGTCGAACTCGTAGATCGCTTCCATGCCGAGGTCTTCGAACGCGAGAACCTTCGCGCTGCGAATCGCCTTCGACACGAGGTACGCCGCGCCACCCACGGCCATCAGATATGCGGCCTTGTGCTTCTTGATCGCCTCGATGGCGACCGGGCCCCGTTCCGCCTTGCCGATCATCGAGATCAGGCCGGTTTGCGACAGCATCGTCTCGGTGAACTTGTCCATGCGCGTTGCCGTAGTCGGGCCAGCAGGACCGACGGCTTCATCGCGCACCGGATCCACCGGGCCGACGTAGTAAATCACGCGATTCGTAAAATCGACCGGCAGCTTTTCGCCCTTGGCCAGCATATCGGCGATGCGCTTGTGAGCCGCGTCGCGGCCCGTCAGCATCTTGCCCGACAACAGCAGCGTCTGGCCCGGCGTCCACGCGGCGACTTCTTCCGGCGTGAGCGTGTTCAGATCGACGCGCTTGCTCTTCTCGGTGTCCGGCTCCCACTGTACCTTCGGCCATGCGTCGAGCGACGGCGCTTCGAGCTTGGCAACGCCGGAGCCGTCCAGCGTGAAGTGCGCGTGACGCGTAGCCGCGCAGTTCGGGATGATTGCGACCGGCTTGGATGCGGCGTGCGTCGGCGCGGCCATGATCTTCACGTCGAGCACGGTGGCGAGACCGCCCAGACCTTGCGCGCCGATGCCGAGTGCGTTGACCTTCTCGTGCAGTTCCACGCGCAGTTCTTCGATCCAGTCCTTCGGTCCGCGTGCGATCACGTCCTGAATGTCGATCGGATCCATCAGCGATTCTTTCGCCATCACCATCGCTTTCTCAGCGGTGCCGCCGATGCCGATGCCGAGCATGCCCGGCGGGCACCAGCCCGCGCCCATGGTCGGCACGGTCTTGAGAATCCAGTCGACGATCGAATCCGACGGATTCAGCATCGCGAACTTCGACTTGTTTTCCGAGCCGCCGCCCTTGGCCGCGACCTGCACGTCGACGGTATTGCCCGGCACGATCTCGTAGTGGATGACGGCCGGCGTGTTGTCCTTCGTGTTCTTGCGGCCACCTTCCGGCGGGCTCACGATCGACGCGCGCAGCACGTTGTCCGGGTTCAGGTAACCGCGGCGCACGCCGTCGTTGATCATGTCGGTGACGCCCATCGTCGCGCCGTCCCAACGCACGTCCATGCCGACCTTCACGAACACCGTGACGATGCCGGTGTCCTGGCAGATCGGTCGCTTGCCTTCGGCGCACATGCGGCTGTTGGTGAGAATCTGCGCGATGGCATCTTTCGCGGCGGGGCTCTGTTCGAGCTCGTAGGCGCGGCCGAGTGCCTGGATGTAGTCGAGCGGATGGTAGTAGCTGATGTACTGAAGCGAATCCGCAATGCTCTGAATCAGATCTTCCTGTTTGATGACGGTCATGGCTAGCTCAGTGGGGACGGTGGCGCTTGTTGTCGGACTCGCCGGGCAGGGCAGGTCAGTCGCGCGCCTTCAGGGGAGTGGAACCTTTAGCGGAGCCCACGGCGTGCAAGACGGCGGGCTCTTCGAAATGTTTTGGATGCGTGTGCGTGGTGAGGCGGTCGACCAGCGCCATCACGAGCGCCGAGACGAGGAACGCGACGTGGATGATCACCTGCCACATGATCGTATGCGTCGAATTCTGGTCGGGGCTGATGAAGGTCTTCAGCAGATGGATCGACGAGATGCTGATCAGCGCCATCGACAGTTTGACTTTGAGCACGCCGGCGTTCACGTGGTCGAGCCATTCCGGTTCGTCCGGATGACCCTCGACGCCCAGGCGCGACACGAATGTTTCATACCCGCCGATGATCACCATGATCAGCAGGTTCGAGATCATGACCACGTCGATCAGACCGAGCACGACCAGCATGATGTTGGTTTCGTCGAGCGTCATGGATGCCGTGACGAGATGCCAGACTTCCTTGAGGAACAGCACGACGTAGACGGCCTGGGCCACGATCAGACCCAGATAGAGCGGCAACTGCAGCCAGCGGCTCATGAAGATGATCGAAGGGATCGGGCGCATCGGGCGGCGCTGATGGGCGGAGTCGGATCGCGGAGCGGACATGGGCAAGAGTCAGACGAAACGCAGGTGACGGAATATGGACTAAATGCGCGGACTAAATGTACCGGCCCGGCATGCACGGTACGCGGCACATACATGGCAAATACATGGCAAACACGCGACACATACGCAGCGGATCAGGCACGCAAACCCGGCGCAGACAGCGCGGTGCACGGCTAGGGACGACCGGAAAAGCTCGCATCAGGCGCGCCATTGTACAGCGTCGGGTGAATTTGCTGCGGTGCGGCGGGCAGGGTGGCGCCGCTTCGACAGGCGGCGCGCTCGACCACGCACCTTGCGGACGGCGGCTGGCGGCCGGGACCTAAACACTCACGACGCCACTGGCGGCAGTCTGACCTTCAGGCTCGCCAGCCCGATCCCCGTGACCACGCAGGCTAGCGCGATGCCATGCGCGAAGGTGGGCCGCTCGCCGAGAAACGCGATGCCGTAGATCGCGGCCGCCACGGGCAGCACGGCGCTGAACACGCCCGCGAGACTGCCCGGCACATGACGGATGCCCTTCATCCACAACCAGAACGAAAAGATGCTGGCCGACAATCCGTACCACAGCACCAGCGTCCAGACGCTGAGCGGCACAGCGCGATAGTCGAAGTCGAGCAGCGCGCTCGCGCCGAGCGGCAGCATCAGCAGAAGGCCAAAGAGATGCGTGTACGCGCAGATGTCGATCGGTGCGAGCGTTTGCGTGAGACGCCGTGACAGGATGATGTAAAGCGATTCGCAGCACACCGCGCCGAGCACCATCAGGTTGCCCGCGAACGAGGTCTCGCCGCCCGAGCTCCGATCCACGTGCGCGAGATTGATGAAGACCACGCCGACGATCGCCAGTGCGATCGACGCGAGCGCCCGACCGTTCGGACGCTCTTTGAGGATGAGCCACGAGAGCAGCGCGACGACCGCGGGAATCGTGCTCGTGATGACGCCGGCCGCGACCGCGCTCGTGCGCTGCACGCCGCCGAGCATCAGCAGCGTAAACCCGAACGTGCCGAACAGGGCTTGCAAGAACAGGTTGAACCATTCGCCGCGCTTCACGCGGCGCAGTCTGGACGCGCGCAGAAGCGGCCACAGCACTGCCATCGCGATCACGAAGCGCAGCAGCGCGAACAGAGGAACGGGGACGAACTCGACGATCGATTTACCGATTCCGACATTGCTGCCGACCAGCAGCATCGAGGTGATGAGAAGCAGAGAGTAACGATTAAGAAGCAGGGAGTAACGATTCAAGCTGGAATCCGGACGGCTAGTTCAGTTAGGATTGTACGAGGCCGTGCGAGCCAGCGTAAAGGCGCGCCACGCGGGTACGCAGGGTTCGCACGGCGTCGCGGTGTGCAGCGCGCTCGCTCAGCGCTCGATCCATGCGCCGTTTCAGACACATGATCGTCACGGCATCGCGTAGCATGCGTTGCTTCGCGCTGCATTCATCATTCGATGCTGGCGTCGCATGAGCCGCGTTAGGGTTTTCGCTGGCAGTCCGGTGCTTTGCGCGTAAGTGGCCGGTAAGTTGCACCGTTTATGTTTGAGCGTGAGAGCGGAACGTCGTTTGGCATGCGTTCATGTTGCGGTGCCGCATGAGTGATGCATGCAGCCGGATGGGTCGCTGCGCATCGGTCGGTGATCGAAGCGCGAGGCTTGGAGACAGCACGCCGCTCGTTGCGGCGTCATCAAGACAGAGGGCGCGCGACGGGCGCGCCGGCACAGGTTTTACGTTTCATCTTCACCAAGGGGTTGTCGATGTCTGCGATTGAATCGGTTCTTCACGAACGCCGTGTTTTCCCTCCCTCCGCTGAAGCAGCGGCGGGTGCCGCGATCTCCGGAATGGACGCGTACCGCGCGCTGGCTGCCGAGGCCGAACGCGATTACGAAGGTTTCTGGGGGCGCCTCGCTCGCGAGACGCTGAGCTGGAACACGCCCTTCACCAAAGTGCTCGACGAATCGAACGCGCCGTTCTACACGTGGTTCGAAGACGGCCAGATCAACGCGTCGTATAACAGCATCGACCGCCACGTCGAGGCCGGCAACGGCGAGCGCGTCGCGATCATTTTCGAAGCCGACGACGGCACCGTCACGAACGTCACGTATCAGGATCTGCTGCAACGTGTGTCGCGCTTCGCGAACGCGCTGAAGAAGCGCGGCGTGAAGAAGGGCGATCGCGTGGTGATCTATATGCCGATGTCGATCGAAGGCATCGTCGCGATGCAGGCATGCGCGCGGATCGGCGCGACACATTCGGTGGTGTTCGGCGGCTTCTCGTCGAAGTCGCTCAATGAGCGGCTGGTGGACGTGGGCGCCGTTGCGCTCGTCACTTCCGACGAACAGATGCGCGGCGGCAAAGCCTTGCCGTTGAAAAACATCGCCGACGAAGCGCTGGCAATGGGCGGTTGCGAAGCAGTCACGAGCGTGATCGTCTATCAGCGCACCGGCGGCAAGGTCGCATGGAACGAAGGCCGCGATCTGTGGATGCACGAACTCGCGCAGGCCGAATCGGATCAATGCGCGCCCGAGTGGGTCGGCGCCGAGCATCCGTTGTTCATCCTCTACACGTCCGGTTCGACCGGCAAGCCGAAGGGCGTGCAGCACAGCACCGGCGGTTATCTGCTGTGGGCCGCGCAAACGCTGAAGTGGACCTTCGACTGGAAGCCCGCGGATGTGTTCTGGTGTACCGCAGACATTGGCTGGATCACCGGCCATAGCTACATCACGTATGGTCCGTTGACGCTCGGCGGCACGCAGGTCGTGTTCGAAGGCGTGCCGACGTATCCGAACGCCGGCCGCTTCTGGGACATGATCGCCAGGCACAAGGTCTCGCTGTTCTATACGGCGCCGACCGCGATCCGCTCGCTAATCAAGGCCGCAGATGCCGACGAGAAAGTGCATCCGAAGAGCTACGACCTGTCCACATTGCGCATCATCGGCACGGTCGGCGAACCGATCAACCCGGAAGCGTGGATCTGGTATTACGAGAACGTCGGCGGCAGCCGTTGCCCGATCGTCGATACGTGGTGGCAAACCGAAACCGGCGGCCACATGATCACACCGCTGCCGGGCGCCACACCTCTGGTGCCGGGTTCATGCACGTTGCCCCTGCCGGGCATCATGGCCGCGGTCGTCGACGAAACTGGCCAGGACGTGCCGAACGGGCAGGGCGGCATTCTGGTGGTGAAGCGTCCGTGGCCGTCGATGTTGCGTAACGTGTGGGGCGATCCGGACCGCTACAAGAAAAGCTACTTCCCCGAGGAGCTCGGCGGCAAGCTGTACCTTGCGGGCGACGGCGCGGTGCGCGACAAGGACACTGGCTACTTTACGATCATGGGCCGCATCGACGACGTGCTCAATGTGTCCGGCCACCGGCTCGGCACAATGGAAATCGAGTCGGCGCTGGTGTCGAACCCGCTGGTCGCGGAAGCCGCTGTGGTGGGGCGCCCCGACGCGACGACCGGTGAAGCCGTGTGCGCGTTCGTCGTGCTGAAACGCGCGCGTCCGGAAGGCGAGGAAGCGGTGAAGCTCGCCAACGAACTGCGCAACTGGGTCGGCAAGGAGATCGGTCCGATCGCCAAGCCGAAGGACATCCGCTTCGGCGAAAACCTGCCGAAGACGCGTTCGGGCAAGATCATGCGCCGCCTGTTGCGCTCGCTCGCGAAGGGCGAGGAAATCACGCAAGACGTATCGACGCTGGAGAACCCGGCGATTCTCGATCAACTCGGCGAGTCGCTTTAAGCTTGCATGGGTCTGTGTGAAGGGCGAGGGCGTATCGAACCAAGATCCTTGGTCCCACGCAGATTGCTGGTCGTGAAGCCACGTTGTTGAAGCCACTGGGCGGACAATCCCGATTGCCTGCCCAGTGGCTTTTTGATACATAGGCGCATGGCCGCGCCGCTCCACTCCTCTCACGCTACGCTGAATCCCCTGCCCGAACCGCCCGCGGTCTCGGCAGCGATGGCGCGCGCGCATCAAAAGTACTGGCGCTTCAACCTCGCATTGATTGCGACGTTGATGACCTTGGGCTTCATCGTGTCGTTCGTGTTGCCGTTGATGGCGCCCGCCCTGGCACAGGTGCGGGTCGGCGGCTTCAGGTTGCCGTTCTACTTCGGCGCGCAGGGGGCGATCCTGATCTATCTGGCGCTCATCGTCGTGTATATCGTGCTGATGCAGCGCGCCGACCGCCAGCTCAAACGCGCCTTTGACGCGGATGCCAGCGCTAGCGTCGGCGCCGATGCGTCCATCGCGCGCGGAAACTGAGCCGATGAAGCTCACGAATCGGCTGATCCGCTCCTACGCTCTTTACACGCTCGGCTTCCTGCTTTTCATCTATGTGATGTGGCGCATCGAGCGCACCACCGGTCCCGGCGTGTGGATCGGTTATGTATTCCTGTTCGTGCCGATTGCGGTGTATGCGGTGATCGGCCTGTTGTCGCGCACTTCCGATCTGGTGGAATACTACGTGGCAGGGCGGCGCGTGCCGTCCGCTTTCAACGGCATGGCGACCGCGGCCGACTGGCTTTCGGCGGCCTCGTTCATCGGCCTCGCCGGGTCGATCTATGCGACCGGATATGACGGTCTCGCTTATCTGATGGGCTGGACCGGCGGCTATTGTCTCGTCGCGTTCCTGCTCGCGCCGTATGTGCGCAAGCTCGCGCGCTACACGATTCCCGATTTTCTCGGCACGCGTTTTTCGAGCAACGCCGTGCGCGGCCTTGCCGCGTTGGCGGCGATTCTGTGTTCGTTCGTTTATCTGGTCGCGCAGATCCAGGGCGTCGGCCTGATTGCGACGCGGTTTATCGGCGTGGATTTTGCCGTCGGCATCTTCTGCGGACTGGCGGGCATTCTGGTGTGTTCGTTTCTCGGCGGCATGCGTGCCGTGACGTGGACGCAGGTCGCGCAATACATCATCCTGATCGCGGCGATTCTGATCCCCGTGTCGATGATCGCGCACAAGGACGGCCTCGGCTGGGTGCCGCAATTCAACTACGGCCGCTTGATGGAGCGGGTCGAAGGCCTCGAGAAGCAGGTGCGCGACGCGCCGCTCGAACAGACCGTGCGCGACGATTATCGCCGCCGTGCCGCGTTGATGCAGATGCGGCTCGACACCTTGCCGCAATCGTTCGTCGACGAGAAGCTGCGTCTCACGCAGGAAGTCGCCGATCTACGCCGCCATAACGGCCCGCTGCGCGAGATCAAGGAGCGCGAGCGCTCACTCGAACAGTTTCCACGCGATGCCGCCGCCGCGCAGATCGTCTGGACTCAGCGACGCGATGAAATGCTGATGCGCGCAGCCGCACCGGTGGCGATGCATGAGCCGTTTCCCGCCGTGAGTGAGGAAGACCGGCGCATCCACGAACGCAATTTTCTTTCGCTGCTGCTGTGCCTGTCGCTCGGCACGGCTAGCCTGCCGCATATTCTGACGCGCTATAACACGACCACCTCGGTGGCTTCAGCGCGACGCTCCGTCGGATGGACGCTGTTCTTCGTCGCGCTGTTCTATCTGACGGTGCCGGTGTTGGCGGTTCTGATCAAGTACGAGATATTGACCAACCTGGTCGGCCATCACTTCTCAGACTTGCCGCAGTGGCTCATGCAGTGGCGCAAGGTCGAACCGAGCCTGATCAGTCTTGCCGATACGAACGGCGACGGCATTGTGCGTTGGAGCGAGATTCAAATGCAGCCCGATATGGTCGTGCTTGCCGCGCCGGAGATCGCGGGACTGCCGTATGTGATGTCAGGGCTGATCGCGGCGGGTGCGCTGGCCGCGGCGCTTTCCACCGCGGACGGTTTGCTGCTCACCATCGCCAATGCCTTGTCGCACGATGTGTACTACCACATGGTCGATCCGAACGCGTCGAGCCAGCGGCGCGTGACGATCTCGAAGATTCTGTTGCTGGGGGTGGCGCTGTTCGCGTCGTACGTGGCGTCGCTGAATACGGGGAACATTCTATTTCTGGTGGGCGCGGCGTTTTCGCTGGCGGCTTCGAGTCTGTTTCCGGTGCTGGTGCTGGGCGTGTTCTGGAAGCGCACCACACGCCTTGGCGCGGTGGCGGGCATGGTGGCGGGGCTGCTGGTGTGCATCTATTACATCGTCTCCACGTACCCGTTCTTCACGCAGATGACGGGTTTCGCCGGAGCCAGGTGGTTCGGGATCGAGCCGATCAGCTCCGGCGTATTCGGCGTGCCGGCGGGGTTTCTGGTGGCGATCGGCGTGAGCCTGATCGACCGGAAACCGGACGCTTATACGCGGGCGCTGGTGGACTATATCCGGCATCCTTAAGCCGGTTTGCGCATGGGTATGGCGCGGCGCGCGAAGTTTGCTATAATTCGACTCCCCGCCGGAGAGATGGATGAGCGGTTTAAGTCGCACGCCTGGAAAGCGTGTATAGGTTAATAACCTATCCGGGGTTCGAATCCCCGTCTCTCCGCCAGGAACGAATGATAAGCCGTTGAATCCCCAAGGATTCAACGGCTTTTTGTTTTCTTGCCAGAGCCGCCAAACCTTACCGCCGCAATCATTCCGTAATCTGTAGAATGCGCGGATGGAAACACATAGCATCCGAGACGCAAGCTCCTTGCGCTACGTGACCGGCCTCGATGGACTCCGAGCCATCTCGATGATGCTGGTCGTCCTGTTCCACTACACGAGCTATTTTTCCAGCGGCCTCTCAGAGTTGGGTGGCGCATGGTCCGGTATCGTGCGTATTGCGTCGACCGGCTGGATAGGCGTGGACGTGTTTTTCGTGATCTCGGGCTTTCTCATCACCACGACGCTATTAAAGCGGCCCGTCAATTCGGTCGAGTCCTATGCGAAATTCATCCAACGCCGGGCAATCCGGTTGCTGCCCGCCTATGTCGCGAGCCTGCTGATATTCACGCTTGTCGTGCTGCTGATCGACCCGCATAGCAAGGTCTTGAAAAACGAGTACCTGCTATGGACGTTCACGGCCAGTCTGCAGTCGCTGTTCGGCGATCGGGTTGCGCTGGCGGATCAACATTTCACCATGGCCCATTTCTGGACGCTGGCCGTGGAATGGCATTTCTATGTCGTGTTTCCGATTCTCGTCGCCCGTTTCCATTCGTACTTTCGCCCGGCCGTGGCGCTGCTGCTGGTGGCGATATCGTTCAGAGTGGCGTGCCATTTTGCTGGCATTTCCGACAACGGCATCTATACCTTCACGCTTTGCCGGATCGACTCGATTGCAGTAGGTTGCCTGCTGGCACTCGTGCCTTCCCATCTTCGTTCCAGACAGTCCGCAGCGGCAGGCGTACTCGGCGTGGCGATGTTCATGGCGATCTGGATAGCGTTGGCATGTTCAGATGTCCCATTCAAAACCTTGGCGTGGCTTCAGACGTTCGGATACACGCTGCTAGCCGTGTCAGTCGCGTTGATGATTTGCCGGGTCATCCATTCGTCTGCGCGCTCGCCGATCGTGCGTGCGCTGGAATCCAAGCCGCTTGCTGCAATAGGGCGCGCAAGCTATAGCCTGTACATCTGGCACGTGCCGTTCTATCCCGCCATCGCGCTGCTGGCGCAACGCAATTTCACGGACATCAGGCTTGCGTATCTGGTCGCGGTACTGGCCGGCGTCGTGATGACGGCGGCGCTCGGCAGCCTCTCGTATCTGCTCGTCGAATCCCGATTCACCCGGGCGCGTCCGGCGGTTCTCGCCTGAAGGCGGCGGGCCGTTTCGTCGCTGCCGGCGACGCGTGCCGCGCAAGGCCGTAACCCAAAACAAATCATCTTGCTCTAAACTAGCGGCCGCCCAAGTCCGCCCAGTCAAGAGCACGAACGCCATGCCTCCAGCGCCCGCCGAACTGCCCGGCTCCTCATCCGTTAGTTTGCCGAAACACCCCGCATTTCAGCGTTTCTGGTGCACCCGCATCCTCTCGTCGCTGTCGTTCCAGATGCTCGCCGTGGCAATGGGCTGGCACATATACGCGCTCACGCATAGCGCTTTCGCACTCGGCCTCGTCGGCCTCGCGCAATTTCTGCCGATGTTCGTGCTGACGCTGGTCGTGGGCCACGTCGCCGACCGTTACGACCGCCGCCGTATCGCGGCAATCTGTCAAAGCCTCGAAAGTCTCGCTGCATTGTTATTCGCTGTCGGCACCTTCAGCGGCTGGATCAGCGCACCCGTGATTTATGTGCTCGCCGCATGCGTCGGTGCGGCGCGCGCCTTCGAATCGCCCGCGGTGGCTTCGCTATTGCCGGGCGTCGTGCCGCGCGGTCAGTTGCCCAAAGCAACGGCATGGGCCACTTCGGCGAATCAGACCGCGCAGATCGCGGGCCCGGCGTTGGGCGGTCTGCTTTACGGCATCGGCCCGGGCGCTGCCTATCTCGCCTGCACGCTGTCGTTTGCGGCCGCGGCCGCAGCGGTGTCGGGCATCTCGCTACAGACAAAGCCGGCGAACCGCGCACCTGTCACGCTTGAATCGGTGTTCTCGGGCATTGCCTTCATTCGCCGCGAACCGGTGATTCTCGGCGCGTTGTCGCTCGATCTGTTCGCCGTGCTGTTCGGCGGCGCGACCGCACTGTTGCCGATCTTCGCGCGCGATATCCTGCACACGGGGCCGCTCGGTCTAGGGCTGTTGCGCTCGGGCACCGCCATTGGCGCACTCGCCGGCACCGTCTGGCTCGCGCATTTCCCGCTGCGCAACAGGCCGGGCGCGGCGATGTTCGGCGGCGTGATCGCGTTCGGCGCGGCCACGGTCGTGTTCGGCCTGTCGCATCAATTTCTCGTGTCGCTCATCGCGCTGATGGTGCTCGGCGCGTCGGACACCATCAGCGTGGTCGTGCGTCTGTCGCTCGTGCAACTGCGCACGCCGGAGGAAATGCTGGGACGCGTCAGCGCGGTCAACTCGCTTTTCATCGGGACGTCGAATCAATTGGGCGAATTCGAATCCGGCGTGACGGCGGGGTGGTGGGGCGCACAACCGGCCGTGCTGGTGGGCGGCGTCGCGACCATCGCGGTCGCCTTGCTCTGGATGCGCTTCTTTCCGGAGCTCAGACGCACGCGCTCGCTGGAGCGCGAAGAGGAGCTGGCGCCGAGCCCCTGATCGACGCAACACCTTGCTTCAGGCCTGCGCGGCGCTCACACGCAACGCGGTCCATCGCACGGTCGCCAGAATCGATGCCGCGACGATCAATGCACCGCCGACCCACGCGGTCACCGAAATTCGCTCGCCCAACCAGATGCAGGCAAACAATGCCCCGAACGCCGGTTCGCTGCCCATCAGCAGCGAGACGCGTGTCGGGCTGCTGCGCTTGATCGCGAAGTTCTGCGCGAAGAACGCGAACAGCGTGCACGCGATCACCAGATAGCCGACATAGCCCCAGAACGCCGCATGTCCCGCAATCGGGGGCACAGGCTGCCACTGCTGCGGCGCAAACAGCCAGGCGGCCGCGGCGCTGCCGAATGCCACCACGCCAGACTGAACCGCAGTCACCGATAGTGGCGGCAGCGCCGAATCGCGCATCACGCTTTTGGTCACACACACCGTCAGCGCGCGCAGCAGCGCGGCGAGCAAAATCAGCGCATCGCCGGGATTGAGGCTCAGTTCACCGTCGCCGGCGAGCAGCCATGCGCCCAGCAGCGAAAGCGCCACTGCCACCCATTCGATGCGGCTCGGTTTGCGCTTGAGCAGCAACCATTCGACGAGCGGCGTCAACACCACGCACAAGCTGATCAGAAACGCGGCGTTGGCCGCGCGTGTCATCAGGATGCCGAAGGTTTCACAGAGAAAGATACCGAGCAGCAGCACGCCGGAGAACAGCACGCCGCGCAGCGTGCGGGCGTCGGCGGTGCGCAGGTGGCGCAGGGCAGGCGACAGGATCACGAAAGTGATGCCGAAGCGCAGCGCGAGCAGACCCAGCACCGGATAAAACACCAGCGCGCTTTTCACCACGCCGTAACTGGTGCCCCACACGACGGCGACGGCGAGCAGCATCAGATCGGACAACATGAGCAGACGTTCTTGTTTCGACATGGACGGACCTCGAGCTAATAAGGCCGTATTGTCGAACTTTGCGTCACGCGTGATAATCGGGTCTCGGCGCAAAGCGTTTATGTCGCAAATGCATTAATACCTGGCCACACTCACGGACCCGGAACGATGACCCCAACCGAGCTTTTCGCCTTGCTGCCGGACATGGCGGTTTTTGCGCGCGTCGTCGACGCCGGCAATTTCTCGGTGGCGGCGCGGCAACTCGGCAGCACGCCGTCGACGGTCAGCCGTCAGATCAAGCGGCTCGAAGACGCGCTGGCGACACGTTTGCTCGAGCGTTCCACGCGCACGGTGCGGGTGACGGAATCGGGCGCTCAGGTGGTGCGATTCTGTCGCGACATGGTGAGCGCCGCGTCGGGCGCGGTCGACGCCGCCGGGCAACTGGCTGGCAGACCGCAAGGCAAGGTGAGCGTGAGCGCGCCGACCCAGTTCGCGAGGTCCGTGATCCACCCGCTGATCGCCGGCTTCCTGCGCGCTTACGACGAAGTGGACCTGCAACTCCTGTTCACCGATCACGACGTCGACCCGCTCGCCGACGATGTCGATCTGGTGATCCGCCTGACCGAGCATCCACCGCAGGGACTCGCGGGGCGCCGGTTGGGCGCGGTGCGCTGGCTGCTGGTTGCGTCGCCGGCGTATTTGCGTGAGCGCGGCACACCGGCGCAGCCACGCGATCTGCAGAAGCACGCCTGCATCTACCTGGGCGAGACTGCCGACGACAACCGCTGGCGCTTTCGCCGCGGCACGGAGACACAGAGCGTCGACGTGAAGGGTCGCTACATCGCCAATCATGCCGGCGCGCGACTCGAAGCCGCGCTACAGGACTTCGGCATTGCGTGCGTACCAGAATTCGCGGCCGCGGAATCACTGCGGAGCGGCGAACTCATGCAGGTTCTGCCCGACTGGAATCTCGAAGCGCGCGCTTACGTGGGCTCGGTGTGGCTGCTGTATCCACCAAATCGATTCTTACCGCCGAAGGTGAGGGCATTGATCGACTACCTCGTCGAGCATCTTCACGACACGCTCGATACTGCATGAGAACCGCCGCGCGCGAGACGAAAGTGGAATTGCCCGCGTCATTCATGATTCAATGCAGTCCCAGCGATTCGATCGATCACGAGGAGAACCAGCATGAGCACGCGCGAAACCGGGCCGATTGCGGCGACTGTCTATCGTGGCGCTTCGATTGAGAACACGCATGCGGCGCACGTCGCGGTGGTCGATGCGAGTGGTCGGCTGCTGGCCTCATTCGGCGATCCGTCGCGCATGACGCTGGCGCGTTCCGCGGCGAAGCCCGCGCAAGCGTTGGCGGTGTTGGAGACCGGCGCACTGGAGCGTTTCGATTTCGACGAAGCCGACCTTGCGCTGATGTGCGGCTCGCACAGCAGCGAGGCGCGCCATATCGAGCGCACGCGCCAGATGCTGGCCAAGGCGCAGGCGAGCGAAGCCGATTTGCGCTGCGGCGGCCATCCACCGTTATCCGACGCCGTCTATATCGACTGGCTCAAACGCGACTTCAAGCCGGGCGGCGTATGCAGCAACTGCTCTGGCAAACACGCGGGCATGCTGGCAGGCGCGCAATCGATCGGCGCATCGATGGAGGGTTATGAACGACCCGACCATCCATTGCAGGTGCGAGTAAAACACACGGTCGCGGACGTCTGCGACCTACCCCAAGAAGCAGTGCAATGGGCGACGGACGGCTGCAATCTACCGACACCGGCTTTTCCGCTCGATCGCCTCGCGCGCCTGTTCGCGAAGCTGGCCGCCGCGAAAGACGAGGTATCGTCGAACGCACAGTCAGTCACATCGCGCACTTCGGCGCTCGCCCGAATCTACCGCGCGATGACAACGTATCCCGAATGGGTAGCGGGCGAGGGCCGCTTCTGCACGCAGTTGATGCAGGCATTCGACGGCGCGCTGGTCGGCAAGGTCGGCGCGGACGGCAGCTACGCGATAGGCGTACGAGCATCGGAGCAGACGAAGAGGGCGGGCGCGCAAGGCGCGCTAGGCCTCGCGGTAAAAATCGACGATGGCAACGTCGGCGTCTTGTACGCGGTGGTAGCGGAACTGCTAGCGTTGCTAGAGATCGGGACACCGGAACAACGAGCGAAGCTCGCGGCGTTCCACGCACCAAAGATGTTGAACACAATGGGCATCCAAACGAGCCGACTAGCATTCTCGGTTGCACTCAACCGCGCACCGGAAGCCGCCCTCCGATGAACGACCGCAGCGGCGCGCGCAGCGCCGCCGGAAGAATGACTGCTGTGCCACGAGAGCGGAATGTGCGAGAACACAGATTCCAGATGCGCCACTACCGTGGCTGTGCGAGGGACCCGCTTATGAGTTGGCGGTGCAAAGCGGCTTTCTTTGCCTACTTTCTTTGCCGCGGCAAAGAAAGTAGGTGCCGCCCCGCACAGGGGCAACGCCAATAGACCACCGCGAATTCAAGGAAAGGCCAACAAACCAAGAAGCAAAGAAAAAAAACTCAAGCAGCAACCCGAGAAGGCAAAACCCCAATCGCATTCCGAATAGCATCCGCCAACTCCGAGGCAGCAAACTTCGCCACATACCCATTAGCCCCGGCATTCTTCACATGCGCCTCATTAGCCGCCCCGGTAAGAGAAGAATGAATAATGACCGGAATATCCCGAGTCCGCTCATCGGCCTTAATCTGCCGAGTGAGCATAAACCCATCCATCTCAGGCATCTCGAGATCCGTCAAAACAAGCGCAATCCTATCCTTAACACGGGTCCCATTAGCCTGCGCCTCACGCGCAACCTGCTGCAAGGTATTCCAGGCCTCTTCCCCTGTCTTGGTCATCACATAATCCGCCCCGATAGCACTCAAAGCCTGCTCAATAAGCTTCCGGGCAAACCCGGAATCATCGGCCGCAAGAATCTTCGCCCCAGGCGGAATCCCCAACGCATCTCCAACGGAAGTCGGATCCACACTAGGATGCTGTGACGGAAACACATCGCGCAACACCTGCTCCACATCGATCACTTGCGCCAACCGCGAATCCCCGGTATTCCCATCGATCCGTGCAATGCTGGTAACAAGATTGCCCCCAGCCGCGCCTTCAGCGGACAAAACCTGATTCCACTCCAGCCGCACGATATCGTCGACCTCCTCGACCGCGAACGCCTGAGTCGACCGCGCAAATTCCGTCACGAGCAAGATATTCAGCCCGCGCGTCGGCTCACATCCCATCAACCGCGGCAAGTCGATCACAGGAATGATCTGCCCGCGAATATCCACGGCGCCCATCACGAACGGCGACGAACCGGCAATCGGCGTCACCGCGGGCATCGTCGAAATTTCCCGCACCTTGAAGACGTTGATGCCATAAAGCTCGTGCGCATCGCTGCCGGGCACCGAACCCAAGCGGTACAGCAACAACTCGAACTTGTTGGAACTCGTCAGATTGCTGCGTTCATCGTTCGCGCGGTTATCTACTGCCATCGAATCTCTCCAGGATTACGGTGCGTGTGATGCGCCACCCAACCGTGTCGTTCGATCCTGGCGCGCGCCTTACCTTTCTGTTATCGGCGCGGCGGACGGAAAGTTCAGCGATTCCGCACGGTTTTCCTCGCATGCTCTGGTTAACACGCAAGCGATATCGAGGGTACCAGGCGGCACGAGCACTTTGGCCGCAATACAGGCCTGTCAAGGCATTCATATGAAGGTTACCTACCGTTACAGAAGCGACAGCGTCGTATCACATGCCGCAGGGCACGGCTCCTAGAATTCACAGCGACTAAAGCGTGGCGCCGTCAGCGGCCCGCAAGCTGACTGCAAGGAAAGCGCGCAGCCGGCCCGACGCCTGAGGCGCACACGCATCGCTGTCGTTTCGCTTCCACCTCAAGGAGAACGTATGATCCGCTTGCCTCTCGCCACTATCACCAGCGCCTGCATGGCTGGACTGCTCGTCGTCGCCGGCGCGGCCAACGCTCAAACAACGCCGGCAGCGGCCGCGGCAGACGCCGGCCGTCTGCATGCCGCCGACCAGATGTTCATCGCGGACGGCACCAAGGCCGTCGCGACGCAACGCGACGCCGCGCGCATCGCGACCTCGCGCTCGACCGACCGCGACGTCAAGGCGTTCGCCGAGCGCGTCTCGACCGACAACGCGAAAATCTCCGACGCACTGCGCGCGGCGAGCCCGCGCGGCGTCGATGTGCCGAAGAACGATCCCGACGCAGCGGTGCTCGCGAGCATCAACAACCTGCGTGGTGCCGAATTCGACAAGGCCTATATCGAACAGGTCGCGCTCGCTGGTGAGCAGAAAGCGCTCTCGGCATTCCAGGCGGAAATCGCGTCGGGCCGCGACGAGCAGTTGAAGGACGCGGCAAAGAAGGCATTGCCGACGATCCAGGAACACTACGCAATGGCGCAGGAGCTTGCCAAGCGTAAGCATCTGCCGACCGCGCAGTAAGCGGTTAAACGCGCGTCACGTTTCGGCGTGACGCGCGGGCGTCCGGATGCGTGGTTTTCGGCGATAATCGGCTTCGCTCTTTCGAGTCCGCTGCGCGCCCGGTCTTGCGCGACGCCCCGCAACTCGAAAGCTCCCACGGTTTTCACGCGCATTCGATCAAAGCTCTCCGCATGAGCAAGCCCGCCAATTTGCCGCAACAGTTGGACCACATGCTTCGGCAAGCCGTCGCGCTTCAGCAGAACGGCGCATTCGCCGAGGCTGAAGAGCTCTACCGCGAAATCCTCGAACTCAAGCCCCGTCATTTCGACGCGCTGCAATTGCTCGGCGCGTTGGCGCTGCAATCGGGCCGCCTGCAAGAGGGCGTCGAGTTACTCAGAAAAGCGCTTGCCATCAACGCGAAACAGGCACCGCTTCATTCCAATCTCGCGTATGCGTTGAACGTCCTGCAGCGTTTCGACGAAGCCCTCGCGAGCGCCGATCGGGCGCTCGCCTTGCAGCCCCAATTCCCCGACGCGCTGAACAACCGCGGCAACGCGCAAGCCGGCCTGAACCGGCCGCTCGATGCGCTCGGCAGCTTCGATCGGGCGATTGCGTTGAACCCGGATTTCGCGCAGGCCTGGAACAATCGCGCGTGCGTGCTGCGCGATCTGGGCCGTCCCGCCGATGCGCTCGCCAGTTGCGATCACGCGCTCGCGCTGCAACCGGGTTATCCCGACGCGTGGAGCAATCGCGGCAATGCCTTCAGCGACCTGAACC
The DNA here is from genome assembly GCF_003001875.1 of Paraburkholderia sp. BL18I3N2. Taxonomy (NCBI): domain Bacteria; kingdom Pseudomonadati; phylum Pseudomonadota; class Betaproteobacteria; order Burkholderiales; family Burkholderiaceae; genus Paraburkholderia; species Paraburkholderia sp. BL18I3N2. Next base: position 50,065 of record NZ_PVNC01000011.1, read on the forward strand.
AGCCAGAAGAAGCGGAGCGCTGCTACCGTCGCGCGCTGGAATTGGCGCCGGCGTTCGCCGATGCCTGGAACAACCTCGGCCTCACGCAGATCGATCTCAACCAGCACGCGCAAGCGCTCGTGAGTTATGAACGCGCTCTGGCCGTGAATCCCGATGCCGCCGAAACACATTGGAATGAATCACTGTGCCTGCTGCAAATGGGACAGCTCGAAGCCGGCTGGCAAAAATATGAATGGCGCTGGGAGCGCAGCCGCATCAAGGCAAGCCGGCGCAGTTTTGCGCAACCGCTTTGGCTCGGCGATTTTTCGATCGACGGCAAGACGATTCTGTTGCACGCGGAGCAGGGTCTCGGCGACACGCTGCAGTTTTGCCGCTATGCCGCGCTGGTGTCGAAACTCGGCGCGAAGGTCGTGCTCGAAGTGCCGCGCGAACTGATGCGTCTCATGGCCACGCTCGACGGTGTGGACCAGTTGATCGAAGCCGGCCATACGCTGCCATCGTTCGATTGTCACTGTCCGCTGCTGAGTTTGCCGCTCGCATTCAAGACCGGTCTCGACAGCATTCCATCGACAACGCCTTATCTCTACGCGGACGCCGAAGCGGCTCGCCAATGGCGCGAGCGGCTTCACGCGCCAGCAGACGCGCGCCTCAAAGTCGGACTCGTATGGGCAGGCGGCAACCGTCCGCATGTCGCCGAACTTCGCAAGAACGATGCGCGCCGTTCGATCGCATTCGCACGACTCGCGCCGCTTCTCGACGTGCCGAACGTGCAGTTCTTCAGCCTGCAAAAAGGACCGGCCGCACAGCAACTCGAAAGCGCCGCGCGGAGCGAACATGTGATCGATTACACGGAAGAACTCGACGACTTCGCCGACACCGCGGCATTGGTGGCGAACCTCGATCTGGTGATTTCCGTGGACACGTCCACCGCGCATCTGGCTGGCGCACTCGACAAACCGGTCTGGATTCTGAACCGCCTCGACACCTGCTGGCGGTGGATGCTGGAACGCACGGATACGCCGTGGTATCCACGTGCCCGGTTGTTCCGGCAACCGGCGCTTGGCGATTGGGACAGTGTGATGCAGGCCGCGCGTGATGCGCTGAACGCAATGGCGGCGGGAGCGATGCATCCACGATAACGGTCCCGTTCGCACCCGCCACGTTCTCTGCGCGCTGGCCGACGGGATCGTTCGGGCGCGCGTAGACTGAACGTCCGTTTATCGACGGCTAAGTCATGGAGAGTCATCAATGGAATACAGACATCTGGGTGCATCCGGTTTCAAGGTGCCGGTGCTGAGTTTCGGCACGGGCACGTTCGGCGGCAAGGGCGAGTTCTTTCAGGCGTGGGGCGCGACCGACGTCGCCGAAGCGCGGCGTCTGCTCGACATCTGCTTCGATGCGGGCGTCACCATGTTCGACACTGCGGACATCTATTCGAGCGGCGCGTCCGAGTCGGTGCTCGGTGAAGCGCTCAAGGGCAAGCGCGACAAGGCGATCATTTCGACCAAGGCGACCTTCCGTTTCGCCGACGGCCCGAACAGCGTCGGCTCGTCGCGCTTCCATCTGATCCAGGCCGTGGACACAGCGCTCAAGCGCTTGCAAACCGACTACATCGACCTGTTTCAACTGCACGGTTTCGACGCCAGAACGCCGATCGTCGAAGTCATGTCCACGCTTGACGATCTGGTGCGCGCCGGCAAGATCCGTTACACGGGCGTGTCGAATTTCTCCGGCTGGCACCTGATGAAATCGCAGGACGTGGCGGATCGCTACGGCTATCCGCGCTACGTCGCGAATCAGACGTACTACTCGCTCGTGGGCCGCGACTACGAGTGGGAGCTGATGCCGCTCGGCGTCGATCAAGGCGTGGGCGCGGTGGTGTGGAGTCCGCTCGGCTGGGGGCGTCTCACCGGCAAGATCAAACGCGGCCAGCCGTTGCCCGATTCGAGCCGCCTGCATAAAACCGCCGACATGGGCCCACCGGTGCCGGACGAGTATCTGTTCCGCGTGCTCGATGCCATCGACGAGATCGCCGCCGAAACCGGCAAGACCGTGCCGCAGATCGCGCTGAACTGGCTGCTGCAGCGGCCGACGGTGTCGACAGTGCTGATCGGCGCGCGTAACGAGGAACAGTTGCGGCAGAACCTCGGCGCGGTGGGCTGGAATCTGACGCCCGAGCAGGTGGCCAAGCTCGACGCGGCGAGCGCCGTGCGTCCCGCTTATCCGTACTGGCATCAGGAAGGGTTCGTTGAGCGCAATCCGAAGGCGGTGTGAGCGCGCTTTCGTCTGAAAGCACGCCGCTCGACATGCGCTCCGGCTCGGACTCATTTCGCGAGTTCGGCCGGGGCGGCGAATAGTTCGTTGTAGTAGCGGCGGCCGGCATCGAGATGCGGGCCGAACGCGAAACCTTGCGCGAGCATGGCGTCGAAGTCGGCGCGTTCGATTTTCATCACGTAGCTATGCTCGGTGGTGACGAGGCGGCACGCGGCGCCTGTCGTCGTCGTCGTCGCGGCACTAAACCACTTGCCCGCGCTTGCGTGGTCCGCCGGATAAGCGCGCTGGCCCGCTTCCACTTGCCAGCCGCCGTCCAGCAGAATCCACATCGGTTGATCGCCGCCAGTTTTCTCTCTGTCGTTGCATTGCGCGACAACCGTGCCGGCCTGCGCTTCCCATTCATGCGAGTGGCCGATTACCCAGCGTAGTTGATCCGTCGTCAGGCTCGTGAAGAACGGTGTGTGCTTCAGCAAATGAAGGTACGTGACCGAAGGTTTCATGGTCGTGCTCCTCGTCGTAACGGATGCGCCGGACGCGTCGGAAGGTTGAGTTTGGGCATCGCATGCGCCGACGAGAACCGGCAGCAGAACGGCGCATGCGATCAGCGTGATGGCTCTCACTGCGTTGTGCCTCGCCGCCGTCACGTTCAACGTCGAACCCGCGCTTCAAGTAAATCGCCCATGCCGATTCGCCTGGCAAATTCGATCCGCACACGCTCCGATACTTCGAGCACCTCGCGCGCGCCATCGCCGACAAAGTCGATCACCGAACGCATCGGCCGCTCGCCCGAAGGCAGGCCGACGATCCGCACGATTTCATCGGCCACGGCTTGCGGATCGGCGTCGTCGGGCGTCAGTTCGGACAAGCGAGCGCCGATTTGATCCATCACACCGTCGTAGCGTGCGTAGGCCGCGGCCCGCCCGGTATCGGCCGGCTTGCCCGCGCTCGGAAAGTGAGCGGTGCCGCGGGTGAATGCGCCCGGCACCACGATCGAGGTTTCGATGCCGAAGCGCGCGATCTCGTACGCGAGCGAAACCGCCAGCGAATCCATCGCGGCTTTTGCGGCGCCATACGGACCGAGGAAGGGAGGAAAGCCTCCCTTGGTCGTCGAGCTGCTGACCCACAGCAACAAGCCCGCTTCCTGCTGGCGCAGATAAGGCAGCACGGCGCGGTTCACGCGCTGCGCGCCGAACAGGTTGGTATCGAACACCTTCACCATTTCTTCCGGCGTGAAGGCTTCGCTCGGCCCGACCACCAGATGCCCGGCGTTCTGCATCACCACGTCGAGCCGTCCCTGTTCGCCGACGATCGTCGCCGCCGCGGCATCGGCCGATGCTTGCGACAACACGTCGAGTTCGAGCGGATGCAACTGGATGCCTTTTGCTTTCGCGAGCTCGCGCAGTTCATCGGCGCGCGGCTTATTGCGTCCTTCGACATCGCGCATCGTCGCGTAGACAACGTGGCCCGCTTCGGCAAGAGACTGTGCGCTGAGTTTGCCGATACCCGTACCGGCGCCCGTTACGAGGATGATCTTCTTCTGCATTTTTCTTCTCCGATTCGATGAGAGTAGGGCGGCTGCCCAGAGAAAACGCGTATCGAACGCCTCAAGCAACACCGCCGTTGGCGCGCAGAATCTGGCCGTTGACCCAGCCCGCGTCAGGACCGGCGAGGAACGCCACCACCGACGCGATGTCGTCCGGCTGACCGAGGCGTTGCAGCGGCGGCATCTTCGCGAAGGTCTGGATCTGTTCTTCGGTCTTGCCGTCGAGGAACAGCGACGTCGCGATCGGACCCGGCGCCACGGCATTGACGGTGATGTTGCGGCCGCGCAGTTCCTTGGCGAACACATGGGTGAACGCTTCGACGGCTGCTTTCGTCGCGTTGTAGATCGCATAGCCCGGCATGTTCAGCGCCAGCGTGGTGCTCGAAAAGTTGACGACGCGGCCGCCGTCGTTCATGCGCACGGCAGCTTCGCGCAAGGTGTTGAAGGTGCCGCGCACGTTGATGTCGAAGGTCTGGTCGTAGAGCGCGTCGCTGGTGTCGGCGAGCGGCACAGGCTTGAGCACGCCCGCGTTGTTGACCAGCACATCCACCTTGCCGAGCTGCTGTTCGGTGATCTCGAACAGGCGGCGTACGTCGTCGGCGTTCGACACGTCGGCTTTCACCGCGATGGCTTCGGCGCCGGCTGCCGTGAGTTCGGCGACGAGCTGATCGGCTTCCGTCGAACTGGATGCGTAATTGACCGCGACGGCGAACCCGTCCTTGGCCAGACGTTGCGCAACCGCTGCGCCGATGCCGCGCGATGCGCCGGTGACCATTGCGACTTTGGCGTTGTTGAGCGTGTTCATGATTCGTTTCCTTGAGTCCGTTGAGTGGGTGAGGTGAATCATGGACGCTTTCCGCGCCTTGATAATCGGGTTAGAATGGGCATCATCATTCCATTTGCTTTAACAATCGACGCGTCGGCCGCCCAGCCCGGCGTCACAAACGGGCAACGACAGGCCTCAACCATGGATCGTTTCGAGGAAATGCGGGTTTTCATCCGGATCGCCGAGCGGCAAAGTTTCACGCGCGCCTCGGACGATTTGCAGATTCCGCGCGCGACCGTCACCAATCTGATGAAACGCATGGAGCAGCGGCTCGGCGCGCGGCTGCTCGAACGCACCACGCGCACGGTGCGTCTCACGCACGACGGCGAGGCGTACTACCGCCGCTGCGTGCGTCTGATTGCCGACATGGAAGAGGCCGAGGGCTCGTTTTCGAACCTCGCGCCGAAGGGTTTGTTGCGGGTGAATTTGCAGGGCACGCTGGCGCGGCACTTCGTGGTGCCTGCGTTGCCGGCGTTTCTCGCGCGCTTTCCGGGAATCGAGCTGACCATCGGTGAAGACGACCGGCTCGTCGATCTGGTGCGGGAGGGGGTCGACTGCGTGCTGCGCGCGGGCAATCTGCAGGATTCGTCGATGGTGGGGCGCCGCGTCGCGCAATTGCCGCAAGTGACCGTCGCGAGTCCGGCGTATCTCGCGGCATATGGCGAGCCGGCCGAGCCGTCGGCGCTGTCCACGCATCGGGCGGTCAATTACGTGTCGAGCGCGACAGGCAAGGCCGTGCCGCTCGAATTCAACGTGGCGGGCCGCGAGGTGGCAATGGTTCTGCCCTCGGCGGTGTCGGTGACCGGCACCGAGCTCTACACCGGCTCGGCGCTTGCCGGGCTCGGCATCGTGCAGGTGCCGCAATACCGGGTGGCGGCGGAACTGGCGACGGGGCGGCTGAAAATCATCCTCGCCGACTTTCCGCCGCCGCCCATGCCGGTGTCCGTGCTGTATCCGCAGAACCGTCAGTTGTCGTCGCGGGTGCGGGTGTTCGCGCAGTGGCTGCGCGATATTTTCGAGGCGGCTGCGGCCGCGACGGGCGGCGCGTCGTGAAAGCGCTCGCTCAGGTTGCCGCGCGGCGCGGGCCGAAGATGTTGATCAGATTGCCTTCGGGATCGCGCAACATGGTCGAACTGCGTTCGGCGTTGAGCGGCTGGTCGGCCCACAGAAATTCCACACCGTGTTGCCTGAGCGTGGCCGTCGCGGCGGCCAGGTCGTCGGTTTCGAACACGATGGCCTTATAGCCGAGCACGTCCAGATGATGGGGCGGCGCCATGCGATCCACCCTTTGATGCTCGGCGTAGGGACGTGACACCAGTTCGATGCGCACGCCCGCCGCTTCGATCATCGCGAAGTCCGCGCCGACCGCGTCGAAGCGGCCACGCTCGACTACCGTGAAGCCCAACACCGTTTCGTACCAGGCGATCGACGCATTGAGATCGCCGGTGGCAAGCGCCACGTTGTCGAGGCGCAGACCTTGCACGGGCGGCCGTGCGCCGGAATTGTTCTGCATGATGTCTTCTATCCTGAACAGAATGCGGCTACGAACCGACAGCGGCTTTTAATGAGCCGGATTCCCCGAAGCGCGCCCGATCGTGCGGCGCGGAGAAATCCTGAACGGGACCGAGCGGCACGATGCCGGTCGGATTGATACTGCGATGGCTCTCGTAGTAGTGCCGCTTGATGTGCGCGAAATCGACCGTCTGCGCAATGCCGGGCAACTGGTAAATGTCGCGCGTGTAGGCGGACAGATTCGGGTAATCGGCGATGCGGCACAGATTGCACTTGAAGTGGCCGACATACACGGCGTCGAAGCGGATCAGCGTCGTGAACAGACGGATATCGGCTTCGGTGAGCTGCGTGCCGGTCAGATAGCGCTGCGTCGCGAGTTGCGCGTCGAGCCAGTCGAGCGTTTCGAAGAGCGGCGTGACGGCTTCTTCGTAGGCTTGCTGCGTGGTGGAAAAGCCCGCCTTGTAGACGCCATTGTTCAGCGTGTCGTAGACGCGCGCGTTGATCGCATCGATTTGCGGACGCAACGGCGCCGGATAAAAATCGCCGGGCTTCGCACCGATGCCGTCGAACGCCGAGTTCAGCATGCGAATGATTTCCGACGATTCGTTGCTGACGATCGTGGCCCGTTGCTTGTCCCACAGGATCGGCACCGTGACGCGGCCGCTGTAGTGAGGATCGGCGGCGGTGTAGACCTGGTGGAGCAGCTTCGCGTGATTGACGCCGTCGGGCACGACGCCGGGGCCGTCCGCGAAGGTCCAGCCGTTTTCCAGCATCAGCCAGTGCACGACCGAGACGTCGATCATTGCTTCGAGACCTTTGAGCGCCCGCACGATCAAGGTGCGATGCGCCCACGGGCAGGCGAGGCTCACGTACAGATGGTAGCGTCCCGCTTGCGCTTCGAAGCCGCCGCTGCCGCTCGGACCCGGCGAGCCATCGGCGGTGACCCAGTTGCGGAACGCCGCGTCCTTGCGCACGAAACGGCCGCCGGTCGACTTGGTGTCGTACCAGCGGTCCTGCCATTTCCCGTCCACTAAAAGTCCCATGTCGCTGCTCCTTGTACGTGCGCGTTGCCGTGTCACGACCGCGCGCAATGAATGTTCCAGACGCGGCGCTGCTTTGGCAGTGATTCATCGGTGGCTCGTGCGGTTTTGGCGAAAGCCCGCCTCATACGCCCTTGCCGTCACTGTGCCGCCATATCGCTATAGTGGACTAACATTGTGGCCTTGCCGTACCATCGTTTCGTCGAACTCGTTCGAAGGAATGGAACATGTTGTCGGAAGACGAACTGGCTTTACTCGATGCGATTCGCGAGACCGGCAGCCTGTCGCGCGCGGCGGCGCGCCTCGGCAAGGCGCCGTCCACGGTCTCGCACGCCGCCCGCCAACTGGAGACGCGCTTCGACGCGCTGCTGTTCGACCGGCGCCGCTACCGCTTGCAACTCACCCCCGCCGGCCAACTGCTCGCCGATGAAGCCGCGCGTCTGATGCTCGACATGTCGCGCATGACGCAGCGCGTGAAGCAGATCGCGAGCGGCTGGGAAGACCGTCTTTGGATAGTCACGGACGAGATCATCGAATTCGAACTGCTGATGCCGGTGGTGCGCACATTCGATGCGCTCGACTCCGGCGTCAAACTGCGCTTCACGCACGAGGTCCTGAGCGGCACGTGGGAGGCGCTGCGCGACGGCCGCGCCGATCTGATCGTGGGCGCGACCAACGAGCCGCCGGCGATTCCCGGCCTGCGCTGGTTCGAACTCGGCGTGATGGAATGGGTGTTCGCGGTGTCGCCGCGCCATCCGCTCGCGGCCGTCGAAGGACCGCTCGGCCGCGAACGGATCCTCGAACATCGCGCGGTGGTGGTGGCGGATTCGTCGCGTACGACGGCGGGGCGTGCTTATGGTTTGATCGGCGGACAGGCGTCGCTGGCCGTGCCATCGATGCGCGCGAAAATCCTGGCGCAGCGCGACGGCCTGGGCGTGGGCTGGTTGCCGCGTCAGCGCGTCGCGTCGCTGTTGAAGCAGGGCGAGTTGATCGAGAAGGCGACGGCCGACCCGCGCGAACCGAACGTGCTGTACGTCGCGTGGCGCGGCGATCATGAAGGGCGCGCATTGCAGTGGTGGCTCGAACAGTTGCGGCAACCGCGGTTGGCGAAGCGCCTCGTGCGCGGTGTCGATATGACGATCGGCGCGTGATGCTCGCGCCGTTGGTTCGCGCCTGAGCGGCGTTTTTTATGCAGCCACAGCCGGTTCTCGTGGGATCATACGCGCCGTGCCGGGCGATTCTGCCTGGCGCACGGTACGAAACAAGAGGAGCAGGGCGATGATCGATGGACTGGTGGGCGGGCGGTTGTACGGCGAGGCGCAGATTCGCACGGGGCAGAATGGCAGGCGTTTCGTGACCTGCAAGGTGCGCGCGGCCACTAACGACGGCGACACGATTTTCGTCAACGTAATCGCCTTCGACGACGACGTGCAAACCGCATTGCTCGCATTGAGCGACGCGGACAGTGTCGCGCTGAGCGGCACCTTGACGCCGAAAGTCTGGACCGACAAGAACGGCCTCGTCAAACCGGCCGTGGACATGGTCGCTCACAAGCTATTGACGGCTTACGAAGGCCGCCGCGAAGCGGATGAATGAGCGGTGCCCGGCGGCTTGCCGCCGGCGTCCCTGAGATACTCGACGAAGCGGTCCGCCACAGGTTCCGCGTCGCCGCTCCGGCGCAACAACAGCACTTGCGACATCAGCGTCTCGCTCATTAGCGGCAAGAAAGAGACGCGCGAATCGTGCATCTGACGCAACGTGTACGGCACCAGCGCCACGCCCATGCCGAAGCCGACCATCGTCACGACGGTCTGCCACAAGCGCGCCTCGTGGCGAATCAACGGACTGAATCCCGCTCCCACGCACTGCGCGATGATCAGATCGTGATAATGCGGCGACACGGTGCGCGGAAACAGAATGAACGGCTCCTGCGCCAACGCGCGCAGATCGACCTTGCGTTTGCGCGCCAGCGGATGAGCGGCGGGCAGACAGCACAGGAACGGCTCGGAAAAGATCGGCGTGGAAATGACGTCGGCCGGAAAATTGCCCCAATGCGCGCAGCCCATGTCGACCTGCATGCGCTGGATCGCGTGCACCTGTTCGCTGGTGTTCATTTCCTTCAGAACGATTTCGACGCCTGGGTAATCGGCCTCGAAACGCTTCACCGCCTGCGGCATGCCGCGATACAGCATCGAATTCACGAAGCCGATCCGCAGGCGGCCGGCAAGGCCATGCGCCGAGCGAACCGTCATGCGTTCCGCCTCGTTCGCCTGCAATAACAGGCGGCGCGCTTCACCGAGCAGCACCTGGCCGGCGTTGGTCAGCGACACCGTTTTGTTGGTGCGCGTGAGCAACTGCACGCCGAGTTGTTCCTCGAACTTGCGGATGTCGAAACTGAGCGCCGGCTGCGAAATGAACAGCCGCTTGGCCGCGCGGCCGAAATGCAGCTCTTCGGCGACGGCCACGAAATAGCGCAATTGCTTCAGGTCCACGGCTGTCTCCTGATTCTTTATCGATAAGCTGCGTCTATCGTACCGGATATAAGTTGTATTAGACGATTATCGACGGCGCTCATATGCTCCTCTCACAAGCACTAACGTGCATAGCAGAGCAAGGAGACACGCATGAGCGAAATCACCGCGCAGCCGGCACACGGCTCGTCCAACATTCCCGACAGCCGGGGCATCAATTTCTTCACCAGCGATCCCGACTTCGCGCGCCTGCTGAAACTGCATCTCGGCGACACGCTGTTTGAGGAACTCAAAAGCCAGTTCGTCTCGCTGGGCCAGCGCGCTTCCGACGAACTCGACATGTGGGCGCTGTCCGCCGACAAGAATCCGCCGCAATTGCACCATCGCACGCGGCGCGGCGAAGCGCTGCAAAGCATCGACAAGCATCCGGATTACGTCGCGCTGGAACGGGTGGCTTACGCGGAGTTGGGACTCGCGGCGATGAGCCACGAGACTCGCGACGGCAAGAAATCGCCGCCGCCGCTCGTGAAATACGCGCTGACCTTCCTGTTCGTGCAGGCGGAATTCGGCCTGTGCTGTCCCGTGAGCATGACCGATTCGCTCACGCGTACGCTGCGCAAATTCGGCGCGCCGGAACTCGTCGCGCGTTTTTTGCCGATGCTCGCCTCGCGCGATTTCGACACGCTGTTTCAGGGCGCGATGTTCATGACGGAGCAGGCGGCGGGCTCGGACGTCGCGCGCATTGCCACGCGCGCGTCGCTCGAAACCGATGCGAACGGTGACGAAACGTGGCGTCTATACGGCGACAAATGGTTCTGCTCGAACGCCGACGCCGATCTTGCGATGGTGCTCGCGCGCCCCGACACGGCGCCCGCCGGCATCAACGGACTCGGACTGTTTCTGCTGCCGAAGACGCTGCCGGACGGCTCGCGCAACAGCTACCGGATCGTGCGGCTGAAGGACAAGCTCGGCAGCCGTTCCATGGCGAGCGGCGAGATCGTTCTGGAAGGCGCGGTCGCGTATCTGATCGGCGAAGTGGGGCGCGGGTTTCATCAGATGGCCGACATGATCAACATGTCGCGTCTGTCGAACGGCGTGCGCGCCGCGGGTTTGATGCGCCGCGCGCTGACCGAGGCGCTGCACATCGCGCGTAATCGCGAAGCGTTCGGCCGCAAGCTGATCGACATGCCGTTGATGCAGCGTCAGTTGCTCAAGATGATGCTGCCCGCCGAGCAGGCGCGCTCGATGTTCATGCGCATCGCGCTGTTGCTGGAGCAGGCCGACGCCGGCGACCGGCAAGCGGCGAAGTGCGTGCGCATCCTCACGCCGCTCATCAAGTTCCGCGCGTGCCGCGACGCGCGCCGCGTGACCGGCGACGCGATGGAAGTGCGTGGCGGCACCGGCTATATCGAAGAATGGAGCGACGCGCGGCTCGTGCGTGACGCGCATCTCGGCTCGATCTGGGAAGGCACCAGCAATATCGTCGCGCTCGACATCGCGCGAGCGGCAAAACGCGATGGCGCGCTGGAACCGTTGCGTACCTATCTGCAGGATCTGCTCGGCGCTGCGGGATTGCCGGCGGCCAGTCTCGCGCTGCTGCGCGCAACACTCGCGCGTGCGTGCGATGCGCTGGCGAGCGTCGCGGATTCGAGCCGCGACGAATGGGTTCGGCAAGCGGGCACCGCGTTGTATCACGCGAGCACCGCCGTGTTGATGGCGTGTGAGGGCGTACGTCTCGCACCGGATTACCGGCGTCTCGCGCTCGCTCATCTGGTCGTGCGGCACAAGCTGCTGCCAGTTGATCCGCTGGCATTGCATTCGGAGACGGATGAAAGCGAAGTGATCGACGCGTTGGTCAATGGCCGCGGCGTCACGCTCGACCAGGCGCTGCAACTGCTGCCGGCGGGGAGCACGCAATGACCGCACCGCTTCAAAATGATGGCGCGCAAGGCGCATTGCAGGGACTCAAGGTCATCGACCTGAGCCGCGTGCTCGGCGGCCCGTATTGCACACAGGCGCTCGCAGATCACGGCGCGCAGGTGATCAAGCTAGAACCGCCCAACGGCGACGAAACGCGCGGCTGGGGGCCGCCGTTCTACGGCGACACCGCGTGGTACTTCGCGGGCGTGAATCGCAACAAGCAGGGCATCGCCGTCGATCTCTCGCGTGAAGAAGGCCGCGCGATCCTGTGGAAGCTGCTGGAAGACGCCGACGTGCTGGTCGAAAACTTCAAACCCGGCACGCTCGCGCGCTGGGGCATGGACTACGAGCGCGATCTGCACGAACGTTTCCCGAAGCTGATTCATTGCGCCGTGTCGGGCTTCGGTCCCGACGGTCCGCTCGGCGGCTTGCCCGGCTACGATGCCGCGATTCAGGCGATGACCGGCCTGATGAGCGTGAACGGCGAGCGCGACGGTCCTGCCACGCGCGTCGGCTTGCCGGTTGTCGACATGGTCACCGGACTGAACGCGCTCGCCGGCATTCTGCTCGCGCTAGCCGAGCGCGCGAAGAGCGGCCGTGGCCAGTCGATCGATATCGCCTTGTACGACTGCGGCGTCTCGCTGCTGCACCCGCACCTGCCGAACTATTTCGGCTCGGGCCGCACGCCGCAGCGCAGCGGCAACGCGCATCCCAACATCACGCCGTACGACAGCTATCGCACCGCGACCGCGCCGATCTTTCTCGCGGTCGGCAACGACCGGCAGTTCGCGAAACTGTGCGCGCATCTCGGCGCGCCCGGACTCGCCGACGATCCGCGTTATGTCGACAACCGCAGCCGCTGCGCGCATCGCGAGCCGTTGAAGGCCGCGCTCGAAAGCCTGCTCGCAGCGCACGAGTGCGAGCCGCTCGCGCATGCGCTGATCAACGCGGGCGTGCCATGCGGACCGGTGCAAACGGTCGATGTCGTGGCGCGCCATCCGCATACCTTGCATCGCGGGCTGGTGGTCGAGATGGGCGAGTATCGCGGCACCGCGTCGCCGATCAAGTTGTCGCGCACGCCGGCCACCTATCGCAGCGCGCCGCCGTCGCTCGGCGCCGACACGCGCGACGTGCTCGACAAATTGGGCATCGACGCCGCGACCCAGCAGCGTTTGCTGGAAGCGGGCGTGCTCAAAGCTTAGACAGTGCAGTTCCCGGCGACGGCACGCAGAAGCCGCGCCACATCCAGAAGAAAGACCTTGGAGACAGAGACATGAATCGCGAGCAAGACGACCACGCCGCCAGCCGGCAACCGACACGCGCCGCGGCCGCGGCTTTTGTCGGCACCACGATCGAGTGGTACGACTTTTATATCTACGCCACGGCGTCCGCGCTGATATTCGGCAAGCTGTTCTTTCCCGGCAGCGATCCGTTTTTCGCCACGCTGGCTTCGTTCGGCACCTTCGCCGTCGGCTTCTTCGCGCGACCGTTCGGCGGGCTGGTGTTCGGCCACCTGGGCGACCGCATCGGCCGCAAGAAAGCGCTCGTGGCGACGCTGGCGATCATGGGCATCGGCACCGTCGGCATTGGCTTCCTGCCGACCTATGCGAGCGCCGGCGTGTGGGCGCCGGTGCTGCTCGTGTTGCTGCGGGTCGCGCAGGGCATTGCGATCGGCGGCGAGTGGGGCGGCGCGGTGCTGATGGCGAGCGAACATGCACCGCAAGGACGGCGCACGTTCTTCGCGTCGTTCGCGCAACTCGGCAGTCCGGCGGGCCTGATCCTGTCGCTGCTCGCGTTCCGCGCGGTGGCCTCGATGGACAAGGACGCGTTTCTCGGCTGGGGATGGCGCCTGCCGTTTCTCGCGAGCGCGGTACTGCTGGTGGTCGGCCTGCTGATCCGCGCGGGCGTCGACGAATCGCCGGAATTCAAGGCGCTCAAGGCGCAGCGGCGCGTGGCCGCGCTGCCGGTCGCCGAAGTCGTGCGCGACGCGTGGCGCACGCTGTTGCTGTGCCTTGGCGCGAACGTGATCGGCGTGGCCGGCGCGTGGTTCGTCAACACCTTCATGCTCAATTACACGACGCAAACGCTTGGCCTCGACCGTTCGTTGATTCTTGATTGCCTGTTCGTGGTGGCGTTCATCCAGTTGTTCACGCAACTGGGCTCGGGATGGTTCGCGCAACGCATCGGCACAGGGCGGTTTCTGAAGGGCGCGGCCGCGTTGGCGATGCTGTCGCCTTATCCGATGTTCGCGCTCGTTTCGACCGGGCGGCCGGTAGCGATCGTGATCGGCATTGCGCTGGCCGTGATGTGCATGTCGAGCTCCTACGCGGTAATGGCCGGCTTCATGTCGACCGCGTTCCCGGTGCGTGTCAGGTACTCGGCGATTTCGCTGTCGTATCAGGTGTGTGCCGCGCTGGCCGGCGGCCTGACGCCGCTGATCGGAACGTTGCTCGCACATCGTTATCCGGGTGCATGGTGGCCGCTGGCCGTGTTCTATAGTGTTCTGGCCGGAGTATCGCTCGCGTGTATCGGCACGCTGGAGCGTCGCAAGCGCGGCGCGGCGCATGGTGTCGTCGAAGCGGCGTGAGCGTCGGTCGATACGAGCGGCGCGGGGCAACACGTAGTAATTGGTGATTCGTGGTTAACCCCACGTCATAGTCGGCGCACATAATGTCATCCTCAACCGCGCAAAAGCCGCCTACCATCGAGGCTGGCGGCAAAAAAAACGACGGGGGAAGCCATCATGTATCGCTATCGTTCGCTAGGCGTCGTGACCGGCGCGGCGCAGTTCGCCAGCGCCGATGTTCTGTGCCGGTTGAGCGCCGCCTGGGACCGGCCGGGCGCGGCGCGCCCTTACGATCTGATTCTCGAGCAGCAGTCCTGGCAGGGGCCGGCCTCGCAAAGCGAGGCGAACGCCCAGTTCAAGATTCATGTGTTCGACACGATGCGCGCGTTCGAAAAGCGCGGCGTCGAGGCAATCGTGCTGCCGTGTTTTCTGAGCCATACCTTCATTGATGAACTCTCGGCGAACGTCGCCGTGCCGGTTGCCAACATCATGACGGCGCTATCGGCGCACGTGCGCCAGGCGTTTCCGTGGGTGCGGCGGGTCGGCGTGCTGACTTCGGACGCCATTCGCGGTAACGGTCTTTTCGAACGGTACTTCGACGCCGCGCGCTTCGACGTGCTGCATCCACGCAACGAAGCGGGCGTCGATTGCGTGACGAGCGCCGTCTACAGCGAGGAAGGCATCCGGAACGGCCGCCTCTGTGGACGCCCGGTCGAGTTGTTGCGCGCGGCGTGCGCGGACCTCATCGCACAGGGTGCGGAAATCATTTTGCCGGGGCTCGCCGAAATCGCGCTGGTCGCGCGCTCGCTGGGCCGGCTCGATGTGCCGCTCGTCGACGCCAATCTGGTCTACGCCCGCTACGTCGCGGCAGCGCAATTTTCGCAGCAGGAGCGGCGCTTCAAGGTGGGCGTGCTGGGCGGCGTCGGGCCGGCGGCGACGGTCGACTTCCTGGGCAAGCTGGTGCGCAATACGCCCGCAGCGTGCGATCAGGACCACATCAAGATCATGGTCGAGCAGAATCCGCAGATTCCCGATCGCACGGCCGCGCTGCTCGGCAACGGCGACGATCCGACGCTCGCGCTGTATGCCGCCTGCAAGACACTCGAGGACGGCGGCGCCGATCTCATCGCGATTCCATGCAATACGGCGCATGCGTTCGTCGAGCGCATCCAGCCGTCGCTCAGCATTCCGATTGTGAATATGCTGACCTGTGCCGCGGATTATCTGTCCGAGACCTTTCCGGGGTTGCGCGAAATCGGCGTGCTCGCCACCTCCGGGACGCTGGCGAGCCGCGTCTATGAACGGTCGCTTGAAGCGCGAGGGTTCGTGCAGATTGTGCCCGGCGAGGCGGCGCAGGCGCGGCTGATGAACGCCATCTATGGGCCGAAAGGCGCGAAGGCGGGCTTCACCTCGGGCGAGTGCTGCGACGATCTCGCCGCTGCCGTCGACGATGTGGTTGCGCAAGGCGTGCGGGTGATCATGCTGGGCTGTACGGAGTTGCCGCTGTTGCTGCGCGATGCGACGCTGGCGTGCGAGGGTGGATTGGTCGTCGGGCTGGTCGATCCAACCGAGGTGCTGGCCAGGCGGTGCGTGGCGTATGCCTTGGGGAAAACCGGTGAGCTCGATGCGACGCCAGCGGCTACGACGCCGTCAGTGGCCGATCAGCGCGGAGAGCGTCTGCCGACAACAGGCAAGCGCTCGTCCCGACCTCTCGCCGGCTTGCAAAAGCCTGGTGCGATAGCACCTCTTACTCCCACGCCGCTGTGAGCGGCGCTAAACCCTTTTCGTCACGATCGGCACATGGCTTGCTGCCGCGCTCAGCGGCGCGCGTTTTTCGCCGCCGGCCACCGCCTGATGCGCCTCCGAAGCACCGCCGTCCTGCGCCATGGAAAACTGTATAAATATACAGTATAGTATCCCGTTGCGAGCAGGGCTCCGGCGCGCGTCTCCGCCAGCCAGCCGCACCGAACTTGCGCGGTCGCGAGGCGTCCGTGAGAGGTGGCCCACTCATTCAGACGGTCGGAAAAATTGGCATCCAACGGCAAAAATGGCACAAGCGGTACCAACGGCACGAGCGGTACTAACGGCACAATCAGGATTCGCGGCGCACGCCAGCACAACCTCAAGAACGTCGATCTCGACGTACGAACCGGTGAAATGACGGTGGTCACCGGGCCGTCCGGTTCCGGCAAGTCGAGCCTCGTGTTCGACACGCTGTATGCGGAAGGGCAACGGCGCTACGTCGAAACATTCAGCGCTTACGCGCGGCAGTTTCTCGACCGCATGGACCGGCCGCAAGTCGACCGCGTCGACGGCGTGCCGCCGGCCATCGCGATCGACCAGACCAATCCGGTGCGCAGTTCGCGCTCCACCGTCGGCACCATGACGGAGCTCAACGATCACCTGAAGCTGCTCTACGCGCGTGCGGCCGAACTATTCGACCGCAAGACGGCTCATCAGGTGCGTCACGACACGCCGGAAACGATCTACGCCGAGTTGCTCGAACGCACGGCGCAGAACGAACCGCGGCTCGTCGTCACGTTCCCGGTCGAGTTGCCGGAATCCGCGTCGGAGCAGGAAGTGGAGCAATGGCTGTCGGCCAGCGGCTACACGCGCGTGCAGGCGCAGCGCGAAGTCGATTCACCTACCGGCAAGCGCAAGCTGCTCGACGTGGTGGCCGACCGCTTCCGGCTGCGCTCGGTGGACAAGCAGCGGGTGGTCGAGGCAATCGAGGCTTCGCTCAAGCGCGGCGGCGGGCGCGTCAATATTTATGTGCTGCCGGCGTCGCCGGAAGGGCCGGAAAGTCAGGAAGCCGAACCGCAAATCTGGCGTTTCTCCACCGGCTTGCACAGCCCGGAGAGCGACCTGCGCTACGCCGACCCGCAGCCCGCGCTGTTCTCGTTCAACTCGGCCTACGGCGCGTGCGAAGTTTGCCGCGGCTTCGGCCGCGTGATCGGCGTCGACCTCGGGCTGGTGATTCCGGACGCGCGCAAGACGCTGCGCGACGGCGCGATCAAGCCCATGCAAACGCCCGCATGGAAGGAGTGTCAGGACGATCTGATGCGCTATGCGGCGAAAGCCGATATCCGCCGTGGCACGCCGTGGGGCGAGTTGACGGACGCCGAGCGCGACTGGGTCATCAACGGCTCGCCGGACTGGAACGGCAAGTGGCAAAGCCACTGGTACGGCGTCAAACGCTTCTTCGAGTATCTCGAATCGAAAGCGTACAAGATGCACATTCGCGTGCTGCTGTCCAAGTACCGCAGCTATACGCCGTGCGAAACCTGCGGCGGCGCGCGCCTGAAAACGGAATCGCTGTTGTGGCGCCTCGGTAGCAAGGCGAATGCGGACAACGTGCTGCCGGCCGCAAAGCGCTTCCTGCCGCGCGGCGTCGACTGGACGCGCGGGCAGCTCGAAGCGTTGCCGGGTTTGACCGTACACGATTTGATGCTGATGCCGATCGAGCGCATCCGGCGCTTCTTCGACGAAATCAGCTTGCCGAGCGCCTTGCTCGACGACGCGCTCAAACTGCTGCTCGCCGAAGTGCGCACGCGCCTCAAGTATCTGTGCGACGTCGGGCTCGGCTATCTGACGCTGGACCGGCAAAGCCGCACCTTGTCGGGCGGTGAAGTACAACGGATCAACCTGACCACGGCGCTCGGCACCTCGCTCACCAAGACGCTGTTCGTGCTCGACGAACCGAGTATCGGCTTGCATCCGCGCGATCTGAACCGCATCGTCGAAGCCATGCACCGTTTGCGCGATGCGGGCAATACGCTGGTGGTGGTCGAACACGATCCCTCCGTGATGCTCGCGGCGGATCGTCTGATCGATATGGGCCCGGGGCCGGGCGAGCGCGGCGGCTCGATCATTTACGACGGCGCGCCCGAGGCGATCCGTTCGTCAGGCACGCTCACTGGCGAGTACCTCGGCGGCCGGCGGCATGTGGCCGACGCCGCGCATTGGTCGCAGCGTCCCGTGGATGCCACCACGCCGCGCATCGTGCTCGAAGGCGCGACGGAACACAATCTGCGCGATGTCACGGTGGAGATTCCGTTGGAGCGGCTCGTCTGCGTGACGGGCGTGTCGGGTTCCGGTAAGTCCACGCTCCTGCAAGACGTGCTGTATCCGGCTATGGCGCGGCACTTCGGACTCGCAACGGAATCGCCCGGCGCATTCAGAAGCCTGAGCGGCGCCGATCAGGTCACCGACGTCGTGTTCGTCGACCAGTCGCCGATCGGCAAGACGGCGCGCTCGAATCCGGCGAGTTACGTTGGTGCGTTCGACGAGATTCGCAAACTGTTCGCCAAGGCACCGCTCGCGCAGCAACGCGGTTACGGCCCCGGCATGTTCAGTTTCAATTCGGGCGAAGGTCGCTGCCCGACTTGTGGCGGCTCGGGTTTCGAACATATCGAAATGCAGTTTCTGAGCGATGTGTATCTGCGCTGCCCCGATTGCGACGGGCGCCGTTATCGCGCGGAACTGCTCGAGGTCAAGATCGAGCGCGGCGAACCGGCGCGCGCGCTGAGCATTGCCGACGTGCTGGAATTGACGGTGAGCGAAGCCACCACGTACTTCGCGAAAGATGCCGAAGTATTGCGCGTACTGCAGCCGATCGTCGACGTGGGCCTCGAATACGTGAAGCTGGGCCAACCGGTGCCTACGTTGTCGGGCGGCGAAGCGCAGCGGCTCAAGCTCGCCGGTTTCCTCGCGGAATCCGCGCAGGCGCGGACCGCGCGCAGTGCGAAGCAAGCGGTGGCGAAGCGTCTGTTCATGTTCGACGAGCCGACCACGGGCCTCCATTTCGACGACATCGCCAAGCTGATGCAGGCGTTCGGCAAGCTGCTCGCAAGCGGCCATTCGCTGATCGTGATCGAACACAATCTCGACGTGATCCGCGCGGCCGACTGGCTGATCGACCTCGGTCCCGAAGGCGGCGACGGCGGCGGCCGCGTGCTGTGCGCGGGCACGCCGGAAGACGTCAAAACGTGTCCGGAATCGCATACCGGCGAAGCGCTGCTGCAATACGACCGCGCCATGGGCGCGGCTGCCGAACCGGCGTCGCAAGGTATTCCGCTGCAAAAGGCGCTGAGCGCCGCGCGGGCGCGCCGGGCGATCGAAGGCGAGGACGTGGTGCGCATCGTCAATGCGCGCGAGCACAACCTGAAATCACTGGACGTGGACATTCCGCACGGCAAATTCAACGTGATTACCGGCGTGTCCGGTTCGGGCAAGTCCACGCTCGCTTTCGACATTCTCTTCCACGAAGGGCAGCGCCGTTACCTCGAATCGCTGAACGCCTACGCCCGTTCCATCGTGCAGCCTGCGGGGCGTCCCGAGGTCGACGCGGTGTACGGCATTCCGCCGACCGTCGCGATCGAACAGCGGCTCTCGCGCGGCGGCCGCAAGAGTACGGTCGCGACCACGTCCGAGGTGTGGCACTTCCTGCGTCTGCTGTATGTGAAGCTCGGTCTGCAGCATTGCATTCACGACGGCACGCCGGTCACGTCGCAGAGCGTCGAATCGATCGCGGCGCAGTTGCTGCGCGATCACAAAGGGGAACATGTCGGTTTTCTGGCGCCGCTGGTCGTGAACCGTAAAGGCGTCTACACGGATCTGGCGAAGTGGGCGAAGGCGCGCGGCAATACCCATCTGCGCGTGGATGGCGAATTCGTGCCGGTGGATCCGTGGCCCAAGCTCGACCGTTTCCGCGAACATACGATCGAATTGCCGGTGGCCGATCTCGTCGTGTCGCCGGACAATGAAACCGAACTGCGTCGGGCGCTCGACCAGACGTTGGAAGTCGGCAAGGGCGTGATGCATCTGCTGGCGCCTTTGGACGGTTTGCACGACGCGATCAGTGGTGGCCGCGCCACGGCGAAACTCGGCGCGGTGAAGGTGTTGTCCACCAAGCGCGCGTGTCCGATGTGCGGCACGAGTTATCCGGAACTCGATCCGCGCATGTTCTCGTACAACAGCAAGCATGGCTGGTGTACGACCTGCGTCGGCACGGGCCTCGCGCTCACGCGCGAACAACGCGCCGTGTACGACGATACGATTGTCGTCGACGACAATCGTGGCCGCGAGCAAAGCCTGCCGTCGGAAGAGCAGGAGCCCGAAGGTCTTGTGGACGAACCGTGCCCGGATTGCGCCGGTACGCGTCTGAATCCCACGGCACGCGCGGTCACGTTCGACGCGCAGGCGATTGTCGATGTCGCGCAGTGGACCGTGTCCGATACGCGCGCCTGGATCGACACGCTGGAGATGACCGGTCGCGACGCGGAAATCGCGCGTGACGTGGTGAGCGAAATTGGCAGCCGTCTGCAGTTTCTCGAAGAAGTGGGACTCGGCTATCTGAGTCTCGATCGCGCGGCGCCGAGTCTGTCGGGCGGCGAAGCGCAGCGCATCCGGCTTGCCGCGCAGCTCGGCAGCAACCTGCAAGGCGTCTGCTATGTGCTCGACGAACCGACCATCGGTCTGCATCCGCGCGACAATCAGATTCTGCTGAACGCTTTGCGCAAGCTCGGCGAAAAGGGCAATACGCTGGTGGTCGTCGAGCACGACGAGGACACGATCCGGCGTGCTGATCACATCATCGACATCGGGCCGGGCGCCGGCAAACGCGGCGGCACGCTGGTCGCGCAAGGCAGTGTGGCGGATCTGTCGGCGCAGCCCGATTCGCTGACCGGACAGTTTCTCGCGCAGCCCATCGTGCACCCGTTGCAGCCGCGTCGCGAAGTGGTCGCGCCGGGCAAGCGTAGTGCCGCGGTGCCGGAGAACTGGCTGACCGTGCATGGCGGCAAGCTGCATAACTTGCGCAACGTCACGGTCGGCATTCCTTTGTCGCGACTCGTCGCGGTCACCGGCGTCAGCGGTTCCGGCAAGTCGACGCTCGCACGCGACGTGCTGATGACCAACCTGCTGGATGCGGTCGGACGTTCGGTGTTGTCGTCGCCGGCCACGCGGCGCGCGCGCGCGGCGGCCGAAGAAAAACCGGCAGCGAACCGGCGTTCCAGCGTGCTGGCGCGTACGGCGCCGCGCGCGCCGCTAAACGTGACGCATGCATGGCAAGGCTGCGATTCGATCACCGGCTGGGAAACCATCGACCGTGTGCTCGAGGTCGATCAAACGCCGATCGGCAAGACTCCGCGTTCTTGTCCGGCCACTTACATCGGCGTGTGGGACGCAATCCGCAAGCTGTTCGCCGGCACGCTCGAAGCGCGCGCGCGTGGCTATACGGCCTCGCGTTTCTCGTTCAATACCGGCGAAGGCCGTTGCCCGGCTTGCGAGGGGCAGGGCGTGCGTACCATCGGCATGAGCTTCCTGCCCGACGTGAAGGTGCCTTGCGACGTGTGTCACGGGCAGCGCTTCAACCCGGAAACGCTCGCGGTCACGTGGCGCGGCAAGAATATCGGCGACGTACTGACCATGGAGATCGACGAAGCCGTCGAGTTCTTTGCGCCCATCACGAACATTGCTCATCCATTGCAGTTGATGAAAGACGTCGGGCTCGGCTATCTCACGCTGGGTCAACCGTCGCCCACGTTGTCCGGCGGCGAGGCGCAACGTATCAAGCTCGTCACCGAATTGAGCAAGGTGCGCGACGACATCACGCGGCGCGGGCAGAAGCCGCCGCATACGCTGTATGTGCTGGACGAGCCGACCGTGGGCCTGCATATGGCCGACGTCGCCAAGCTGATTCGCGTGCTGCATCGTCTCGCGGACGGCGGCCATAGCGTCGTCGTCATCGAGCATGATCTGGATGTGATCGCCGAGGCGGACTGGATCATCGACCTCGGTCCGGAAGGCGGCGTAGGTGGCGGGTCGATTGTCGCTGCTACGGATCCCGAAGGACTGTCGCGCGTTGCGGCAAGTCACACGGGAGCCGCGTTGCGGCCGGTCCTCGCGCGATCGCGTGACAACAGTGCTATCGTGGCGGGCGAGGGCACGAACGGTTAATGCAGCAGGAGCGGCGCGATCAACGTCGCGCCGCTCCTGCTTGCTCGAATGTTGAGCGCCCATGAGTTTGCCGGCGCACGATTCACGTCACTCTGGCCAAGCCATTCGGTCCGCGCGAAATTGCGCTGACAGTCCATCAACGCCGCGCCGACGTCACTCTACCGGCATCATTGACATTTGTTGGCTTAATGTAATTTATTGGAATTGTTTTGTAATTCAATTCAGCGCGTAATTGGGATACGTATATAGAGTGTCGTAAATACCGCTAAAAATATTTTTAAAGGCTTCTGGCCTTCTGCTATCGTCTCGCCATTGGCGGCGGTCACACCCCGGCGCCCACTCACCACGGCAAACGTCCTGCCCGCGATCCACGCAACTCACGCTGCGAGGGCGTCTAAACGCCTGCCCAGTGGAGCCCTCCGCGTTCCGGATCAGACATTCGGCCTGCAGTTTTTTGTGCATCCATGCACGCCGAATGTGCGGCGAATTCCCAATTGTCGGGCAGAAACATCCGAATGCTTATCTGCTCCACATACGCTTATTCTTTTAAAGCGGCGCGAATTCGGCATGAGTTAGAGTCACCTCTCTAAACTAAGTATGTTGTCATCAAAAAAAGTTTGACCGTACATTTTTTGTCCTGCTATTGTTGCCACCCATGAAACGCATGTGACGTACGCGCAAAAAGTTCCAGGCGCTACGAGTTATAGAGATCAGGTTGTCTCCGGCGTTCATGCAAGGCAGAAGCGAACGGCTCAAATTTATTCTATTAGTAGTTCTACTTAGATCGATTATTCGGCTCACATGACGCACGGCTGCCGTCTCCCGGAGACGCGTCCGTGCCGTCGGATTGGAGCCGGGTAGTGTCACGTCCGTTTTGGACTCCGAATCAAAGACCACTGGTCGCCAGATGGTTGATGTGAATGCTTTTTGCGGCAAGTAAGCGCACTGCAGTTACAGAAATGGACGGTTCACGCCGGAGGAGTAAAGGTGGGTACGAAAGTCGAAGGGCATTTTCCGGCAGCGGCGGCCCGTATGCAGAGGCCGGGGCGCCCGCGTGAGTTTGGGCGCAAGCAGCAAAACCCAGTACGCCGCTTTGGCGGCATCGCAGTTGTTCTGCTTTTGCACATCGTGCTGATTTATGCACTGATCAACGGCCTCGCCACCAAGGTCGTGCAGGTCATTCAGCATCCTATCGAAACGAAAATCATCGAGCCGGTGAAGCCGCCGCCTCCGCCGCCGTTGCCCACGGTGCAGTTGCCGCCGCCGAAATTCGCGCCGCCGCCGCCGCCGTTCGTGCCGCCGCCGGAAGTGCAGGTGCAAGCGCCTCCGCAGCCGACCATCACGCATCAGGCCGCGCCGGTCGTGTCGGCGCCTGCCGTAGCGCCGCCCGCACCGCCGGCGCCGCCCGCGCCGACGAAGCCTGTGAGTACCGAAGTCGGCGTGGTGTGTCCGAACTCGGATCAGATCCGTTCGTCGATCCGCTACCCGAAGGAAGCGCAGGAAAACAACGTGACGGGTGATGTTCTCATTGAATTCGTTGTCGACCCGCAGGGCCATATTACGAATGAACGCGTTGCCAAATCCTCGGACGACTCCTCACTGGATCGTGCGGCATTCAACGCAGTCAAGCAGTTCACGTGCGTTTCCCAAGGCCAACCTGTCCGTGTGCAAGTTCCGTTCTCCTTTAACTTGAACTGAATTCACAGGCTGTTCGGTACCGGTAGCGATTTATCAGTCTTAGTTTAGAAGTCGTACTAATGAACTTGGAGCAGGCATGAAGAAGCGTACTCTCGCCGCACTGGCGGCAAGCATGTTGATCGCCGTGACCACGGTGGATTTTGTAGCACCGCAAATGGCCCATGCGCAGGCCAGCGACGCCACGGCGTCGGCTGCCGCCGCGCCGGCCACCGCCGCGCCGCAAACCGCGAGCGCAGCCGCCGACGAAGCGGTGCCGCCGCCGGCACCGGCTACGTCCGAAACGGTCAGCAACCCCTACGGCCTTAGCGCCCTCTGGAATAACGGCGACTTCGTCGCCCGCTTCGTGCTGATTCTGCTGGTGCTCATGTCGATGGGCAGCTGGTACATCATGATCACCAAGTTCGTCGAACAGTTCCGCGCGAACCGCCGCGCGAAGAGCGCCGACGAGCAGTTGTGGACCGCGCCGTCACTGGTCGAAGGCGCGAAGCTGCTCGATGAAACGTCGCCGTTCCGCTTCATCGCCGAAACGGCTATCGAAGCGGGCGAGCATCACGACGAAGCGCTGCTCGAAGCCGTGGACCGCAACACGTGGATCGACACCTCGGTCGAGCGTGCGATCACCAACGTATCGAATCGTCTGCAAGACGGTTTGGCTTTCCTCGGTACGGTGGGCTCGACGGCGCCGTTCGTCGGCCTGTTCGGTACGGTGTGGGGGATTTATCACGCGCTGACGGCCATTGGCATTGCCGGCCAGGCGTCGATCGACAAGGTCGCGGGTCCGGTGGGCGAGGCGCTGATCATGACGGCGATCGGCCTCGCGGTAGCCGTGCCCGCGGTGCTCGGCTACAACTTCCTGGTTCGTCGCAACAAGTCGGTGATGGAGCGTGTTCGTGCATTCGGCGCGCAGCTCCATACCGTGTTGCTGGCCGGCAGCCGCCGCCCGGCGCGCGCCGTGGCTCGCGAAGCGTCGCTGGTTCAATAAGCGGAGTCCGTCATGGCAATGAGCGTTGGGCAGGACGACAACGACGAGGTCATCTCCAGTATCAACACCACGCCGCTCGTCGATGTGATGCTGGTTCTGCTGATCATCTTTCTGATCACGATTCCGGTCGTGACGCATACGGTGCCGGTGCAATTGCCGAAGGAGACGATCCAGCCGCTGCAGACCACGCCCAAAAGTATCGTCATCGCGGTGAACCGCGACGGCGACTTCTTCTGGAACGAGAAACAGGTCGATGCGCCGACGCTGCTGGCACGCCTGAAGACCGTGTCGGTCATGACGCCGCAACCGGAAGTGCATGTTCGCGGCGATCAGAGCGCGCGTTATGAGTTCATCGGCCGGGTTATTACCGCGTGCGAGCGCGCCGGTATCGCCAAGGTTTCGTTTATCACTGAGCCGCCCGCGCGCGGCGGCTGATTTTGCGTGGGATCGGACTGACTGCTGTGCATGGGGCCAGAGTAAGCGCTAAAGCGCCAACTCTGGCCGACAGCTAAAGCACCAAGTCCGATCGACCGCTGTGCATGGGATCGGACTAGGTGCTAAAGCACCAAGTCCGATCGACAGGAGCCGAAAATGGGAATGAACGTATCGTCGGGCGGCGGCAGCGAACCGGATGTGATGGTCGACATCAACACCACGCCGCTGATCGACGTGATGCTGGTGTTGCTGATCATGCTGATCATCACGATCCCGATTCAGACGCACGCCATCAAGATGAACCTGCCGGTCGGCAATCCGCCGCCGCCGATTACGCAGCCCGAAGTAGTGCAGATCGATATCGACTTCGACGGCACCACGACCTGGAACGGACAGCCGGTGCCGAACCGCGCGGCGCTCGAATCCAGGCTCGCGCAAGTGGCCGCCGAACCGGTTCAAGCCGAAATCCATCTGCGGCCGAACAAGCTGGTGCCGTACAAGGATGTCGCGGAAGTCATGGCGTCCGCGCAACGACTGGGCGCGACCAAGATCGGCCTGATCGGCAATGAGCAGTACATGCAATAGGGAAGGGCAATGCAAACGATTCATCACCGGTTCAAGCGCGCCGTCATCGCGGCCGCTCTCGTGCTGCCGCTCGCCGCTCATGCCACCGATACATTGCGGCCGGACGTGGCAAAGCCGCTGAACGCCGCACAGGATCTGTATCGTGCGCACAAGTACAAGGACGCCCTGACGAAGATCGATCAGGCGGCGGCTGTGCCCGGCAAGACGCCGTACGAGAGCACCATGATCGAGCAGATGCGTGGCGCGGCTGCTGCGGCGGCGGGTGAAACCGGCGTGGCTGCTCAGGCCTACGAAACGTTGCTGAGTTCCGGCAAGTTGAGCGGCGCTGACGAACAACGCACGTCGGCGGCATTGGCCGGCATCTACTTCCAGCAGAAGAACTATGCGCAGGCGGCGAAGGTTGCGCAGCGTTATCTGAAGTCGGGTGGCAGCGATCCGGACATGCGCACGCTGCTGGTTCAGTCTTACTACCTGTCGAACGATTGCGCGAGCGTGGTGAGCCTGCTCAAGCCCGGCATCGATGCGCAGGTGCGTGGCGGTCACGCGCCTGACGAATCGCAACTGCAATTGCTCGGCACGTGTGCGCAACGCGTGAAGGATGATGCCACGTACCGCAGCTCGCTCGAGAAGCTGGTTGCCTATCATCCGAAGCAGTCGTACTGGGACGATCTGTTCTCGGCGATTCGCAACAAGCCGGGCTATTCGTCGAAGCTCGATATCGACACGTATCGCTTGCGTCGCGCGACCGGCTCGCTGTCGACCGCCGACGACTACATGGAAATGACCCAGTTGGCGATCGTGGCGGGCACCACCGCGGAAGGCAAGCAGGTCATCGATCAGGGCTTTACGTCCGGCGTTCTGGGGCGCGACGCGCAGGCGGATCGCGAGAAACGCCTGCAGGCACTCGCGGCCAAACGCGCGCAAGCGCCCGCCGATCCGGCGAACCCCGTCGCCCCCGTCGATGTGGGTTTCAACCAGGTTTTCGCGGGGCAGGCGAAACAGGGTCTGGCGGCGATGGATGCCGCGATCGCCAAGGGCGGACTCGACCATCCGGACCAGGCGCAGCTGCATCTCGGCGAGGCGTACTACATCGCGGGCGACAAGGCTCGCGCGGTGCAAACCTTCCGCGCGGTGAAAGGCACTGATGGTTCAGCCGATCTCGCGCGTTTGTGGGTGCTGGTGGCGTCGAAATAAGAGCACTCCGCTTCCTTCAAGTTCTCTCAGATGAGGCGCGTCCCCTCGCGGCGGACGCGAGCGAGTGCGCTCGTCCCAATGAATACGGGCCCGTTTCCGATGTCGATGTGTGGACGCAGTGGCAGCTATCAAAAAGGTTGTTGGGAATCGGAAAAGTCTTCTGGACAACAAATTGATGCAGTTGTCCATGTCGGACTGTGGGCAGGGCTATCAGGGACGTTTTAGGGAGAACGTTACGCTCGACGAAACATAATTTGTATATATCAAACTATTTTTGACTACGGGATTCTGTCTTGCTATGGTCTTGCCACTTAATAACAAGGCACATGTTGCAATCTCTATAGGAAGCAAAATCCGCGCGCTGCGCCAACGGCTCAGTCGCACGCTGGATGAAGTGGCAACGACCGCAGGCATTTCCAAGCCGTTTTTGTCGCAGGTGGAACGGGGTCACGCAACACCTTCCATCACGTCGCTAGTCGGTATTGCGCGAGCTTTGGGTGTCACGGTGCAGTACTTCGTCGACACGCCGACCGAAGACAAGTCGGTGCGTAGAGGAAGTGAGTTGAAGTACTTCGGATTTGACGGAACCGCCAATCTGTTTGGAAGGCTGACGAACCTGTCGGTCGGCGGCAAGCTGGAAGTGATCCTCGTCAGGATGCCGGTGGGGCAGAACCCGTCGGAAGTCACAACGCATGCCGGTGAAGAATTCTTGTATGTGATGAGTGGCCAGATCTCGCTCACGCTGGAAGGCACGACGTTCGTATTGCAGGCAGGCGACACGGCGCATTACGAGTCTACCGTGCCGCACTCCTGGTCCAATACCGCGCGTGAAGAGGCGGTGGTCGTGTGGGTCGGGACGCCAAGACTGTTTTAGTGCCGCAGGCTGTGCTTTAGAAGAAGGCACTCGCTCGATATTTGTAAGCATTACTTAGGTGTATACCCGCGATTTGGAAAGCTGGGCCGGTAGATGGCGGAGTCCGCTCGCGTGGCAGCAGAAATGGCATCAATTGGAAAGCGCTGCGCATTCCGATTGCAATAAATTAGTAGTCCGACGCTGACTTATTTTGAAGTTGCTTTAACGGAACGCGGCGCAAGATCGCCGTATATCGAGTAGAGCGGTTCACGAGACCACTCTTCACATACTGCTGTGGCCTTACTGACGAGCGAGAAGGGGAAAAATGAAACAAAGGGCATTGGCGCTGGCCATTAGAAGAATAGTCTGGGCTGAACTGGCGTTGTCGGCCGTAATCGCCGTACCGGCGTTTGCGCAAAGCCAGCCGGCCGCCACCGGCACCGCGGCAGGCGCGACGACGACGGAAAGCACCCCGGCAACGGGCACGGCTGCCACACCGTCCGCGGATGGCAATACAGCGACGCCGGCGGGCAAAGGGGTCCAGCAACTCAAGAAATTCGAGGTGACCGGGTCGCTGATCCGCACGTCGGACAAGGTCGGCAACACGGAAGTTCAGACCATCACGACCAAGGAAATCCAGCAAAGCGGTTATACGACCGTGGCCGACTTCCTGCGCGGCACGTCCGCCAACTCGGGGAGCAGCTGGGGCCAAACGACAATGAATAGCTCCGCGCAAGGCGGCGGCGGTATTGCATTGCGCGGTCTGAGCGAGAAGTACACCCTGGTGCTGGTGGACGGGCAACGGGTGGCGAACTACGGCAAGGCGGTGAACTTCACCGACACGTTCTTCGACGTGAATTCGATCCCGCTCAACATGATCGACCACATCGACATCGTGAAGACCGGTGCGGTCTCGGTGTATGGTTCGGATGCAATCGCCGGTGTGGTCAACATCATCACCAAGAAAGACTTCCAGGGCTTGCAGATCGATGGCCAACTCGGCAAGGCGCAGCATCCGGGCGACGCGCAGGGCAATTTCAGCGTGCTCGGCGGTATCGGCGATCTGAATGGCGAACGCTTCAACGTGACGGCCGCCGCGAGCTACTACCGCGACACCGGCTCGTCGCTCGGCGATCGCGACATGACCGCGGGTCAGGACTTCAGCCAGTTCCCGGGTGGTCTCGCGGGCCCGCTCGGTCCGAACCAGCAATCGTACTGGACTACGGCCGACGGCACTAAAACGGCACTCAGCCCCTGTCCTCCGGGCAGCGTCTCCGCGGACGGTGCGTCCACGTGTAAATCGAATCCGGCCAGCACCACCTCGCTGGTGCCGGCAATCACGCGCCTGAACGCGAAAGTGCGCGGCACGTTCAAGATCAACGACGACGTGCAGGCATACGCCGACTTGTGGGTGAGCCGCAACGAGACCGTGCAGAACGAAGGTCCGGCGGTGCTGAGCAGCCAGACCAACGCGTTCAACCCGGCAACCGGCTCCGCGTTGCCGATCTCGCGCACGGTATCCGGTACCAACCCGTACAACCCGTTCGGCGTTCCGACGCTGATCAACTATACGTTCCCGAATACCGTCTCGGCGGATACGGTGTCGACCTTCTGGCGTGCCTCGACCGGTGTGAAGGGTTCGTTCACCACCGCCAAATTCGGCGATTGGGATTGGTCCGCGGATTACGGCCACTCGCAGAGCACGGTCGACACGACCTACGGCAACGCGCTGAATGTTGCGGGCCTCGAGAACATTCTGCAGAACGGCGTGTTCAACTTTTCGAATCCGTCGGCCACGCCGAACGGTTTGAACGGCGTCTTCCAGAACGACTACGAGCAGGCGATCTCGAAGCTCGACAGCGTCACGGCGAAGACCTCGACGACCAACCTGTTCACTCTGCCGGGCGGCCCGGTCGGTGTCGGTTTCGGTACGGAATTCCGTCACGAGAGCAACATCATCAACTCGCGTACGTATAGCGCGCTCGGCATTACGGCGCCGGCCAACGTGCAAACGGTCGACGGTGAGCGCAATGTGGCCGCCGTCTACTATCAGGTGGATATTCCGATCATCCACAACCTGACGTTCACGCAGGCGGGCCGTTACGACCACTACAGCGACTTCGGTGGTGCGTTCTCGCCGAGCTTCGCATTGCGCTTCCAGCCGGTGCAGGCTCTCACGGCTTTCGCATCGTACAGCCGCGGCTTCCGCGCGCCGACGCTGGTCGAAAACTCGCAGGCAACCTATCTGGCTCACCAGAACCTGGTTGACCCGAACGACCCGAGCGGTACGCCGACCAAGCACTTCACGACGGAACAGGTCAACGGCAATCCGGCGCTGCAGCCTGAGCGCACCAAGAACTACAACATCGGCTTCCAGCTTTCGCCGGACTCGTCGACGGATATCGGTGCGGCGTTCTACAAGATCCACATTGACGGCGTGATCGGCACGGACGATCCGAACGCGGTGATGGATGCCAACAACCCGTCGAACGTGATCCGCAATCCGGACGGCACGGTGGCCTACATCAAGGAACAGTTCGTCAACCTCGGCTCGCTCGACACCGACGGCTTCGACATGAACTTCCGCAAGTCGGTGGGCACGAAGTACGGCACGTTCACGCTGGCAGGCGACTGGGCCTACGTGTGGCACTTCAAGCTGAATAGCCCGGGTGCGCCGACGCAAGACTTCGCCGGCAACAACCTCGCGTTGTTGCAGCCGTTCGGTGCGTCCAATCCGCGCTGGAAGGGTAATACCAGCCTCTCCTGGGATTACCGCAAGCTGACCACCACGCTGACGTGGCAGTACACCGGCCCGTACACCAACGCGGTGGCGTCCGAGTTCGGCGACGGCGGTACGCTGTCGGTGGCGTCGTACAGCCAGTTCAACCTGATGGCCACGTATCGCGGCTTCAAGAACTGGACGATCTACGGCGGCATCAACAACATCTTCGATCGCAAGCCGCCGTTCGACGTGGAGTGGCAGGCCACCCCGGATATCACGGGCTACGACCAGTCGCTTTACACTAACATCGGCCGCTTCTTCCAGGTCGGCGCGTCGTACCGCTTCTGAAGTCCTCGATGTTTGTGATGCACCCGCAGTCTGTCTAGTCGGTCGGCCGCTCCGGCTTCCATCATTGGTACCGGAGCGGCGCAATTTTGTTAGCGATGTACTTTGGAGTGCCCGCGCGCGCAATGCTCGTTCAGGAGCACGGCGAGCGGAGGCGGCGAATCAGCCGCAGCGCGGCGCTAGCGGGGAAAGCTACGGGAGCGACGCCGTCAGGCCGTCACTCGTGCCGATTCGATTTACCGCGCGCCGGCCTGAAGCCGGCGCGCGTTCTTACGCATTCCGAAGATGAGACTTGTGAAGTTTCGCTGGCCGCGCCGCGTGCGGACTGCAGCGGCAACGCCCGCGGCTGCAGCAGAGCGCCGGCCTGGCACCGTCGCGCGAATCGCGCTGTGCGCAGGGGCGTGTCTCGCATTGAGCGCGGTCTGCGCGCAGGCGCGGCCCTCGATTGCGCAATACGACGAGCCGAAATATCCCGTCGGCTTCACGCACTTCGACTATGCGGATCCCGACGCGCCGAGCGACGGCAAGCTCAGCTTCCAGAACTTCGACGAGCTGCAGACTTACGATTCGCTGAACCCGTTTCTGGTACGCGGTGCGCCCGCGCCGGACATTCTGCATCTGATGTTCGATACGCTGATGCAGCGCAGCTGGGACGAGCTCGCCTCCGAGTATCCGCTGATCGCCGACGATGTCGAAGTCGCGCCGGACCTCGGTTCGGCCACCTTCCATATCAATCCTGCCGCGCGCTTTTCGAACGGCGATCCGATCACCGCGGCCGACGTCAAATACTCGTTCGACACCTTGACGAGCCCGAAGGCCTCGCCGCTTTTCAATGCGCAGTTCTCGGTCATCAAGAGCGCGACCGTGATCGACAAAAACACGATCCGCTTCGAATTCAAGCACGCCGAACGCGACGCACCGCTGATCGCCGGCGATTTGCCGATCTTCTCGCCGAAGTGGGGCATGCGCGCGGACGGCACACGTCCACCGTTCGACCAGATCGCGAACGAGCCGCCGGTTGCGAGCGGCCCGTATCTGATCGAATCGCGCAAGAACGACAAGCAGATCACCTATCGCCGCAACCCCGATTACTGGGCTGCGAATCTGCCGTCGCGGCGTGGCATGTTCCGTTTCGCGAGCATCACCTTCAAACTGTATCGCGACCATTACACGCAACTGGAAGCGTTCAAGGCCGGCGATGCCGACGCGCTTGTCGAATACAGCGCAACGCAATGGGCGCGCAAATACGTCGGCAAGAACTTCGACAACGGACTATTGAAGAAAGGCGAATTCGCCGACGGCCCCGCGCAGATGCAAGGCATGCTGATGAACCTGCGCAAGCCGATGTTTCAGGACCCGCGCGTGCGCCACGCGCTGACGATGGCCTTCGACTACGACTGGATGAACCGCATGATGTTCTACGGTCAATACCGGCGCACCAGCAGCTATTTCGCAGCGAGTCCGTTCGGCGCGACTGGCATGCCCGGCCCGAAAGAACTGGCCTTACTTGAACCGTTGAGAGCCAGCGTGCCGCCGGAAGTATTCGGCCCGATGCTCAAGCAACCCACGACGATCGCCCCGGATTCCTTGCGCGGCAACTTGCGCGTGGCGCGCGATCTGTTGGCGCAGGCCGGCTGGCACTATCGCGACGGCGCCTTGCGCGATGCCAACGGCACGCCGATGACCATCGAGATCATGGACGATCAGCCCGGCATGGACCGCCTTATCCTGCCGTATATGCAGGCGCTCGGCATGCTTGGCATCCAGGCGCATATGCGCGAGATCGACAGTGCGTTGTACCAGAAGCGGCTGGATAACTTCGAGTACGACATGACCACGTTCATCTATCCACCGGTGACGATTCCGGGCGCGGAATTGACGCGCCGTTTCGGCAGCGCGGCGGCCTCGGAAGTCGGTTCGGAGAACTATCCGGGCATCCGCTCCAAAGCGGTCGACTCGCTGATTCACTCGGCGCTCTCCGCCGACAATCTCGACGACCTGGAAGCGGCAACCCGCGCCCTGGATCGCGTGCTGATCTACTCGTTCTACCTCGTGCCTGAGTATTACGCACCGGGCGCGCGAATCGGCTACAAGTCGACGCTCGGCCATCCGGACAAAGTGCCGATGTCGTATCAATACGAAGAGTGGGTGATCGACTACTGGTACACGAAAGGGTACACGAAAGCGCCGGCCGCCCAGACCGCATCTTCCACCGCGGCTACGGCTGCTACGGCTCACTGAGGCACAGCATGCTTGCCTACATTCTCAGACGCTTGTTATTGATGGTGCCGACGCTGCTCGGCGTGGTCACGCTGACCTTTGTCGTCACGCAGTTCGTGCCGGGTGGGCCGGTCGAACAGGTGATGACGCAACTCCGCCACGGCGCTGGCCGTGGCGGAGAGGCGGGGGCGGGCGGCGGCGGTTATCACGGCAGCCAGGGCGTCGATCCGCAGCAGATCGAGCAGATCAAGAAACAGTTCGGCTTCGACAAGCCGCCGTTGGAGCGCTATCTGCTGATGCTCAAGCGCTACGCGATGTTCGATCTCGGCCAGTCCTACTATCAGCACGACAGCGTGTGGGACGTCATCAAATCGAAGCTGCCGGTGTCGATTACGCTTGGCATATGGACGGTGTTGCTCACCTATCTGATATCGGTGCCGTTGGGGATCGCGAAAGCGGTGCGCAACGGCTCACGCTTCGATACGGTCACGAGCGTGCTGGTGCTCGCCGGCTATGCAATTCCTGGTTTCGTGCTGGGCGTACTGCTGCTGATGTTGTTCGGCGGCGGCACATTCTGGCAGGTGTTTCCGATGCGCGGCCTCACGTCGGATAACTTCAACGATCTCAGTGCGTTCGGCAAAGTGCTCGACTATCTGTGGCACATCGTGCTGCCGGTCACGGCCTCGGTGGTGGGCAACTTCGCCATCGTCACCATTCTGACCAAGAACACGTTCCTCGAGGAAATCGGCCGGCAGTATGTGCTGACCGCGCGCGCGAAAGGTGCGCCAGAGCGTGACGTGCTGTGGAAACACGTGCTGCGCAATGCCGCGATTCCGCTGCTGACCGGTTTGCCGGCCGCCTTTGCCGGCGCGTTTCTGAACGGCAATCTGCTGATCGAAACGCTATTCTCGCTCGACGGCATGGGCCAACTGTCGTACGACTCCGTGATTCGCCGTGACTATCCGGTCGTACTCGGTTCGCTGTTTCTGTTCACGCTGATTGCCCTCGTAACCAAACTCATTGCTGACGTCTGCTATGTCCTCGTCGACCCCCGCATCCAATTCAACCGCCTGGACCGCTGACGCGGCGGGCGCGGCGCACGCGGCGTCGCCGTCTCCGTGGCGGCGTACGTGGCTGCGTTTCCGGCAGCAGCGTCTGGGCTACTGGAGCCTCGTGATCTTCGTGTCGCTGTTCGCCATCAGCCTACTGGGCGAGGTGTTGTCCAACGACCGTCCGCTACTCGTCCGTTACGACGGGCATTACTACTTCCCGATCGTGAAGGACTATCCGGAGACGCTATTCGGGGGCGATTTCCCGGCGCGTGCCAATTACCTCGATCCGTATATCCGCTCGCGGCTCGAATCGAACGGCAACTTCGCGATTTATCCGCCGAACCATTTTCACTACGACACGATCGACTATTTCGCCGCGCATCCGTATCCGGCACCGCCCACCGCGAGCAACTGGCTCGGCACGGATCAGTTCGGGCGCGACGTGCTGGCACGGCTGCTGTACGGCTTCCGCTTGTCGGTGCTGATGGCGCTGGCGCTCACGGTGTCCGGTGTGGTGGTCGGCGTGCTGACGGGCGCGGTGCAGGGATTTTACGGAGGACGAACCGATCTGATCGGCCAGCGCCTGATTGAAATCTGGAGTTCGATGCCCGACCTGTACCTGCTGATTATTTTCGCATCGATCTTCGAGCCCACGTTGTGGCTGCTCTTCATTCTGCTGTCGATGTTCGGCTGGCTCGTGCTGTCCGATTACGTGCGCGCCGAATTTCTGCGCAACCGTTCGCTCGATTACGTCAAGGCGGCCCGCACCATGGGCCTTACTAACTGGCAGATCATGTGGCGTCATGTTTTGCCGAATAGTTTGACGCCGGTGATTACCTTCCTGCCGTTCCGCATGAGCGCCGCGATTCTCTCACTGACCAGCCTCGACTTTCTCGGCCTTGGCGTGCCGCCGCCGACGCCGAGCCTCGGCGAACTGCTGCAGGAAGGCAAGAACAATCTCGACGCGTGGTGGATCTCGATGTCGGCGTTTGCCGCGCTGGTGATTACGCTACTGTTGCTGACATTCATGGGCGACGCTTTGCGCAACGCGCTGGATACGCGCTCACGTGGTTCCGCTTTCGGCGGAGGTCCGCGATGACCGCCACTCAGGCACCGATTGCTCGGCCGTTGCTGGAAATCGACCGTTTCTCCGTGCGTTTCGGCGACAAGGTCGCCGTGCACGAACTCAGCCTTTCCATCGAACGCGGCGAGCGCGTGGCTCTTGTCGGCGAATCGGGTTCGGGCAAGAGCGTCACCGCGCTGTCCATTCTGCGGCTTGTCGAGCATGCCGAATTGAGCGGCCGCATGTTGCTCGATGGTGAAGATCTGCTGCAGAAAACCGAGCAGCAGATGCGTGGCCTGCGCGGCGCCGACGTCGCGATGGTGTTTCAGGAACCGATGACGGCGCTCAATCCGCTCTTCACGATCGGCAAGCAGATCGCCGAGAGCCTGCGTCTGCACGAAGGTTTGCGGCCGAATGCGGCGCGCGAGCGCGGTATCGAGTTGCTCAGACGCACTGGCATTCCCGAGCCGGAGCGGCGCATCGACAGTTTTCCGCACCAATTATCCGGCGGCCAGCGGCAGCGCGCGATGATCGCCATGGCGCTCGCGTGTCGTCCGCGTTTGCTGCTCGCCGACGAACCGACCACGGCGCTCGACGTGACCGTGCGCCAGCAGATCGTCGACCTGTTGATTTCGTTGCAGGAACAGGAAGCGGCCGAACGCGGCATGGCTGTGCTGTTGATCACGCACGACCTGAATCTGGTGAAACGTTTTGCGCAGCGCGTCGCGGTGATGGAGAAGGGCGTGCTGGTCGAAACCAATACGACCGAGGCGTTATTCGCGAGTCCACAGCATCCGTACACGCGGCGGCTGCTCGACAGCGATCCGCAACGCGCGGTCGAGCCGGTCGAGGACGGCGCGCGCCGGCTGCTCGAAGTGCAAGGATTGGCCGTCGATTACCGCACGTCGGCGAAAGGCTGGCGGTCCATGTTTGGGCGCTCCACGTTTCGCGCGGTGCATGACGTCGACCTGAGCGTGCGGCGCGGCGAAACGCTCGGCATTGTCGGTGAATCGGGTTCGGGAAAATCGACCTTGGCGGCCACCGTGCTCGGCCTGCAACAACCGGCCGCAGGTCATATCCATATCGACGGCCTGCCGCTTTCCACGCTCAAGACGGCGACTTCACGCCGCGCGCTGTATTCGCGCATGCAAGTCGTGTTTCAGGACCCGTTCGGCTCGCTGTCGCCGCGCATGACGGTGGAGCAGATCATCGGCGAGGGTTTGGCCGTGCATCGGCCGGAAGTGGATGCGAAGGCACGGCGCGTGCGCGTCGGCAGCCTGCTCGAAGAAGTCGGCATGCCCGCCGACGCAATGCTGCGCTATCCGCATGAGTTCTCCGGCGGCCAGCGTCAACGTATTGCGATTGCGCGCGCACTGGCCGTCGAGCCGGAATTGATCGTGCTCGATGAGCCGACCAGCGCGCTCGACGTGTCGATCCAGAAACAGGTGCTGAATCTGCTGACAAATCTGCAGAAAAAGTACAAGCTAAGCTATTTGTTCATTACGCACGATCTGGCGGTGATGCGAGCCATGGCGCATCGCGTGATCGTGATGAAGTCGGGACGCATCGTCGAAGCCGGCAACACACTCGATGTGTTGCATGCGCCGACGCATCCTTATACCCAGTCGCTGCTGGCCTCGTCGCTCAACGTGCCGGAGCCGGGCGCCGGCACGACTCATACAGGGCACGCCAATGATTGACGAACGTTGGGCACAGGCTGCCCAAACGCTGAAGAGCCGCGCGGCGTTCTGGTCGCTGCGCATTGTCGACGAACAGATCGACGACCACGAGATCCGCAACGACATCGCACAACCGCTGCGTACGGTGCGCGATCGCGGCGCGATGTTGATCGCGTGGGTGGGCGCCGGCGCG
This sequence comes from Paraburkholderia sp. BL18I3N2, assembly GCF_003001875.1. NCBI lineage: Bacteria > Pseudomonadati > Pseudomonadota > Betaproteobacteria > Burkholderiales > Burkholderiaceae > Paraburkholderia > Paraburkholderia sp. BL18I3N2. The sequence continues at coordinate 87,197 of NZ_PVNC01000011.1, forward strand.
GGTTATGCCGCGACCGCGAACCTCTCGGCGGCCGGTTTGCAGGCGGCGCTCGATATGGCAACCGCACGCGCTGAGGCGAGCGCGGCCTTGTCGCTGATCGACCATCGCGAAGTCGCCCGTCCGGTTGCGAGCGGCCGCTACGTGTCGCCGAATGCGCAACGCGCATTGCCGAGCCGCGCCGAATGGCTCGAGCTTCTCAGCGCGGAATGCGCGGGCGCGAACCTCGACGCAAAAATTGTCGAACGTGTCGCGGCGGTGCAGATCACGCACACCGATCAGCTTTACATCACCGGCGACGGTGTACGGATCGACCAGCAGTTCCGTTTCGTGATGCCGCAATTGAGCGTCGCGGCGCACGCGAACGGCGATACGCAAGTCCGCACGCTGGGCGGCAACTACGGCACGCTCGGCCAGGGCGGCGTGGAAGTGCTGGCGCGCTTCGGCTTCGAAGGCTCGGGCGCGCGCGTCGCTAACGAAGCGCTGCAATTGCTGGCCGCGCCGAATTGTCCATCCGGCAAGCGCGATCTGTTGCTGATGCCTGACCAGATGATGCTGCAGATTCACGAATCAATCGGTCATCCGCTCGAACTGGATCGCATTCTCGGCGATGAACGCAACTTCGCGGGCTGGAGCTTCGTCAAGCAGGATATGTTCGGTTCGTATCGCTACGGCTCGGAATTGCTGAACGTCACCTTCGATCCGTCGCTGCGCGAAGAAGCCGCGGCCTACGCGTTCGACGACGACGGCACCGAAGCGCACAAGCAGTATCTGATTCGCAACGGCGTGCTAGAACGTCCGCTCGGCGGCGCATTGTCACAGCAGCGTGCGCGCATGCCTGGCGTCGCGAATTCGCGTGCGTCGAACTGGAACCGGCCGCCGATCGACCGCATGGCGAATCTGAATATCGAACCCGGCGAGAGTTCGCTGGAGGAGATGATTGGCAATATCGACCACGGCATTCTGATGCGCACCAACACCTCCTGGTCGATCGACGACCATCGCAACAAATTCCAGTTCGGCTGCGAGTTCGGCCAGTTGATCGAAAACGGCAAGCTCACGCAAGTCGTCAAACAGCCGAACTACCGCGGTATTTCCGCGAATTTCTGGCGCAGCCTGAGTGCGGTGGGCAACGCGGCCACGCGCGAAGTATATGGCACGTCCATGTGCGGCAAGGGAGAACCGGCGCAGATCATTCGCGTCGGTCATGCGTCGCCGGCTTGCGTGTTCAGCAACATCGACGTGTTCGGAGGCGCATGATGAGCCAGTTCATCTCTTCGCGCGCGGCTACCTCGGTGGATTGGGAGCGGCATTTCACTTTGCTCGCCGATGCGATCGAGCGCTTGCAGCAAGGAAGCGAAACCACGCTCAGTTCATTTGCCGGCGAGCAGTCCGACTTCATTCGTTTCAATTCCGGCAAGGTGCGGCAGACGGGCTGCGTGTCGCAAGGCAAGCTGACCTTGCGTCTGATCGACGGCGCACGTCAGGCCTATTCCACGCTGACTGTATGCGGCGATCTGCAACAGGATCTCGATGAAGTGAGCGCCACGCTCGCCACCTTGCGCGAAGGTCTGCGCGATGCGGCGGACGATCCGCATCTACTGTTCGACACGTCGAAATGGCAGCGCACCACGCAGCGCTCCGGCAAGCTGCCGAACCCTGATGGGCTCGCGCACATCGTCGCGGAATGCGCGCAAGGGCTCGACTTCGTGGGCTTCTATGCGGGCGGCACCATCGTGCGCGGTTTCGCATCGACGAACGGCAGCCGCGGCTGGTATGAGGTGGACAACTTCAATTTCAGCTGGTCGTTGTACGACCCGAGCGGCCGCGCGATCAAAACCACCTACGCCGGCGACGACTGGAGTGATGCCGTGTTCGCGGGCAAAGTCGAGCAGGCCGCGACGCGTCTTGCGGTGCTCGCGCGCACGCCGCGCGCGTTGGCGCCGGGACGTTACCGTTCCTATCTCGCGCCCGCCGCGCTCGCGGAACTGCTCGGCGTCACCGCATGGAGCGGCTTTTCCGCTCGCGCTCAGGCGAGCTCGCGCAGCGAGCTGTACAAACTGCATGTGGGAGAAGTCGTAGTCGACCCGCGCGTGACGATCAGCGAAGATCTGGGTCTCGGCATCACGCCAGGCTTTAACGACGATGGCTATCTGCGTGACAGCGTCCCGTTGATCGAGGCCGGCCGCAGTGCCGAACGCCTGACCAATGCACGCAGCGCACGCGAATACGGTTTGACGCCGAACGGCGCGCTGGCCAGCGAGTCACCGGCGGCGCTCTCGATGCAAGCGGGCGACTTGCTGGAAGAGGAGGTGCTCGCCAAGATCGGCACCGGGCTCTACATCGGCAACCTCTGGTACGTGAACTTTTCGGACCGCATGAATTGCCGCCTCACCGGCATGACGCGCTTCGCGACGTTCTGGGTCGAAAACGGAGAAATCGTCGCGCCGCTCGAAGCCATGCGTTTCGACGACAGCCTGTACCGTTTGCTCGGCAGCGAACTCGAACAACTGGGCGCGCAAGCGGAACTGCTATTGAGCGATTCGACGTGGGGCGAGCGCGCCACGGGCGGCATGCAATTGCCGGGCATTCTGGTGAGGTCATTCGAATTGACGTTATGAGCCTATGGATCAACACGAAAAAACAAAATCAAAACCTGAGAGCTTGCCCGAGGGCCTGACGCTGCGCGCTTTGCGCGTGGCCGACGCGGAACAGTTTCACGCCATGCTGCAATTGCCCGTGGCGATGAACGGCAATCCGCAGATGCCGTTTCGGACCGTTGCCAGCACGCGCGAGCACCTGGAAAAATTCGAGGCCCCTGGCATCGCGATCGCGGCGACGGTCGGCGACACGCTGGTCGGTCAGGCCAGCCTCAGTCCTTTCAAGGGACGCCGCGGGCATGCCGCCTCGCTCGGCATTGGCGTGCACGACGCATGGCAGCGGCGCGGCATCGGTCGTGCCTTGATGGCCGAACTGCTCGATCTGGCGGACAACTGGCTCGGCCTGCGCCGCGTCGAGTTGCATGTCTACACCGATAACCACGCGGCACTCGCGCTCTACCGCAAGTTCGGCTTCGAGATCGAAGCGCATCAGCGCGGTGCCGTATTGCGTCGCGGCGTGCTGATCGACTGTTACTTCATGGCGCGGTTGCGCGAGCCGGCGCCGTGGATGTCGCCGCCTTCGGCCGCCCATCTCGCAGCGGAATAAGACCATGAAAGAAGCAAGGTTGCCGGACGACGCCGCACATTACAAATGTATTATGGTGCGCGCGCTCGAATCGTCGGACATGGATGCGTTCGCCGAGATCATGAGCTTGCCCGGTGTGCGGCGCGGCACGCTGTCGGTCGGCTATCGCAGTCCTGAGCAACTCGCGGCCTGGTACGAGCGGCGCCTCAAAGGCGGCGTGAACGTGTGCGCGATTATCGACGGACGCGTGGTAGGCCACGCCAGTCTCGAGGTGCACCGGTCGAGCCGCGCACACAGCGCCCACTTAGGCCTCGCCGTGCACGACGCGTATCATCGCCGCGGTGTCGGCGCCGCGCTTTTGCAAGGCTTGATCGATTGCGCGGACGCGTCGCTCGGTTTGCGCCGCATCGACCTCACGGTGTTTTCGGACAACGCGCCGGCCATCGCGCTGTATCGCAAGTTCGGCTTTGTCGAAGAAGGCCGTTCGCGCGGTTTTGCCGTGCGTGACGGTGTGCTGGCCGACGTGCTGCATATGGCGCGCCTCGTCGACGCACCGCGCCTCCAGACAATCTGAACGGATTCATTGAGTGCCATTTTTCTTCATCGACCGCCCGGTCTTCGCATGGATCGTCGCGCTCGCCATTGTCGTGGCGGGCGCGCTGGCTATTCCGCAACTGCCGGTGGCGCAGTATCCGCGCCTGGCGCCGCCGCGCATCGTGATATCCGCCATGTATCCGGGGGCGTCGACTGAAGTCGTGGACGAGAGCGTCGGCAGCATCATCGAGGAGAGTCTCGACGGCGCCGACAATATGCTGTACTACCAAACGACCAGCGACAACCTGGGCGAACTCGAAATCGACGCGACCTTCGCGCCCGGCACCAATCCGGATCTCGCTCTGGTCGACATCCAGAACCGGCTCAAGCAGGTCGAGCCGCGTTTGCCGCAGCAGGTCGTGCAGCAGGGCATCAGCGTGTTCAAGGCGGCCAACACGTTCCTGATGCTCGTCGCGCTCGCGTCCACCGACGGCACGCGCGACTCCGTGCAATTGAGCGACTATCTGAGCCGCTACGTACTGCGCGAATTGAAGCGCGCGCCTGGCGTCGGCTCGGCCCAACTCTGGGACGCCGACGAAGCGCTGCGCATCTGGCTCGATCCGATGAAGCTGCGCGAATACGGCCTCGGCGCCGCCGAGGTGAACGCCGCCATCGCCGCGCAGAACGCGACCGTGACGGCGGGCACGCTCGGCGACGCGCCGTTCGTGCCGGGCCAGCAATTGACAGCCTCGGTGAGCGTGAAAGGCCAGTTGATCTCGCCGGCCGAATTCGGCCAGATCGTGCTTAAGGCTCGGCCGGACGGCTCGGCTGTGCGCCTGCGCGACGTCGCGCGCGTCGAACTCGGGCGTGACAACTACTCGTACTATTCGCGCCTGAACGGCAAGGCTGCGGCAACGGTCGGGATTCAACTCGGGCCGCGCGGCAACGCGCTCGAAACGTCGAACGCGATTCGCGCGCGGCTTGCCGAGCTGGCGAAAGGTTTGCCCTCGGGCGTCGCCATCGAAATCCCGTTCGACAACGCGCACTTCGTGAAGATCGCCATTCACGAGGTGCTCGTCACGCTCGCGGAAGCGGTAGTGCTGGTGTTCTTCGTGATGTGGCTGTTCCTGCGCGATCTGCGCTATACGCTGGTGCCCACCGTAGTGATTCCGGTCACGCTGATGGGCGCGTTTCTCGCCATGTATGCGTGCGGTCTGTCGATCAACGTGTTCACGATGTTCGGCCTCGTGCTCGCCATCGGCATTCTCGTCGACGACGCGATCGTGGTGGTGGAGAGCGTGCATCGCGTCATGGAAGAAGAGGGCTTGCCGCCACGCGAGGCCACGTGCAAGGCGATGTCGCAGATCGGCGGCGCGATTGTCGGCGTGACGGCGGTGTTGACGGCAGTGTTCGTGCCGATGGCGTTCTTTCCCGGTGGCGTCGGCGGGATTTATCGGCAATTCGCGGTGGCGATGATCGCGTCGATGCTGGTGTCGTCGTTCATGGCCTTGTCGTTGACGCCCGCGTTGTGCGCGAATCTGCTGAAGGCGCACACGCAATCGGTGCGTCAACGCGATGCGCGCCGCGGCGTTCTGGGTTTCGCGGCGCGTGCGGCAAGCCGCTTCACGTCCGGCTTCGATCGCGCCGCGCGTGGTTATCGCGGCTTGACCGCTCGGACGTTGCGCCGCATCGGACCGATGCTCGCCGTGTACGCAGTGCTGGTCGGCGCGTGCGGCGTGCTCTACTGGCAGATGCCCGGCGGTTTCCTGCCAAGCGAGGACGAAGGCCAGTTGCAGGTCATGGTGCAATTGCCCGCGGGCGCCACCCAGGCCCGCACGCTGGCCGTGGTGCAACGCGCGGAAAAGATTCTCCATGCCGAGCCCGCTATCGCGAACGTCACGAGTGTGATCGGCTGGAGCTTTTCGGGCAGTGGTCAGAACGTCGCGATGGGATTCGTCGAACTCAAGGACTGGGGCAAGCGCGATATCGATGCACTGGCCCTGCGCGACCGGCTCAACGCAAAGTTCGACAAGATTCTGGACGGCAACGTCGAGGCGCAATTACCGCCTTCGGTGCCGGGACTCGGACATTCCGACGGTTTCGTGTTCCGCCTCGAAGATCGCGGCGGAGTGGGGCTCGACGCGCTGAAGGCCGCGCGCGAGCAACTGTTTGCGCAAGCCAAGGCGAGTCCGGTGCTGGCCTCGGTGCACTCGGAAGATCTGCCTGACGCGCCGCGCGTCGAGCTTATCGTCGATCGCGCGAAGGCTTACGCGCTCGGTGTGTCGTTCGATCGAATCGCGGACGTGCTGGGCAGTACCTTCGGCTCGACCTATATCGACGATTTCCCGGCCGGCGGCCGCATGCGCCGCGTGATGATCGCCGCCGACGCCGCCACGCGCATGACCGAAGACGATCTGCTCGCGCTCTCCGTGCCCAACTCGACGGGCGGCATGGTGCCGCTCTCGGCCATCGCAACGCGTCAATGGACGATCGGCCCGGTGATGCTGACGCGCTACAACGGCTATCCGTCGCTCGATGTGAGCGGCCACGCGGCGCCCGGCTACAGCTCCGGCGCGGCCATGGCGGAGCTTGAGCGGCTTGCGGCATCGTTGCCGGTCGGCGTGAGCTATGACTGGGTCGATGCGGCACGCGAGGAAACCGCGGCGGCGAAACTCACGCCGCTGTTAATCGGCCTCTCGTTGCTGGCGGTGTTCATGGCGCTGGCCGCGCTCTACGAAAGCTGGACGATTCCGCTTGCCGTGTTGATGGTCGTGCCGCTCGGCATGATCGGCGCGGTTGCGGCGGTGTTGTTGCGTGGCATGCCTAACGACGTGTACTTCAAGGTCGGCATGATCACGGTGATCGGCCTCGCGGCGAAGAACGCGATTCTGATCGTGCAGTTCGCCCGCGATCTATACCAGCGCGGCATGCCGTTGACGCGCGCGGTGACCGAAGCCGCGGGCGCGCGCTTCCGGCCGATCGTGATGACCTCGGCGGCGTTTCTGCTGGGCGTCGTGCCGCTCGTGGTATCGAGCGGCGCGGGTGCCGAAAGCCGCCGCTCGATCGGCACCGGCGTGTTCGGTGGGGTGCTGGCTGCCACGCTGTTTGGGCTGGTGTTCGCGCCGGTCGCGTTCCATGCGGTCGCATCGCTCACGCACGGACGGCGGCGTTTGGCGGAACTGCATCGCAAACGCGCGGAGCGGCGGACGCGCAGTACCGCGACCGCGATCGAACGCAAATCGTTCGACGAATCGCCGACAGTTTGAGCTTACTGATAGCTTCTCCGTGACCGGCGGCGCGCTGCGCTGCCCGGCACGGTTAGGCGCTGGCCGCGCAACTTGAAAGGCACCTGACTGTGCCGACGCAGCAAGGGCGTGGCAAACATTCAATCCTCCGACGTTAGAGTTATTGTGCACTGCGTGCACAGATTGTTCATACGTATAAAACCGCCAATGTTTCAATATAGAAACATTTTTAGATGTTCGAGAAATGCGTTTAGAAATGATTAATGGCGACCGATTCGTTAAATGCAGTCTGATTGCGCCGGGTACTCGATAAATTCCCGCTTTGCGAATAAAACGGCTATTGAATGGTCATTATCTGCGAGGTTTGTAGTTCAAGTTTGAAACACTTTTGGATGCCGCTTCGCCATACGCGGGTCATAAACTGGATGCTATCCGGCACGCCTGGACGCCGTCGTCTATGGCTGAAGAGCCGCTCTGGTAGCCGTTTAGCGGCAAGATGCCGAAATAGTCCCGGTACGCGTTACCGTGGCGCGCCGCTGTCCCGTTCTTCTCATATCAAACGCAGGATAACGGTTTTCTTCATACATTCTGTTTCTCGATAGTAATTTGTTTTTCAAATTTACTATAGCGAGCCATTCCGTTACCATCACGCTTAATCCGTTAAGTGGCTTGCCGCGATTTCTGCTGGCAATAATCATTCCGCCCATACTGGCTGCTAACGGCGATCGGGGTCCACAATGTACGACAGTTTGGGGAAATATAATGCCGCACATGCACCTTGATACTGCGAGGATCACCTGGTTACATACGCCCACGCTGAACGTGCGTAGTGCAACGCGGCGAATCGGCGTGTTGCTGTTCGACGGCTTCTGGCTGCTCGGCCCAGGCACGGTGGTGGAAATGTTCCAGACCGCGAACGAACTCTCGGGTTCGCGCGCCGGTGAAGAGCAGCCTTACGAAGTGCAATTCCTTTCCATGGACGGCGGCAGCGTCGCCAGTTCTTCTTCCGCGCGCATCTGGACTGACCGTATCGACGCGCGCTTTGCCAGCGGTTTCGACGTGCTGTTCATCGCGGGCGGGTACGGCGCGCATGTGGCCGCGCGCGACGAGCGGGTGCTTGGCTGGCTGCGCTCGGTGCAATCGCGCACACGTGCAATCGAAACGATCGGTGAAGGGCGGCTCGTGCTGGAAGCGGCCGGCCCGACGGATAGCGACGGACCACAGGTGAACCGCTATCTCAGCAGCGTTACGGGTGAGTCCGCGCTCAACGCGTCCAACGACCGTAACGACTGCGCTCGCAGCGCGCTCATGTTTATCAAACGCGACCTCGGTGCCGAGCTTGCCCGCAGTGTCGCCGACCGTGTGATGCCCGGCATGGCGGCCACCTGGGTGCCGTTGCCGGCAGAAGGCGGCACGCTCAGCGTGGCTGAGAAGATCCGCGCTGCGGCGCGCTGGATGGAGGCCAATTGCGACCGTCCGGTTTCGGTGGCGGACGCCGCGCAGGTCGCGGCGATGAGCGAGCGCAATTTTCTGCGGCGTTTCAAGCATGAAATGCAGGTCACGCCGTCGGACTATCTGTTGCAGGTTCGCCTGCGCATTGCCTGCAACTTCCTCACCGAGACCGAACTGCCGGTCGACAAGATCGCCCGGCGCAGCGGTACGGGCAACGGCGATCGTCTCGCGAAGATTTTCCGCAAGCGCATGGCGCTGTCTCCAACCGAATATCGCGCGCGCAGCCGCGTGGCGAGCGAGGCATAAGAATCATGCGGGCGCCCGAGCCGGCGGCGGGGCGTCTTACGAGACGTGGACGCGTCCTCCGTCGTGGCGGCCGCGCTTTCGCCGGTCAGGTTTCTTACGAGCACAGCAGCAATGGGCAACAAGGTGATCGCGACGGCATTGCCGGAGGTGAAACTCATCGAGCCCGAGGTGTTTTGCGACGAGTTCGGCTTCTGCTTCGAGAGCTTTAGCGCGGACGAGTTTATCGACGACGTCTCACAAGATTTCCAATTGGTGCAGGACCGGCATTCGCGCGCGGTGCATGGCGTGTTGCGCGGCTTGCACTATCAGGTGCAACGCCCTCAGGGCCGGCTTATGCGGGTCGTGGTGGGGGAAGTGTTCGCCGTCGCCGTCGACGTGCGGCTCAATTCGCCGCATTTCGGCAAGTGGTGCGGGGCGTATCTGAGCGCGGCCAACTACCGGCAGATCTGGGCGCCGCCGGGCTTCGCGCACGGTTTCGTGGTGCTGTCCAACTTCGCCGAGTGTTTATGGAAAACCACTGAATACTGGTTTCCCGAACTGGAGCGCTGCATTCTGTGGCGCGATCCCGACATCGGCATCGAGTGGCCGATCGATTTCGAGCCCACGCTTGGCGCGAAGGATGCCGCGGGCAGGCGTCTGTACGAAGCGGAAAACATCGCCTGAGCCAGGCGCGCGGTCTTGCGCGCGCCGAGGTGCGCAAGACCGTGCCGCGGATTTTCAGCGCGCCACCATCACGGCGCCGACGCTTGCGGTCACCACCAGCAGCGTGCCCATGATTTGCAGAATCCCCATCGGCTGATGCAGTACGACGAAGCCGGCCAACGCGCCGATCGCCGGTTCGACGCTCATCAGGATTCCGAATGAGGCGGCCGGCATGTGCCGCAACGCTACCATTTCCAGCGCGTACGGCAGCAGCGGGACCAGCAGCGCGAGGCCCGCCGTCGCCGCGACCTGGCCCGCCGCGACATGCAGACCGCTTTGCGCCAATCCGAATGGCGTGGCCACGAGCGCCGCCGCGATCAGCGACACCGACAGTCCCTCGAGTCCCACGAACAGGGTGCCGGTCTTCTTCATCAACACGATATAGCTGCCCCATCCGAGCGCCGCGCCGCAGGCGAGCAGCACGCCGAGCGGTTCACCGATCCAGCCGCCCCGATCGCGCGAGAGCAGGATCACGCCGGCGATCGCCAGCGCGGGCCAGAGCAATGCGCGGGCGCGACGCACCGCGAAGGTCGCCACGGCGAGCGGCCCGAGAAAGTCGATCGCGACGGCGAGTCCCAAAGGAATGCGCTGAAGCGCCGCGAAAAAGCACAGTGTCATGCCCGCCATCGCCGCGCCGAGCACACCCGCGGCAGTCCAATGCGCGCGTGAGTAACTCAGAAAGCGCGGACGCACCAGCAAGGCGAGCACCAATGCAGCCCAGCACAGGCGCAGCCAGGTGGTGCTAAGTGAACCGTACGTGGCCATCGTCGGCGCGGAAAGTGCGGCGCCGAACTGCACGCACGACATCGACAGAACGCACAGCAACGCTGCCCCGGCCGCGCTGCGGGTGGGTTTCGCGCTATTTTGCGAGGGATTCAACGCGGGTTGGAGTGTGGTGTCCTGCATGGTCGTGTCTAGTGAGGGCGTTCGATCGGAATTCGTCATCGCTATCTTATCGGTGCTGGCGGTATTAAGATAAGTTGATATTTCTTATGCCGACTTCAAGAACCTTTATGACCCGAGATCTCGACAGCAGCCTGCTGCGCGCCTTCGTCACCGTGGCGGAGACGGGCGCGGTCGGTGTGGCGGCGACGCGCCTCGCGCGCACCCAGGCGGCGGTGAGCATGCAATTGCGCCGGCTCGAAGACGAACTCGGGCAGCGTTTGCTCGACCGCTCGCCGCGCGGCGTCCAGCTCACCGAAGCGGGACATTTGCTGCTGCCCTATGCCCACACGATACTCGGCGCGGGCGCCGATGCGCGCCGCGCGTTGAGCGCGGGGCAGGTGTCCGGCACCGTGCGGCTCGGCATGCTGGAGGACATTGCAGTCGGCCGTTTGCCGCGGGCGTTGCGGCGCTTTTCGATCGCGTATCCGCAAGTGGCGTTGGAGATCGTCGTCGACAGCAGTGCGGCGTTATCGAACCGGCTCGCGGATGGCAGCCTCGACGTGGTGGTCGGCGATCCCGCGCTGGTCGGCGCAGCTCCGCATCTCACGTGGAAGCAGCCGCTCTTCTGGGTCGGCGCGCGCGGCTTCAGCCGCGACGCGCAGACCGCGTTACCGGTGGTTGCTTTCGGCGACGCGTGCCTGTGGCAGCAACAGGTGTTGACGGCGTTGCGCCGCGCGGGGATCGCGTGGCGCATCGTGTGCACCAGCACCAGTCTGCCGGCCGTGCAATCCGCGGTTGAAGCGGGGCTCGGCGTGTCCGTGCTGCTCGACGGCAACATCCGTTCGGAGTCGATGCGCGTGCTTGGCCAGGCCGATGGTTTGCCCGAAGCGCCCACCGCGGACTTCGGTCTCTTCATGCGCGAGGTTTCAGGCGCGCAGGCGGCCGCCGTGCAAACCTTGCAAACATTTCTCTGCGAGGAATTGCATCTCGGTCTACGCGAAGGCGAGCCGCAGCTTGCGCCGGCCTTGGGCTGATGTTCCGGCAGCGGCTCCCATGTGAGTTTTTACGACATTTTTTCTTGAGACGCGTCCACGCGAAATCTACACTCCGGTCATCTTGATACCGCGAGGTGCTCAACGTGAAGCGACGTGCAACGAAGCAACAATCCGTTCGTATCGACTACGTGTGTCACGGCGTGGGCCGTGTCGAATTGCGCCGCTTCGATCCGGCGCGCGATTCGTTCGTCGCACTAACGGCATTGCTGCATCGGGCCTTCACGCCGCTCGGCGCGATGGGCCTCAATTGCACGTGCGTGGATCAGACCGTCGAGACGACACGCCTGCGCGCAACGCGCGGCGATTGCTATGTCGCGGTGTGCGATGGGCGCACGGTCGGCACGATGACTCTTTACGCGACGGATCGTGAATCGGCGTGCGAGCTATACCGGCGCGACGATATCGCCAGCTTGCGCCAGTTCGCGGTCGAGCCGGTGTGGCAGGCGCGCGGTATCGGTACGTTGCTGATTGCGTTCGCCGACCATTGGGCCGCGACGCGCGGTTATGCGGAGCTTGCGCTCGATACGCCGCAACCGGCCGCGCATCTGATCGCGTTTTATCGTGGACAGGGTTTTCGTATCGTCGATTTCGTACGCTTCGACGGCAAGCGCTATGACAGCGCGATCTTGAGCAAGCCGCCGGTGGCAACGCGTACGCTTGCCAACTGGTCGCATCGATTGAGTGTGCGTGCGCCAATTGCGCGCGCGGCGTGAGGACAAAGAGCGGCAACGAAGCGATAACGAAGACGCAGAAGTGCTGCAGTGCAATGCGCGGTAGAAAACGTTTTGATGCAGGTCTAGCTTGAAGTGAAAGCCCCGGCGCGGTCAGCAACAATTGCAATACGGTACGGCAAGTATTGCAACGGAGTGCCGGTTTTCGCGCCGGGGCGGGTGTGATTCAACCTAAACAATCGACGCGTTCATCAGCGTCGCATCACGCCCATCAGCAATGTGACGAGGAAGATCACCACGAAGATGAAGAACAGGACCTTGGCGATTTCCGTCGCGCCTGCGGCAATGCCGCCAAAGCCGAATACCGCGGCGATGATCGCGATGACGAAGAAGATTGCAGCGTATCGAAGCATGGGGCCTCCCACCGATGGAATGCTGGATTAAATAGAAAACGGCGACTCGTTGTGGGCACTGCGTGCTTTGACGGGTTATTTGCCGGCGAGCGGAATAGAGCAATAGGTGTGCCCAGACCTTGGCGCACCAAGGGGAGCCCCTGATCGGCCCGCTGCTTTTCTGCTGTTACCATCGCGGATCGTCGATTTCCGCACACCGCCGCCATGCAAGCCAACCCGCTCAGCGAGATTTCCCTGATCCGCAAGCTGAAGCTCAATCAGCTCATGATCTTCGAACGCGTACTGGAAACGCGCTCCGTGGTGCGCGCAGCCAACGAAATGCGCCTCACGCAGCCGGCCGTCACCAAAGTTATCCACGAACTCGAATCCTGTTTCGACGGCGCATTGTTCGCGCGCTCGAATCGCGGCGTCGTGCCCACGGACCTTGGGCTGCTGCTCGGACGGCGCGTCAAATCGCTGATGGCGGAGTTGCGCTATATGACCGACGAACTCAACGATTTCAGGCTCGGCACCAGTGGACATGTGATCGTCGGCACGCTCATCTCGGCATCGGCGCGCCTATTGCCGGCGGCGATTGCCATGCTGAAGGCGCGCACACCGAATGTCCTCGTGACGGTTCGCGAAGGCACCACGGCACATCTGTTCCCGGCGCTCGCCACCGGCGACCTCGATATCGTCGTGGGACGGCTGCCTGAGCGCGAGTTGCCGATTGCCAGTGCTTTTCCGCTAACGCACGAGGCGCTCTTCGACGAATCGCTGTGCGTGGTGGTCGGCAAAGGCTATGGTCCCGCGCCGGCGGGCGTGACGCGTCTGGCGGAGCTGGTCGGCTCGCCGTGGATTCTGCCTACGCCTGACTCGCCCGCGCGGCTCTCGGCGGAACACCTGTTTCGCGCGGCGGGTTTGCCGCTGCCCACGGATATCGTGGAGTCGCTCTCGCTGCTGACGAACATCGGCTTACTGCTCGATACGCCGAGGATCGCGCTGATGCCGCGCGTCGCCGCGCAGCAGTTCGCCGAGGCGGGCTTGCTGCGTATTCTCGATTTGCCCGAGAGCGGCGCGTTTGGCACCGTCGGTTTCTCGGTGCGCTCGCACAAGGAGCAGAGCGCGGCGTGCCAGGCGTTTGTCGAATGTTTGCGTGTGGCGGTCAAGGTCGCCGCACCTCAACTCGATATGCCCGCATGAGGAACTCTGGTATTCCGCTTTAGCATATCCAGCGCTCAATCTTTGATTACCGCCGCGTGAGGCGCCAACCGTAGACTCCTGCCAATACTTCAGTCGAGCAGGAGACGTTGTGACTTTCACCCCGGCCGCCGTGCAGCGCGCTCAACCGTTACTTCGCCATTACGTCGACGGCGAATTCATTGCGACCGCGACCACGTTCCCCAATCTCAGCCCGGTCGACGGCAGCGTGCTTGCACAAGTTTGCGAGGCCGACGCCGCCACGGTCGACGCCGCCGTGCGCGCCGCGGCCGCCGCGCAGCGCGCCGGCTGGCGCGATACCACGCCGGCGCAACGCGCCGATTGGCTGCACAAGATCGCCGACGGTATTCAGGCGCGCTTCGAGGAGTTCGTCGCTGCCGAAGTCGCCGATACCGGCCGTCCCCTCGAGCAGGCCCGCAAACTCGATATCGCGCGCGGCGTTGCCAACTTCCGCACGTTTGGCGATCTGATCCGCACCGCGAATAGCGAGTTCTTCGAAACGCAGGCGGCCGACGGCAGCGCGCTGATCAACTACGTGACGCGCAAGCCGCTCGGCGTGATCGGCATCATCTCACCGTGGAATCTGCCGTTGCTGCTGTTCACGTGGAAGGTCGCGCCGGCACTCGCCATGGGCAATTGCGTCGTCGCCAAGCCTTCGGAAGAGACGCCTGGTTCGGCCACGCTGCTGGCCGAAGTCATGCACGACATCGGCTTGCCGCCCGGTGTGTTCAATCTTGTTCACGGTCACGGTCCGAATGCGGCCGGCGAGTTTCTCACGCGTCATCCGGACATCAGCGCGATTACGTTTACCGGCGAATCGCGCACCGGCAGCACGATCATGAAGACCGTCGCCGATGGCGTGAAGGAAATCTCATTCGAACTCGGCGGGAAGAATGCGGCGGTCGTATTCGCCGATGCGGACTTCGACGCGGCGGTGGCGGGCGTTCTGAAGTCTAGCTTCACGAATGCGGGGCAGGTGTGTCTGTGCAGTGAACGTGTTTACGTGGAGCGGCCGATCTTCGAGCGCTTCGTCGCCGCATTGAAAGAGAAGACCGAAGCATTGCGCGTGGGTGCGCCGCACGATCCCGAGACGACGATGGGGCCGCTCATTTCGCGCGGACATCGCGAGAAGGTGCTGTCGTATTTCCGTCTCGCGGTCGAAGAGGGCGCCACCGTCGTGACGGGCGGCCACGTTCCGCAATTCGGCGACGAGCGTGACCAGGGGGCATTCGTGCTGCCGACCATCTGGACCGGCCTCGCCGACGACGCCCGCTGCGTCAAGGAAGAAATCTTCGGACCTGTGTGCCACATTGCGCCGTTCGATACGGAGGACGAAGTGATTGGCCGCGTGAACGACAGCGCTTACGGTCTTGCCGCCAGCATCTGGACCACGCAGCTCGCGCGCGGGCACCGGGTGGCGCGGCAGATTGAAACCGGCATCGTGTGGGTCAATGCATGGTTCGTGCGCGATCTGCGTACGCCGTTCGGCGGCGCGAAGCTCTCGGGCATCGGCCGCGAAGGTGGACGTCACTCACTCGACTTCTATTCCGAATTGACCAACATTTGCGTGAGGATCGCATGAGCGGATTGGACCTGAATGCCGTGCGGCATATCGCCGACGCGCTGTGGCGGGCGCAGCAAACCGGCGTGCCCGTAGCACCTGTTCGCAACGCGATCGCGGAACTCGGCGGCGACGCGCTCGACGCGGCCTACGCGGTGCAGCGCGTGAATACCGACCGCCAGTTGGCCGCCGGCCGCCGCTTGGTGGGCCGCAAGATCGGCCTCACGTCGAAAGCCGTGCAGACGCAACTCGGCGTCGATCAACCGGACTTCGGCATGCTGTTCGACGACATGTCGATTGCCGACGGCGAGGAGATCGCGCTGTCTCGCACGCAACAGCCCAAAGTGGAGGCGGAGATCGCGCTGGTGCTCGCGCGCGATTTGCCGCACGAACGCCACACGATCGCCGATCTGATCGGCGCGACGGCTTACGCGTTGCCCGCCATCGAAATTGTCGGCAGCCGCATCGCCAACTGGGATATCCGCCTGACCGACACGGTGGCCGATAACGCATCCAGTGGCCTCTTCGTGCTCGGCAACCGGCCCGTCAAGCTCGACGCGTTCGACATGGTCCACTGCGGCATGGCGATGGAGCGTCGCGGCGATCAGGTGAGTGTGGGCGTGGGTGCGGCATGCCTGGGCAATCCGCTGTACGCGGCAGTGTGGCTTGCCAGCACGATGACGCGTGTCGGCGCGCCGCTCAAGGCGGGCGACATCGTGCTCACGGGCGCGCTCGGACCCATGGCGGCCGTGCAGGCCGGCGACGTCTTTACCGCCCATATCGAAGGACTCGGCTCCGTAAGCGCGAGCTTCGCTCATCACTCTGAATCCACGTCGTGAACGGGAGTGCCATGTACGACAAACAGGACAAGCAGGCCGTGGCCATCATCGGCTCCGGCAATATCGGCACCGATTTGATGATCAAGGTGTTGCGCGACGCAAAGCACCTCGAAATGGGCGCGATGGTCGGCATCGACCCGGCTTCGGACGGCCTCGCGCGCGCCGAACGGCTCGGTGTGGCGACGACCGCACACGGCATCGAAGGCCTCGTCGCCATGCCGAATTTCGGCGCGATCCGCATCGCGTTCGATGCAACCTCGGCGGGCGCGCATCATCGGCATGCCGCCGTGCTGCGCGAACACGGCGTGACCGTGATCGATCTGACGCCGGCCGCGATCGGGCCGTTCGTCGTGCCGGTCGTGAATCTGTTTGCGCATCTCGACGCGCCGAACCTGAACATGGTGACGTGCGGCGGCCAGGCGACGATCCCGATCGTGCACGCGGTCTCGCGCGTTGCGCCGGTGCGGTACGCGGAAATCGTCGCTTCGATTGCGAGCCGTTCGGCGGGGCCGGGCACGCGCGCCAATATCGACGAGTTCACCGAAACGACCTCGAAGGCGATCGAAACCGTAGGCGGCGCGGCACGAGGCAAGGCAATCATCGTGTTGAACCCGGCCAAGCCGCCGTTGATGATGCGCGACACCGTCTACTGTCTGACCGAAGAAGATGCGGATATCGACGAAATCGAAAGCTCCATTCACGCGATGGTCTCGGCGGTTGCCAGTTATGTGCCGGGCTACCGGTTGAAGCAAGCCGTGCAGTTCGACCGCTACACGGCCGCGAATCCGCTCGCATTGCATGCAAACGAGTGCCGCGCGGGTTTGAAAGTGAGCGTGTTTCTCGAAGTGGAGGGCGCCGCGCACTACCTGCCTTCGTATGCGGGAAATCTGGACATCATGACATCGGCCGCGCTGGCCGCCGCCGAGCAGATCGCGGCGAGCCGCGTGGCGGCATGAGAGGAACGACGAAATGACCGATAGCAACAAAAAAATCTACGTGTCCGACGTGACGCTGCGCGACGGCATGCATGCGATCCGCCATCAGTACTCTTTGCAAAGCGCGGTTGCGATAGCGCAGGCGCTGGATGAAGCGGGCGTCGACAGTATCGAAGTGGCGCATGGCGACGGCCTCGCGGGCTCCAGCTTCAATTACGGATTCGGCGCGCACACCGACCTCGAATGGATCGAAGCCGTTGCGGCGACGGTGAAGCGTGCGCAAGTGGCGACGCTGTTGCTGCCCGGCATCGGCACCGTCCACGATCTGCGCGCGGCCTACGACGCCGGCGCGCGCGTCGTGCGGATCGCCACGCACTGCACGGAAGCGGATATCTCGAAGCAGCACATCGAGTACGCGCGCGCGCTCGGCATGGACACGGTCGGCTTTCTGATGATGTCGCATATGACGTCACCCGACGCATTGGCGAAGCAGGCCAAGCTGATGGAAAGCTACGGCGCGCAATGCGTGTATGTGGTCGATTCGGGCGGCGCGCTGAGCATGCGCGACGTCGCCGAGCGGTTCGACGCGTTCAAAGCCGTGCTCGATCCGGCCACGCAAACCGGCATGCACGCGCATCACAATCTCTCGCTGGGCGTGGCAAATTCCATCGTCGCGCTCGAGCACGGCTGCGACCGTGTCGATGCGTCGCTCACCGGCATGGGCGCGGGCGCAGGCAACGCGCCGCTTGAAGTATTCATTGCCGCAGTGGATCGCATGAAATTGAAGCATGGTTGCGATGTGAAGCAACTGATCGACGCCGCGGAAGATATCGTGCGCCCGTTGCAGGAACGCCCGGTGCGCGTGGATCGCGAAACGCTCGCGCTCGGTTACGCCGGCGTGTATTCGAGCTTTTTGCGCCACACGGAAGCGGCCGCGGCGAAATATGGTCTGTCTGCGTTCGACATCATGGTCGAGTTGGGCGAGCGTCGCATGGTGGGCGGGCAGGAAGACATGATCGTCGACGTCGCGCTGGATATGCTCAAGGCACGCGAGCTGGCGAATCAGGAGGCCGCATGATCGACCTCGACGGCATCGCCGCACGTCTCGATGAGGCAGCCCGCCACGCCGAGCCGATTGCGCAGATCACCGCGGCCGCGCCGTTTTCACTCGACGACGCCTACGTGATCCAGCGCGCGTCGATCGAGCGGCGCATTCATCGCGGCGAGAGCATGGTCGGGGTGAAGCTCGGTTTTACGAGCCGCGCGAAGATGATACAGATGGGTGTCGATAGCCTGATCTGGGGCTGGCTGACCGATGCGATGCTCGACGAAGACGGCGGGCGCGTCGCGCTCGATCGCTTCATTCATCCGCGCGTGGAACCCGAAGTCTGCTTTCTGACGAGCCGCGAGATCGATCGTCCGTTGACGCTGCTCGAAGCCTCCCGTTATCTGGAAGCGGTGGCCCCGGCAATGGAGATTATCGATTCGCGCTATCGCGATTTCAGGTTCACGCTAGAGGACGTGGTTGCCGATAACTGTTCGTCGGCAGGGCTCGTCACCGGACCGTGGACGCGGAAGTTCGACGGCTTGCGCAACGCGGGCGTGACGATGTGCATCGACGGCCGGCTGGTTCAGGCCGGCTCGACCGCGGCGATTCTGGGCGACCCGTTGCGTTCGATCGTGCAGGCTTCGCGCCTGCTTACGCAAAGCGGGCTGGCGTTGCCGGCCGGTTCGCTGATCATGGCGGGCGCCGCGACCGCCGCTCATCCGTTACCCGAGAATGCGCACGTGCATTGCGCCGTCAACGGGCTCGGCAGCACTGAATTCACTACCTATCGACTCTCATGACCAACGACTCGACCATTCAAGGGCGCATCGTGCCCGGCAAAGCCAAACCGCGCGGCCGTTTTCCTCATGTGACGCGGGCGGGCGACTTCCTGTTCGTCTCCGGCACGAGCTCGCGCCGTCCCGACAATTCGATTGCGGGCGCGTCCGCCGACGAACTCGGCACCGTGCAACTCGACATCCGCGAGCAAACGCGCGTGGTGATCGAGAACATTCGCGATATTCTGCAGAGTGAAGGCGCGGACCTGTCCAACCTCGTCGAGATATCGTCGTTCCTCGTCAACATGAACGACTTCGGCGGCTACAACGCCGTGTACGGCGAGTACTTCGACGAAACGGGTCCGACGCGCACCACGGTCGCGGTGCATCAGCTGCCGCATCCGCATCTGTTGATCGAGATGAAGGCGATTGCGTACGCGCCGCAAAAATAGACACGCGCACAAACGACAATGAGGCAGCCATGCTCACATACGGCAAACCGTTCAATTTCCAGCGCTGGATCGACGATCACGCCCATCTGCTGAAGCCGCCGGTCGGCAATCAGCAGGTGTGGCAGGACAGCGATTTCATCGTCACGGTGGTGGGTGGCCCGAATCATCGCACCGATTATCACGACGACCCGCTCGAGGAATTCTTCTATCAGCTGCGCGGCAATGCGTATCTGCATCTGTGGATAGACGGCAAGCGTGAGCGCGTCGATCTGAAAGAAGGCGACGTGTTTCTGCTGCCGCCGCATGTGCGCCATTCGCCGCAACGGCCCGAGGCCGGCAGCGTGTGCCTCGTGATCGAACGGCAACGCCCGGCGGGCCTCGTGGATGGCTTCGAATGGTACTGCGACGCTTGCGGGCATCTCGTGTATCGGGTCGAAGTGCAATTGAAGAACATCGTCAGCGATCTGCCGCCGCTGTTCAACGCGTTTTACGCGTCGGAGGAAAAACGACGTTGCGGGCATTGCGGCCATGTGCACCCCGGCAAGGCCGTCTAAACCAACAGAATAACAATGACACTTCGAATCGACATGCATTCCCACTTCTTTCCGCCGATCGCGCGGGAAGAGGCCGCACGGCTCGACGCGCAACACGCGCCGTGGCTGCAGATCGACGCGGACGGTGAACGCGGCATGATCATGACCGGCGAGAAGCGCTTTCGCCCGGTGTATCGCGCGCTGTGGGATCCGGCGGCGCGGATTGCCGAAATGGACGCGCTCGGAATCGACATTCAATTGATGTGCGCGACACCCGTGATGTTCGGCTATGGCTATGAAGCGGTCGCCGCGCACGATTGGGCCGCGCGCATGAACGACCACGCGCTCGAACTCTGCGCGCACGCGCCGCAGCGCTTGATGGCGCTTGCTCAGGTGCCGCTGCAGGATGTCGAGCTGGCTTGCCGTGAAGCGACGCGCGCGCATCGCGCCGGCCATCGTGGCGTGCAGATCGGCAATCATCTCGGCCCGCGCGATCTCGACGACGAACATCTCGTGACCTTCCTCACGCACTGCGCGAACGAGGGCATTCCGGTGCTCGTGCATCCGTGGGACATGATGACCGACGGCCGCATGAAGAAATGGATGCTGCCGTGGCTCGTCGCGATGCCGGCGGAAACGCAACTGAGCATGGTGTCGCTGATTCTGTCGGGCGCGTTCGAGCGGATTCCGAAGTCGCTCAAGTTGTGCTTCGCGCATGGCGGCGGCAGCTTTGCGTTTCTGCTTGGCCGTGTGCAGAACGCGTGGGAGCAGCGCGACATCGTGCGTGAAGATTGCCCCAATCCACCGGTGTCGTACCTCGAACGCTTTCACGTGGACAGCGCCGTGTTCGACGAAGGCGCGTTGCGTTTGCTCGTCGAAACGATGGGCGAGGACCATGTTCTGCTCGGTTCCGACTATCCGTTCCCGCTCGGCGAACAGAAGATCGGTGACCTCGTCGCGCATCATCCGCAACTGAGTGAGACGGCCAAGGCCAAGATCCTCGGTACTAACGCACAGCGATTCTTCGATCTGCCGGTGAACATCGCGCACGCTTCTTAAAAGACGAACTCAGGCGGCGCTTCATAGCGTTTGTCATTGCAATGAGAAATAACAGGAAATTAGCCAGATGATTACCCGGGAACACTGCGCGGCGCTCGACGCTGCCGACACCTTGGCCCATTGCCGCGCGCGCTTCGATCTGCCCGCGGACACGATTTACCTCGACGGCAACTCGCTGGGCGCGATGCCCGCCAATGTGCCCGCGCGCATCGAACAGGCGTTGAAGGAGGAATGGGCGCACGGCCTGATCCGTTCATGGAACGACGCCGACTGGTATCCGGCGCCGCAGCGCACCGGCAACAAGATCGCCAGGCTGATCGGCGCGGGACAGGACGAAGTGATCGTCGCCGATTCGACCTCGGTGAACCTGTTCAAGGTGCTGGTCGCAGCCACGCGCATGCGCCCCGGCCGCAACGTGATTCTGGCCGAACGCACCAACTTTCCGACCGACGTGTATATCGCATCGAGCGTCGCGGAGATGACCGGCTGCGAACTGCGCTGCGTCGATCCCGATGAGGTCGTTGCGGCTATCGACGACAGTGTGGCAATCGTGTCGCTCACGCACGTCAATTACAAAACCGGCAAACGCTACGA
This sequence comes from Paraburkholderia sp. BL18I3N2, assembly GCF_003001875.1. NCBI lineage: Bacteria > Pseudomonadati > Pseudomonadota > Betaproteobacteria > Burkholderiales > Burkholderiaceae > Paraburkholderia > Paraburkholderia sp. BL18I3N2. The sequence continues at coordinate 108,640 of NZ_PVNC01000011.1, forward strand.
CATGGAAGCGGTTACGCGTCAGGCGCATGAAGCCGGCGCATTGATCGTTTGGGACCTGTGTCATTCGGCGGGCGCCATGCCCGTGAATCTGAATCGTTGCGAGGCCGACTTTGCGGTCGGATGCGGCTACAAGTATCTGAATGGCGGCCCTGGCGCGCCGGCTTTCGTGTTCGTCGCGTCGCGGCATATCGAGGCCGTGCGTCAACCGTTGACCGGCTGGCATGGGCATTCCAAACCGTTCGAATTCACGCATGACTATGCGCCGCATCCGGGCATCGACCGGATGTTGACGGGCACCGCGCCGCAACTCGGCGTGATCGCACTGGAGAGCGCGCTGGAGGCTTTTAACGGTGTCGATCTCGACGTGCTGCGCGACAAGAGCGTGGCGCTTGGCAATCTGTTTATCGAATTGACCGATCAGGAACTGACGGGCCTGGGTTGCACGCTGGCTTCGCCGCGCGACGCCGAAAAGCGGGGCAGCCAGGTCTCCCTCGCTCACGCGCAAGGCTACGCGATCATGCAGGCGCTGATCGCACGCAACGTGATCGGCGACTTCCGTGCTCCGGACATTTTGCGCTTCGGTTTCGCGCCGCTCTATGTGCGCTACGTGGATATCTGGGACACGATCGCGCAACTCAAGGACATCATCGCGACCAATGCATGGAATACCAACGAGTTCAAGGCGCGCAAGTCGGTCACGTGAAGCGTTTGCAGAGTCGATGGTGAAGCATACGCCGCGCTTCGAATAGCGTAGGTCGCACGACAGCGCGGCACCGGCGCTTGTGTCCACACGCAAGCGCATTCAGGAGGAGACAAAAGATGACGCAAGAGCAGCGAGGCTTCGACACGATTGTCGAACGTGAGAAGGGGTTGCAGCGCGGATTGTCGACCGGGCAGTTGTCGATGATCGCGATTGGCGGCGCGATCGGCACCGGGCTTTTTCTCGGCAGTGGTTTTGCGATCGGATTTGCCGGGCCGAGCGTGCTGGTCAGTTACGCGATCGGCGCGCTGATCGCATTGCTGTTGATGGGATGTCTCGCGGAGATGACCGTCGCGCATCCCACTTCGGGTTCGTTCGGCGCGTATGCCGAGCACTATATCGCGCCGTGGGCGGGCTTTCTGGTGCGCTACGCGTATTGGTCGTCGATCGTGTTCGCGGTCGGCACCGAGGTGACGGCAATTGCCGTTTATATGAAGTACTGGTTTCCCGCCGTGCCTGGCTGGTATTGGATCGTCGGATTTTCAGCGGCGCTGATCGGCATCAATTCGGTCAGCGTGAAAGTGTTCGGCGCGGTGGAGTATGTCTTTTCGATGCTGAAGATCGTCGCGATCGTCGGCTTCATTCTGCTCGGCGCTTATGTGGTGTTCGGCGCGCCGGCGGATTCGACGATCGGCTTTGCCAATTACACGTCTCACGGCGGCTTCTTTCCCAAGGGCGTGTGGGGCATGTGGGTGGCGGTGATCGTGTCGATTTTCAGTTATCTGAGCATCGAGATGATCGCGGTTGCGGCGGGCGAGGCGCGCGATCCACAGAAGGCGATCACGCGAGCTTTTCGCGCGACGATGTTCCGCCTGGTGTTCTTCTACCTGCTGACCTTGGCGCTCATGCTGGCGATCGTGCCGTGGAATGCGGCCGGAACGGACGAGAGTCCGTTCGTGCGGGTGATGGCCGCGACTCACGTGCCGGGTGCGGCTGGCGTCATCAACTTTGTGATTCTGGTGGCGGCGTTGTCGGCGATGAACAGCCAGCTCTATATCACGACGCGGATGATGTTCAGCTTGTCGCGGGCCGGCTATGCGCCGCGAAAGTTGGGTGCGTTGAACGGTAAAGGAGTGCCTGTGGCCGCGCTGTGGTTATCGACGATCGGGATCGCGCTGGCTACCGTGTTGAACGTGGTTTATCCGGACGCTTCGTTTGTGTTGATGATGTCGGTTTCCATGTTCGGGGCGATGTTTACCTGGCTGATGATCTTCGTGACGCATTTCTTCTTTCGTCATCGGCATCAGGGCACGCCGTTGGCGTTCAGGATGTGGGGTTATCCGGGGACGTCCGCGTTGGGAGCCGGGTTGATGGTGAGTGCACTGGTCACCACGTGGTTCACCAACGAGTTCCGAATGACGCTCGTGATTGGCGTGCCGTTTATTGTTTTCCTACTGGTCGTTTATTTCGTCTGGTATCGCAAGCGGGCGGTTGAGGGTGCGGCGGCCGAGCTTGTATGAACGTTTGAAAACTCCGGCGTGAGTCCGTCCGGGGGCTTGTCAGACAGATCGAAATATTCCCGCATTCAATGCAGATCGTGTGTCTTGTGCGCGCCCCCGGCGCGCTTTTTTTCGTTTGAGCATTGTTGGCGCGCAATCGGGCAAGACTGATTTGCTTATGGACGAGTATTCGGGCCGAATACGGCGTTTCTGGCGGGCACTCAACTGGCGGGTGCGGTCATCGGCATACGCGGTACTGTTCCGTCAGTCGCGTTTCAGATGACCGCACAAGTGCCAGGCGAAAGCACTGCACACGGTCTACCGAACCCCCAAGACCCACTTTGCAAACCGCTCAGCCTCCTCGGCAGAAATGGCATTAGGCGGCATCTGCGCCCCGGTATTCCACTTCCCCGAACTGCCTTCGAGCATGCTCTTCTTCAGTTTGGCAACAGCATCGGAGTCGCCGCGATACCGTTCGGAGATAGCCCGAAAAGACGGGCCGACCTTGGTCGTATCCATTGAATGACAAGCGCGGCAAGTCTGCTCGCTGGCGGAAATAGACCGACCTGTAGTAATACCACCGGCGGGTGCCGCCGCAAAAGTAGTCCCACAAATCAAATACAACCAGGTAGCACTCAGAATACGTAAATTCATACCCATACCCCATAACAACTACAAAAACCAGAAACGCAAAAAACCCCACCGACGAAAACCGCCGGCAGGGCAAAGCGCTCACCGAAGAAACGCATCAAGAGAGAAACATGAAGAATTAACTCACCGAGCTGGCCAGGGCTTGGCCGGCGCACCGATCACAGGCTTGCCGAGCAACGGCGTCGACAACGCATAGGCCCCGTTCTCCGTGAAAGCCCAGATGATATTCCGGTCGTACTCCGTGTAAATCGCCAGCACACCCTTGCCCAGGGTATAACTCGGCAACTCGCTCTCATCAGCCAGCGCCGGCACGAAATACCCGGCAATAGTCGGCTTGGCCGGGTCGCGTACGTCGAAAATCTGCACACCGGCGTTATAGAACGAATACGGAATCACACCTTGCCGCCAGCCCCCCGGCTGCCCCGTCGCGTTCGACCGTTTCGGACCGAAGTTGCCGCCGCGCTGGCAGAAACTCGTGAACGGCGCGCCTTCGGGTGGCGTCGGCTGCGGCAGCTTCGCCGCGACCTTCAGATGCGAAGGATCGCGTGCGTCCACTACAAAGATGTCTTTGTACGGCTCGTAGCAGTCACGGTTCATCGGATAGCCGCTCGTCAGCACATAACCGGTGCGGTCGTATTGGCTGACATCGGCGTTGTCGTATTCGGTGCCCGCGAAACTCGGCGCCGTGTTCACGTTGCCGAGCACCTTCGGCCTGGCAGGATTCGACAGATCGAAGGAATAGAGCCCGAGTCCGCCCATCGCGCCGAAACCGATCTTGCCACCTTGTTCCAGCGGCTTCGGCAGGAAGATAGGAATACGCGCACCCATCCACGAAGTACGATTGCCCGCGCGCGGATTCGTCATATACGCGTGTTCGTGCGCCTCATTGCCGAGAATCTGTCCCGGCACCGAGATCTGCGAGACGAACTTCGGATCGGCCGGATCGGACATATCCCACACCTGGTAGCCCGGCGAATACAGATAGTTCGGGTACTCGGTCAAACCATAGCTGTCGTCCGGCGCGGCGGACAGGATCATGTACTTGCCACCGTAGTATTCCGGCGCATCGAGCGAACCCGAACCCTGTTGCTGACCGATCGGCGCATCGGGATGCTTGTAGTCGGTCGTGCGCGTCGCGATCAACTTCCATTGGCTCGGCAGCGGGCCGTTCATTTCGAAGACCTTGAAACCCTTGAGCGAGTTGTAGTGACGCTGCGCCTCGACCTTGTCCGGTTGCTCACTCTTGTCGCTCAGCAGACCGTAGCGGCCAATTTCGAACGACGCGACCAGCACCGGCTTGCCGAGCTTCTTGCTCCACACGATGGTGGCGCCGCCCAGGTAGTCATGCACATTGTTCGGATCGAAGCGTTCGGTCGGTCCTTTGGGCCCCCACGTGGCGCCCTGCGAAAACACCACTTTGCCATTGGCCGGATCGGTGACGTCCATGATGCGCAGATAGTCGCGGTCATGAATGTAGAGGTAACGGTGTCCATCGAAGTCGGCGACATTGTTCCAGGCGTGGAAGGGCGAACCGACTTGTGGATAGAAGGCCAGCACCTTCACGTCCTTGGCGTAGCTCTTTTTGTCCCATGTGGTCATCTCGCCGGGGAAGTGCTGGGCCTTGATGCACCTCGGGCGTCGCCTTCGGCCACACGAACTGCCCGGTTGCCGGATCCATGCCGTAATCGACGCCGGGCTTGAGCGGAACGGGGCGGCGATCGGGCGTCAGACGTAGCCACGCGGCCAGATAGGGATCCTTGACATTCGGCGTGCCGGGCGTCGCCTGTGTGCCCGACGCCGGCGTCACCGCGGTCGCCGGCGCGCCAGAAGCCGCAGCCGCAGCCGGTTGAGCAGCTTCGCCGCTTGCGCACGCCGCGGCCGAGATGAACGCCAGCATTGCGCCTGTTGCGAGAGATGATTTCAAATTGCTTGTGCGAAGCATGAGCTTCCTCCTTTTTATATTAGAACGCGTGGCGAATACCGAACTGGAAGCCGCTCGGATTCTGTCCACCGTTCGGATAAACCTGGAACGTCACCGGATAAGGCACGGGCACGTCGTGTTGATGTTTGACATGCGCGAAAGTGGCATACAGGTCGGTCCGTTTCGACAAACCGTAGATGTAGCCGATCACGCCGCCGGTGGCGCTGGAAATGCTGGTGTTGTTGTCGTCGTGGCGATGCACCACGCTCAGGTACACACGGTTGCGTCCGTCGATGTTCCAGCGCGCGCCGATCTGCGCATCCCAGCCCTGCGAATTGAACGCGACGTAGGGCGGAAACGCGTAATAGCCGTTGTATGTGTGATAAATCAGCGTCGGCTCGAAGCCGCCGAACTTGTAGACGGCGGAGAAATAGTTGTCGCGCGACGAGTGGATCCGCGAGGACCTGAAGATATCCCGCGTGTACTGCAACTCGCTGACGGCGCCGATGAAGATCGGCCCATGCCGGTAGTCGATGCTGGTGCTGAGGAAGCGTCCCGCGCGCGTGCTGTCGCCCACACCGGTGGTCGCCATGATCCGGCCGGTGAAGCCGTAGAAGGTCGGCGTCTTGTACTGGATCGCGTTGTCCACGCGGTACGACGCGTAAAAGAACTCCATGTTGTTGACCATACTGAAGTCCGCTGCCCAGCTCGGATCGGCGTAACCCGCGATCCAGTACGAGGGCGTGAACTGGCGGCCCATCGTGATTTCACCCCAGTTGCCTTTCAGGCCGACGAACGACTGGCGAAATTGCGCGGACTGCACGCCGGTGTTCGCGGAGAACATCGGCTCGATGGTGAACACGGCCTTGTTGCCGCCGCCCAGGTCTTCGACACCGCTCAGGTTGAAGCGCGAGTTGTTCAGGCCGCCGCTCGACATGCGCGTCACGTTGCCGCCAGAACCGGAAGAGATTAGATGTTCGATGTTCAGGTCGACATAGCCGGACAGCCAGATCTTCGACTGGGCATGTGCCCCGGCGCATGCGAGCATCAAGGCGCCTGACACGAGAGTCTTCGTTTTCATTCCATCTCCAAACTAATTGTCGTTCTTTTCGTGTTGTGAAGACGGCTGTCGGCGCGCTCGACAGCCGCGGTTACGGCTTCTCTGTTCGTGTATACACAAACTCGTAAAAATTATACCCACGGCAAAATTTGGATTCCGAGCTTTATTTTTTTATACAAAACAACGTTTTAGTTATAGCGGGTTGACCCGAATGGCATCGCGCGTCAAAAACGATGCCGGATTCCTGCTGCATAAGTCATCGCGGTGCCATAGCCGGAAAGCCGGTCGTAGACGGTGAGCAGGTAGAGGTCGGTGCGTTTGGACAAGAAATAGTCGAGACCCGCGGAGCCCGTATTGCGGCCTGTGACGATGTTTTTCGGCGCGCTGCGTCGCGTATACGCCCATTCGGCGAGGGCGGTGAGCTGCGAGGTCAGCGGTACGGACAGGCCGGTTTCGAAGGTGTGCGCCCCGACGTCGGTCGAGTCGGTGCGCAGTCCTTGCAATGCGCCATACAGCTTGAAAAGCGAAAAGTCGTACGCGGCGCCGACGATGTACGCGTTCTGTGTCGGCGCCGCGACACCCGCAACCACGCGCGTGCGTTGTACCGTCGCGACAGCGGTGAGGGAACCGAGGGCATAGAGCGCGGAGAACGCGGCGTTGTAGATTCCGTTCGCGCCCGCGACGCCGCCGGGCGCATACACGGCCGTGGCGGTCAGGCCGTTCAGATTCGGGCTGGTGTACTGAATGCCGTTATTCCAGACGGTGTCGCCCGCAATCGCGCCGCCGTAGGGCGCGGTGAACGTCTGCATGACGAGCGGCGAAAACAGGATCGACGCCTGAAACGGATTGGCGACCTGCTCGGCAAGGTAGAGCAGATTGGTGTGTCGGCCGAACGTCACGCGTCCAAAGGGCCCGGCGATGCCGACATACGAGTTGCGTCCCCAGAAGGGATCGGCGGCAGTGCGGCCGAGGCCGCCATTGGTCGGTTGAAAAAAGCTCTCGAGCACGGCGATCGCGTGATAACCGGCACCCAGTTCTTCGTTGATGCGGATGCCCCAGTACGGCGCCGTGAGCCCGGGGCTCTGTTCGGCGAGTGCGGCGGGTGGTCCGTTGCTGCGTTTGCTGCTGGCGATATCCAGCCCGACGAGCCCATACAGCGTGACGGACGTCTGTGCCTGCACGGCGCGCGAAGCGATGCACCATGCGGCGGCGCAAACGAGCGCGAGCGCGCTTAACGATCGAACGTTCATAGCGAGTCCTTGTGAGCGGTTGGGAACAACGAAAACAGCAAAGACAGCGGATCGGCGGCGCGGCGGACCGCCGCGCCGCCACGTGTCAAACAGTGCGCACTGCGAATTCGACGGGTGTGTGCGTGAAGTGCTGGGCCAGGCTGGCGATCAAAGCGTCGCGTTGTGCTATCAGCGAGGCGGGCGAGCGTCCCGCGATGTGCGGTGTGACGAGCACATCGGGATGATCGAGCAACTCGAGCGGCACCTCCGGTTCGTGCTCGATCACGTCGAGCCCCGCGCCGGCAATCGCGCGCTCCGCCAGCGCGTCGAGCAAGGCCCGCGTGTCGAGCACCGAACCGCGCGAGACGTTCACTACGTAGCCGTGCGGCCCGAGCGCGTACAAGACCTCTCGATCGACCAGATGCTTCGTCGCCGGACCGCCGTTGCAGGCGATCACGAGAAAGTCGCTGGCGGCGGCGAGTTCCGCGAGCCGGCCGTAGTAGCGGCCGGGCGCGTCGGCATGCGGCCCGCGCGTGTGATAACCGAGCGTCATGTCGAAACCTCGCGCGCGCGCCGCGATCAATCTGCCGATGCGGCCCATGCCGACTATCCCCAGCCGCGCGCCCGTCAGCGTGGCACGCTCGCCGCGCGAGGTGCGCCAGTTGCCGCCGCGCACCGCCTCGGTGAGCGGCGCATAGCCGCGCGCGAGTGCGAGCAGCAGACCGATGGCGTGATCGGCGACGGTCGCCGCATTCGCGCCGGGTGCATGCGTGACCACGATGCCGCGTCGCGCGGCCGCGGCGACATCGACGTTTTCGTAGCCCGCGCCGAACGCGCTGACGATCTCGAGCGCCGGCAGCGCAGCCACCCGCGCTTCGGACAAACCGGTCGAGCCGTTGGTCACGACCGCGCGCACCGTCGTCAGGTCGACGCCGGCAGGCCACGTTTCAGGCCAGCCATCCGGCAGGTAATGCAGCGTGTAGGCGCGCCGCAGCGCATCGAGCGTCGTGTCGGGCAGCGGGATCAGCGCGAGCACGTGGGTGGCGCTCATACGGCAGCTCACGGTTGCGGATCGGCCGCTTGCGCGGCCGATGCCACTTCCTTCACTGCGCCTTTCCAGCCGTTTTCGGTGATGTCGAACACGGTGCCGTCGGGCATGCGGTACTTCACTTCGTAGAACACGTTCGGGTCTTTCTCGTGGCGTCCCGTCAGATAGGTGCCGCCCGCCGCGACCACGCGCGCCGCGGTGGCTTCCACGTTATCCACCCACATGCCGAAGTGGATCACGCCGCGCACATCCTTCAGGCCGCCGTAGCCGGGCACGGTCTCGTCCTTGAAGTTGAGCAGCGCCACGTTCATCGTGCCGTCTGTCATGTAGATGCCGCGCATCGCGTTGCCCGCGCGGCGCATGCCAAATGCCTGCTCGAAGAATTGCGCGGCCGCTTCCGGATCTTCGACCGAAAGCGCGATATGACGGAGCTTGTCCATGTGATGTCCTTGCATTGTCCTGAAGGTGATTCGCCCGCGGGCGAGAAGAGGGTTGTCGTGACTGTGAATCAAGAATGTCCGCAACTTCACCAGGTATACTACGTACAAGAAATGTATACACAAAATTGATTGGATATACCAGAATGCTCTTCATGCGCTGGCCGAGGCGGCCGGGCTGAATCGCTGCAATGCAAGAGGACCACCGATGCGCACCTTGCAGGAACCGTTGGGCAGTCTCTCCGCCGCGCTCAGGCAACGTTTTGCGCAGATCGGGCCGGTGTGGGGACGCGACATCAACCACCATCGCGATCTGGTGGTCGACGCGTATTCGCCGTTGGTGGCGCAGGCGCGCGATGCCGGCGAATCGTTCGAGGCCGCGCGCGAACTGGCTTACGGAAGCCACGAGCGGCAGCGTCTCGACGTGTTCGCGTCTGAAGAAACGCGGCGCAAGGGCAATGCCGACGTGGTGCTGTTCGTCCACGGCGGTGCGTTTCTGCGCGGCAGCAAGAGCTTCAACGGACTCATCTACGACAACGTGTCGCGCTGGTTCGCCCGGCAGGGCTGCGTCGCGCTGAATGTGGAGTACCGGCTTGCGCCCGATGCGCCGTATCCCGCGGGCGCCGATGATGTGGCCGCCGCGTTGGCCTGGGCGCTGAGACACGTTGGCGAATTCGGCGGCAATCCGCAAAGAATCTTTCTGGTCGGCCACTCGGCCGGTGGCGCGCATGTCGCCACGTATCTGTGCGACCCGCTCTTCGACAAATTGCGCGGCAGCATGCCGCGCGTCGCGGGCGCCGTGCTGATTAGCGCGCGGCTCGTCGCGGACGTGCACGCTGACAATCCCAACGCCGATGGCGTGCGGGCCTATTTCGGCGCCGACCAAACACGCTACGCCGCACGTTCGCCGCTGACTCACGCGGCGCATTTCGACACGCCACTAATGGTGGTCGTCGCCGAATACGAAAACCCTTATCTGGATGCCTACGGCGCGGCGTTCTTCGAGCGTGTGCTCACGGCGCGCCGCAGTGCCGGCGAAGCGGCCGCCCAACGCGCACCCCGTTTCGTGCAGATGCTGCGGCACAACCATACCTCGGTGGTCGCGCATTTCGATTCGGGCGAGACGCTGTTAGGCGACGTCATGCTCGATTTTTTCGGCGCGTGAGCGCGCAGGTTTAGGCGCTTTCATTCGTATTCCACATCAAGGAGTCTCGCATGGCCGTCCACAGGCCCCCCGCTTTTGCGACACCGCGCGTGTTCGCGCCAGTTATCACGCCGTTCACCAAAGACTTGCGCATCGACGCGCCGCGTTTCGTCGCGTTCTGCCGCTGGCTGGTCGGGCAGGGCGCGGGCCTCGCGCTATTCGGCACCAACAGCGAGGCGAACTCGCTGGCTCTGACCGAGCGTCACGCATTGCTGGATGACGTGATCGAGGCCGGTCTCGATCCTGCGCAGATGTTGCCGGGCACCGGCTCGTGCGCACTGCCCGACGCGATCGCGTTGACGCGTCATGCGTGCGAGGCGGGTTGCGCGGGCGCGCTGATGTTGCCGCCGTTCTTCTACAAGGGCGTCAGCGACGACGGTCTGTTCGCGTACTACTCCGACGTGATCCAGGCAATCGGTTCGGATCAGTTGCGGGTGCTGCTGTATCACATCCCGCAGTTCACCGGCGTGCCGATTACGCCCACGCTGATCGAGCGGCTGATCACGGCGTATCCGCGGACGGTAGTGGGCATCAAGGACAGTTCGGGCGACTGGGCCAACACCGAGGCGATGCTGCGCAAATTTCCCGGCTTCGCGGTGTTTCCCGCGTCAGAGGCGTTGCTCGGCAAGGCGCTGCCGCTCGGCGCAGCCGGCTGCATTTCAGCGACCGCGAATATTCAGCCGCAGGCGATCGCGAGTCTGCTTAACGCGACTACATTGGAAGAACGGGCAGTGTGGGAAGGCAAGGTGGCGACGGTGCGGCTAGCCGTCCAGGCGCAACCGATGATCCCGGCGCTGAAGCATATCGTCGCGCACTTCGCGAACGACGAGTCGTGGACCCGCGTGCGTCCTCCGCTGAGCCCGATGAACCCCGCGCAATCAGGCGCGCTCATGCAGCAGCTTAAGGCGCTGGATTTTTCGCTGCCCGCCATAACCCTTGCGACGGCGGCTGCATGAACACGCAGCGCGTACCGGCGCATGTCGCGACGCCGGCAAACGCCGCAACCTCAGGCGTTCTCGCGCTCCGTGCGCTGGCGCTTGAGCCGGCCGAGCACGACGATCGACAGCCGTGCGGTGTGATCGCGCATGGCGTTGTACGCGCGCTCCGGCTCGGAGTTGAGGATGGCGGACACGATCTCGCGATGCTCGTCGGTCGCCGCTTCGAAGCGCGACGGCGAAGCCGGCTGCGCGGCGCGAAAGCCCGCCAGACGCTGACGCTGCACCGCCATGATCTGCGCCAGCGACTTGCTTTGCGCACCCTTGCAGATCAGTTCGTGGAATTCGCGATTGAGTGCGAAGTACTCCGTCTCGTCGCCGCGCGCGATCGCGGCGTTCATTTCGGTCTGCAGCTCTTCGAGCTGCTTCTTCTCGACGAGGCTCATGCGCTGCGCGCTCAAACGGCAGCACAGCGCTTCGAGTTCGCACATGGCCTCGAGCATGTCGGCGAGTTCGTCGATGCTGAACTGCGCGACTACCACGCCTTTGCGCGGTGTCAGCTCGACCAGGCCGCGCGCGGCCAGCTCGCGCAGCGCTTCGCGGATCGGCGTGCGCGACGCGTTGAAGCGTTCGGCGAGCGCCGCTTCTTCGAGCTTCTGGCCCGGTTCGAGCGCGCCGTCGATGATCTCGTCGCACAGCAGGCGGTAAATCTTGGAGGAGAGCGTGGTCATCGTGATGGTCATGGGTTGAGCGAAACCGTGGGCAAGCGGCCCTCATTATGCGCCAGCGACCCAACCGCCTCAATCGCCACCGCGCATATCCGGCCTTTGCAAGTTCATGCAGTGTACGCGCGAGCGTGTTCACGCCCCGATAAGTGTATACGAGGATTTTAATAAAAATACACCGGTGACTGAATGTATACGAACATTTCAGTCCGGTTATTGCGTCCTCGAGAGTCGAAAATTCATCCCTACAGAAAGCGAGGCAAGACGTGACCTGGTTTGGTATCGCAACCTACGAATTGAATGGCTGCAGCGGCACTGGCCTGGCTGTCGGCGGCAAGCTGTACGACGCGCACGCCGCGTTGAACCAGATCGCCCCAGAGGCGCCACTCGCGGATGTCGGCACGTTGATCGCCCGCTGGGAGACGGACGGCGCCGCTGTTGTCGAACGGCTCGAACGGGCGGCGCGCGCGATCGAAGCGGGTACGTTGGAGATCGCCGCGCTGCAAGGGCATACGCTATGCGTGCCGTTCCGCCCGCGGCGTATTTTCGCGGCCGCTTCGAACTATTACGAGCACGCTCGGGAGATGGGCACCGAACTCGCGCCGCGCGAGGAAAGCACGCCGTACATGTTCATGAAAGCCGAGACGAGCGTCGTGCCTACGCTTGCCGAGGTCGTGATTCCGCCGCACGCCGAGCGGGTCGACTGGGAGGTGGAACTGGCCGTGGTGATCGGCAAAACCGGCCGTCACGTCGACCAGCGGGACGCTTACGACTACATTGCCGGGTACACGATTCTGAACGACGTCAGCGCGCGCGACCTGAATCGCCGCACCGACTATCCGTTCAAACACGACTGGTTTCGCGGCAAGAGTTTCGATACCTTTGGTCCGCTCGGGCCGTGGTTCGTGCCGCGTGCGTGCATCGCCGAGCCGCAGAATCTGCGCATGCGTCTTTCGGTGAACGGCGAAATGATGCAGGACGGCAGCACGTCCGGGATGATCTTCAACATCGCCGAGCAGATCGAATATTTATCGACGATCCTCACGCTGCAGCCCGGCGATCTGATCGCCACGGGCACGCCGACCGGCGTCGGCATGGGGCGCGGCGTCTATCTGAAGGCGGGCGACGTGATGGTCGCTTCCATCGACGGCATCGGTTCGATCGAGAATCCATTGGTGGCGGGCTGAGCGCCATCCATTGACTCTACTCATTGACGGGGACACGACATGTTCCAGCGGATACGACGCGCGGTGGCGCGGAGAGTGCCGGGACTCACACGGCGCACGGCATTGAGCGCTGCCGCGCTGGTCGCCGCGACGCTCTTCACCAGCGTCCACGCGGCCGCTCAAACAACGGATAAGCGCGCCGCGCAGGTTGCCGACAAGGTGCGCGTGAATCTGGCGTGGCTGCCGCAGGGCAGCACAGGCGGCATTCTGCTCGCTCAGGCTAAGGGCTACTACCGCGAGGCAGGGCTCGATGTCAGCGTGATGCGCGGCTACGGCGGCCAACGCACCGTCAATGAAGTGGACGGCGGTCTGTTCGAGTTCGGCTACGGCGACCCCGTGAGCGTGATGCTGAATCGCGCGAACGGCGGCCATGCCGTGATGGTCGGCGCGATTAACACGCGCTGGCCCGGTGCGATGTGTTATCTGGAACGGCCCGGTTTCAAGGTCAGGTCGCTGAAGGATCTCACCGGCATGACGCTGGGCGGCGGCGGCGCGTCGCCCGTGCAGAACATCATGCCGGCCTGGTTGAAGCAGAACGGCATGGCGCCCGATGCGATCAAGACGGTGCGCCTCGATCCGGCGGTGATCAACACCGCGTTATTGCAGAAGCGCATCGACCTGTCCGAGTGCTGGGAAGGCGCGAGCCTGCCGGTGCAGGCCGCGCTGGTGAAGCGGGCAGGGCGGCAACTCGGCAAGGTGTATTACCGCGATTTCGGTCTGGACATGATGGGCAACGGTATCGTCACCACGGACAGTTTCGTGGCCCAGCATCCGGACGTGGTCAAGCGCTTCGTGGCCGCCACCTATCGCGGCTATGCGCTGATGCGCGAGCATCCGCAGGAGGCCGCCGATGCGATTGCGGCGCAATATCCCGTGCTCGACAAGACGATCCTGTTGCAGCAGATCGTCGAGACCAACGGCCTCATCGCCGACGACCCCGCGCAGCACAAGACCGGCTGGCTGCGGCCGGCACGCATGGACGCCACCGCGGCATTCGTGTCGCACGCGTTCGGCACCGGCGCGAAGGTGAAGGCGGCCGACCTTTATACGAACCGGTTTGTGGAATAGAGCGCGATTTAAACAGCATTTAGACCGCAGCCAGTGCATGACACAGGAGACAGGTAATGAACAGTTTGCGTCCTAAGCGGCTTGGACACATGGTGCTGATGGTGCGCGACATTCAGAAGTCCGCGCGCTTTTACACGGAAGTGCTAGGCCTCAAAGTATCCGACTGGATCGGCGATCAGATGGTGTTTCTGCGCGCCGGCAGCGATCACCACGATCTCGCGCTCGCGCAATTGCCGAAAGATTCCGCCGATTTCAACGACTTGCCGCGCTATTCGCGACCGGGACTCGAACACTTCTCGTATCTGATCGACAGCTATGAGGAAATGGAGCGCTCGGTCAAGGTGTTGCAGGAGCATGGCGTGGAGATCGTGCGCGGCATCGGCCGCCATGGTCCGGGTAATAACCTGTTCCTCGTGTTCAAGGATCCGGACGGCAACAACGTCGAGGTGTACTGCGAGATGACGCAGATCGGCGAGCGCGACGAACATGAGCCGCAGGTGTGGGAGCGCACCATCGAATCGTTCGATCAATATCGCTTCCAGCGCTTCGTGGTTCCGCCGCCACCGCATCTGGCGGCTCAGAAGTCGGCGCAAACGGCGCAAGGCGACACGCAAACCAGCGCTGACGAAGCGAAGAAATCCGATCCTTCCGCTCAGACATAATTTGGAACCCTTATGAAGCGATTCATCGAAACCGTCTCGTTCTGGGTCGTGATCGGCCTGGTCTGGGAGTTCGGCGTGCGCTGGACGGGCACGCGTGACTACGTGCTGCCGGCGCTCTCGCAGGTGTTCGCCGCCGGTTGGGAGATGCGCGGCCAGTTGCTCGCGGATACGCTCGCAACCGCCTGGGAAGTGTTCGCCGGTTTCGCGCTGGCGCTAGTCGGTGGCCTCGCGATCGGCCTGCTCGCGAGTATGTCGAGCATCGCGCGACGCACCTTGTTGCCGCTCGTCACCGCATTGCAGAGCATGCCGAAGATCGCGCTCGCGCCCTTGCTGATCGTCTGGTTCGGCTATGGATTCGCCTCGAAGCTGGCCGCGGCCGTGCTGTTCGCGTTCTTCCCGATCGTGATCGCGACGATGGGTGGTCTGGCCGGCGTGCCGCGCAATCTGGACGAGCATTTCCGCGCGCTTGGCGCGTCGCCGGCCAGGACCTTCTGGCATTTGCGCTTGCCGGCTGCGTTGCCCGCGTTGATCGACGGCTTGAAGATCGCCATGCCGCTCGCGGTGATCGGCGCGATTGTCGGCGAGTTCATCGGTTCGGAGTCCGGGCTCGGGCATCTGATCGTGTTCGCGACCTCGAACGCGCAGACAGCGCTTTCGTTCGCGGCGATCCTGATGGTGACCGCGCTGGCCATGCTGTTTTACTGGGCCGTCGAACTGGTTTCGCGCGGCGTATGGTGGAGAGGAGTGACGGTCTGATGGCACTGGTCGACAAGTTGCGTATCGTGCAGCGCGCCGCGGCAAACGGCGCGGCGATTCATCCGCTGCACAAGGACGAGACGGCGCCCGCGCTGATCTCGGTCGAGCAGGTGGGCAAGCGTTTCGCCGCGCGCGGCGGCGCGCAAGCGTTCAGCGCGCTCGACGGCGTCTCGATGCAGATTCGCGAGAGGGAATTCGTTTCGATCCTGGGGCCGAGCGGCTGCGGCAAGAGCACCTTGCTGCGCATGGTCGCGGGCCTCGTACCCAGCGACGAGGGCCGTATTCTCCTCGGCGCCGAACCGATCGGCGCGCCGGTGCCGGACATCGGTGTGGTGTTTCAGACCAGCAACCTGCTTCCGTGGCTGAGCGTCGGCGCCAATATCCGGCTCGGCGCCAAATTGCGGAATCTGCCGCGCGCGCAAGTGGATCAGCGCCTTCCCGCCTTGCTCGAAACGTTGGGTCTGACGGCGTTCGCCGATCGCTATCCGCATGAGTTGTCGGGTGGCATGCGGCAGCGCGCCGCGATCGGGCAGATTCTGCTGCTCGAGCCACGCGTGATGCTGATGGACGAGCCATTCGGCGCGTTGGACGCGCTCACGCGCGACCGCCTGAATGTCGAGTTACTGAGAATCTGGCAGCAGAGCACGCTCACCGTGTTGCTGGTCACGCATAGCATCCACGAGGCCGTATTTCTGTCGGACCGGGTGCTGGTGATGTCCGAACGCCCCGGCCGCGTGATTCACGACGTCAAGATCGATCTCCCGAGGCCGAGACAGCCCGATCAGGTGAAAAGCGATCCGCTATACGGCGAGTACGTTTCGCAGTTGTCCAAACTGATGGGTGTGTTCTAGTCACGCTCACGACGCGGCGGCTGCGTCGTTCACGAGATGCAGCGGCCGGCGTCGCCCGCCGCTGCAAGGATCACGTCGATGTCAATATGAGTCGGCTCGTCAACGCGCGGCGGCGTCCGTGACTTCATCGTTCCAGTAGGGCGGTAGTGCCTTATACGGATTGCCGCCGGAGAGCGACGTGACATACACGCCGCCCGCGCCATGTGTCTTCGCGTATTGCACGACACCCGGCAACTGCGCGGCGGTCGCGCCGTACACCATGTGCACGAAGCGGCTCTTCGGATAGGCGGCCTGCCAGCTCATCGGCTGGTATTTCGCGTAGCTCTTCGCGGTACTTTCGAACACGACGAACTGGTCGGCCGTCGGCAAGCTCGCGTAAAGCTCGGGAATGTTGGTGCCCGGATTGGCCGTCACCGAGTAGGTGGCGTTCAATCCTTTGATGTAGTTGTAGATCGACTGATAGAACTGGATGTGCGACATCTGGCTGTCGGACGTCATCTCGTCGATGAAGAAGCCGTCCACCTTATACATCGCCACGTAGGCGTTGATGTCGGTCACGACCGCGGAAAGCGAGCGCTTGCCGTACGAGGTGGAGACATAGCCCAGCACCTTGCCGCCGGCGGCGCGAAGCCTGGCGGCGGCTGCCGCGTAGTTGGGATCTTCCTTGGCGCCAGGGCCGCTGTTGGGATTCAGGATGGCCGTGGTCGGCACCTTGCGCGCCGAGGTCACGAGACTGTTCCAGTTCGCGACGCTGCTGGTGGCATTGAAGTAGGAAGGTACGACGAGACTAGTGGTTGTCGTGGTCGCCGCGCTCGCCGCGAAGACTGTGCCGTTCAGACATCCCACAACTAGCAGGCCCGCGATCAGTCCGGCCCGTTTCAGACTTCTACCTGTGCGGCCCAAAAGACGGATTGCTTCCGCCGATTCCGAAGCCACAAACGCAACTGCACCCATTCCCCGATTTTCTTGCATGTAGCCTCCTGACGCGGTGTGGTCACCGCTGTCGATTGGCCCGCCGTGGATACGGCGGGCAACTGGCAAACTCCCGCGAGGGAGTCCCTGTAGCTTTGCGTCGCCGGATCGCTCCGGGTTTGCCCAAACTGCGCTTACGGCATCTCCTGAATTTTCTTTAGGGTGCCGATTTATTTATTCGCAGCGCTTGAATCGAATGCCCGTGAAGGATATCGGAAAATTAATTTCTGTCTATGCGTTTCGGTACTTATTGCCTGGTGCGGTGCCGATCCGAGGCGCCGAGCAGTCAAATGCGAGTGTTAGACACGCCTTAAAAAGATTTGGGCGATTTTGACAAAGTACCGCAGGGCATGTGTGATTTAATGATCAGAAGAATTAAGCGCGGCCAGCATGATCGGAAACGCTCTGAGGCGATTTTCCAACACACTGTCGATTCGCTTGACGAATTAATTTCAGGTAGTGCCGTCATTACTGTCCGGCTTTCGGAGGCGCGCAATCGTTTGCCTTTGAATTCAAGCGGATGCATTTGCCGTTCTTTAACTATTGGGATTGACGCAACGGCATAAGCGAACTTGAGACACCCCATGTCATGTGATATCTTCCACCGCCTTACCAGTAAACAAACAAAAAGTCGGTATCGCATCCGCCGCGACGTTACTTTTGCGCGATGTAAATAATGCCGACGGGCCGGCTCGAAAATCCGCAAGCGGAAACTTTCTTCCCATAGGGAGAACGCCGCTCGCGTTCAGACTGAACGGGGAAAAGATTTTGGCGATGAAGAAGCGGACCCGGGCATGCGCCGGCGGGGACTCTTGCGGGGTTGTCGAACGTGCGGGCGAAAGATTTCTTACGCGAACCTTGATTGCGGCAGTGCTTGGCGCGACCGGTATTGCACCGCTTGCGACATACGCAGTGACTCAGGCAGCGACTCAGGCAGTGACTCAGGCATCGACGCAGGCTGAAGCCACACCGTTGCAGTCCGCTGCGGCGGCTCACTCCGCCGCGTCTCAACCCAACCTCGCTTTCTTCTATGCAGCCAATCCGCCTGTCGGCGAATTGCAAGCATTCGACGCCGTCGTGGTCGACCCCGCCACGGGTTTCGGACCGGCGGCTCATCCGCTGGCGCATACCACGTGGATCGCGCGCACTAACGGCGCCGAGACCGCCGGTTCGGCCGAGGCGTTCCTCTCCAGCCAGATCGAGCCGTTGTGGCAGCGCGGCTATCGTGGCTTCCTGCTCGACACGCCCGTGGCGGTGGCCGCAGCCGGCCGCATTCATCAAGTTCATCCGGACGCGCGTCTCGTAGCGGGCGGCGCCGACGTCATGCGCAACGCGCTGCCAGTGGCGAAGTCGCTCTACGCCGTAGTCGGCGATTCGCTGGTGCGCGGTATCGACGACAGCGGCCAGCTTCTGGAAATCCCCGAAGCATTGCGCGCGCAACGCATTGCGGATGCACGCGCGTTCACGCAGCAAAGCGGCGTGCCGGTGGTGTCCGTGGAATATTGCGCGCGCAACGACCGGCAATGCGCCCGCGACACGGCCGCGCGCGTCGTGTCGGCCGGCATGCTGCCATATGTGACGAGCAAGGCACGCGACGTGGTCGGCATCGGCAAGATCGAGGTTCTGCCGCGCAAGATTCTCGTCGTGCAGGACCGCGATACCAAAGACCCGCTCGACCTGAGCGCCGGCGTGCGCGATCTGGCCATGCCGCTCAACTATATGGGCTACGACGTCGAGTACGCCGACTTCTCGTCGCGTCTGCCCGACGCCATTACGCCGGACCGTTACGCGGGCGTCGTCGCATGGATCCAGCGCGGCGCGGTGCCGGATCCCGAGGCGTGGCAACGCTGGGTCGCGGCTCGCATGGCGGATCACGTGCCTGTCGCTTTCCTCGGCGCGTTCGGCTTCGACGCGGCCGGTTCGGCGGGCGCGGCGCTCGATCTGCAAGCCGTGGGCGGCACGCTGGCCGCGCCGGTCACGGTGGTCAAGAGCGACCCGATGGTCGGCTTCGAAATTAGCCCGAAGCCCGAACCGCGCGATCTGCAAGGCGTGCGCGTGGGCTCGGGCAGCCAGTCGTTGCTGCGTGTTTCGGCCAACGGCGTGCTCGTCGATCAGGTTGCGCTCACGCCATGGGGCGGCTACGCGCTCAGCCCGTACACCGTGGCGTCGCTCGACAGCATCGAGCAGGAACGCTGGGCGATCCAGCCCTTGGCGTTCATGAAAGCCGCACTGCATTTGCAGGACATGCCGTCGCCGAGCGTCACGACTGAAAACGGCCGGCGTCTGCTCATGTCCCACGTGGACGGCGACGGTTTCGCCTCGCGCGCCGAATTCCCCGGTCCCGACTATTCCGGCGAAGCGCTGTACCAGCAGATATTCACCCGCTATCAGGTGCCGATGACGCTCTCGGTGATCGAAGGTGAAGTAGGTCCCAAGGGTCTGCATCCGGATATCTCGCCGCGTCTCGAAGAGATCGCGCGCAAGATGTTCGCGCTGCCGCACGTCGAGATCGGCACGCACACGTACTCGCATCCGTTCCAGTGGGAGCAGGTGGACAGCAAGACCGGCGCGCAGGTGGATCGCGGAGGCGGCGACGCGGCGTTCTCGCTGAACATTCCGGGGTATCACTTCAATATCGACCGCGAGATCACCGGTTCGATCGACTACATCAACACCCGCCTTGCGCCGCCCGGAAAGAAGACCGTGCTGCTGCAATGGTCGGGCGACTGCCGTCCGCCGGGTTTCGTCGTGCGCAAGGTGTACGAAGCCGGGGTCTACAACTTCAACGGCGGCGACACGGTCATCACCCGTTCGGCCAATAGCTGGACCAATATCGCGCCGATCGGCGTGGACAAGGGGCCGGGCGCTTATCAGGTGTATGCGCCGAATCAGGACGAGAACGTCTACACGAACGACTGGCAAGGCCCGTTCTACGGTTTCCAGCGCGTACTCGAAACTTTTTCGATGACCGACAAGCCGCTGCGCTTCAAGCCGATCGACATCTACTACCACATGTATAGCGGCACCAAGGTGGCCTCGCTGCGCGCGCTCGACCAGGTCTTCTCGACGGTGCTCAAGCAGCCGGTCATGCCGGTCTACGTGAGCGAGTACATCCGCAAGGTGCTCGACTGGCACACGTTCGCGGTGGCGAAAGAGGTGGGCCCGCAGGCGAACGACTGGATCGTGCGCGGCAACGGCGAGGTGCGCGAATTGCACTGGCCGCAGGCGGCCAGACCGTCGCTGGCCGATGCTTCCGGCGTGACGGGTTTCGCGAACGGTCCGGACGGCACGTATATCCATATCGACGGCGGCAGCGCGCGCTTTGCGATCGGCAACGCCACGGACGCGGCGCCGTATATCGGCGAAGCCAACGGTTTCGTGCGCAATTTCCAGCGCACGGCGCAGGGCGTGCGTTTCGAGTTCGCCGGTCACTACCAGCCGTTCGTCAAGCTGGCCAACGCGCAGCAGTGCAAGGTCAGCGTCAATAGACACCCTGTCGCCACGCGCCGCGACGGCGAATTCCTGCGTTTCGATACGCCGGCCGACGTCGGACAGAAATTGAACTATCAGTCAATCGAGGTCGCTTGTGGTCGATAATCGCCCTCGCATCGCGCCCACGTGGCTCGTCCTGCTGCTCGCGGGCGTCGTGTTGATCACGCTCTATCTCGTGCATCCGCGCGGCGGTTTGCGCAGCCGGATGACGTCGACCGACGCGCCGAGCGATCTCAGCATCGCGTATCTGGAAGCGTGGCTGCGCGTGCAGCCCGACAACTCGGAAATCCTCTCGGTGCTCGGCACGCAGTACGTGCGTCTGGGCCGCAACGAGGACGCGCGCCGTATCGCTGCCCGCATGGAGGCAATACCGGACGAGCACCTGCGCCGCGCGGCGCAGTTGCTGCGTCTGACCGTCGACACGCGCGAGACGTTCGCACTGCCCGCCAACGATCCGGGCCGCGAGGCCGCGCTTGACCGTTTGCGCACGCAGCTCACGAATGCGGCTGCGCTGACGTGGTCGAATGCCGATCTGCAGATGCTGGCCGAGGCGGCGGCGTCGGTGAATGCGCAGCAACTCGCCGGGCAACTCTATGCGCGCCTCGCTGCACAGGACCCCGCGCAGCAAACGCGCTGGAACCGCGAAGTAGTGCGCTTCGCCATGTATGGCGGCGACTATCGCGGCGCGGCGAACGGCTGGTTCCGTTTGCAAGCCAGCGCGGCGACGTTCGATGCGAGACGTCAGTGCTTTATCGAAGGCATCAAGGCCTTGCAGTCGGGCAACCTGCTCGACGAAGCGCTCGCTGCCGCCGATCAACACGGCGCCGAATTCAGACACGATCGCGAAACGCTCGTGGTGCTGCTGAATCTGGCGCGCGCGGCGCATCGTCCGGATCTCGTGGACCGTTACGCGAAGGCGCTGGCCGGTTACGCGCAGGCTCAGCCGGAAGAGGACGGCGCGCTGCGGCTCGTCGACTTTATCCGCAAGCGTGCAAGTGAAGAAGGCACACAGGGGCAGTACGCCTATATGGATGGTCCGCAAGTGCGGGCTGGTTTTGCCATGCGCGCGAGTACCCATGGTTCGCGCGATGTGCATGTCGTGCGCGTCGCGGCTTCCAGCGCTGTGCCGGCGTCCGTGAAACCCGCTGCTGCTGCGCCCGCCGCAACGGCATCAGCCGCCGCGGCTGCGCCGGCCGCTGCGTCGAACGCTGCCGCTGCCAACGACGTGCCAAGCCTTCTCTATCAGTCGTTCCTCGAATCGAGCGATCTGCCCAACGCTCAGCGCGTGGCGGCGGAGCAGGTCAGCAAAAACCCAGGTTCGCCGGTCTGGACCAAGCGCCTCGCTCAGGTCGCCGAATGGAATCACGCGTCGCCGCTCGCCTTGCAGATGTGGCTCGCCTACGCGCAAGCCACGCACGACCCCGAAGGCTGGAAGAACGTGATGCGCCTCGCGCCGATGCTCAACGACGACAACGCCTATCTGGCCGCGTTGATCCAGGCATCGAATGCTTCGCCCGGCGACCTGAAGCTGGTCGACTCCGTAGTCGCAGCTTATGAACGTCTCGGCCGTCCTGACGACGCGCTGGCATTCCTGCGCGGCCGCCAGCGCAATTCACCGGCGGAAGCGATCGACGTGCGTGTGGGTCAGCTCGCCGAGCGCTCGGGTCACGACGACGAAGCGTTGACTTATTACCGCAAGCTGAACCAGCTTTATCCGTCGAACACGCAATACGCGCTGCGCACGGCGAGCCTTCTGTATCGTCACGGCGACTACAAGGGCGCGCTCGACACGCTGCTCGCCGCGCGCCGCGGCGCCAGGGACGACGACGTGCTGTTCTGGCGCAACGCCGCGCAGCTCGCGCGCCTGCTGCAGCGTGACGACGTCGCGAACGACGCCTACAAGCATCTGCTGGCAAGCGGCCAGGCGGCGCCTGAGGACCTGAGCGCGATGACGTACTTCTACGACGCGTATCCTGTCGACGCGGCCCGTACGTCCGAGCTGCAGTTCCGCCGCGATCATTCGCAGCGCGCGCTGCAGAGCGCGATTCACTATTACACCGATGCCGAGCAATACGATCGCGTCGATGCGCTGCTAAAGGGCCTGACACCCGAACAACTGACGGCCGCCGAAGCCGACCCGGCGTTCCTGCGCGTGCGGGCCGAATACTATCGACAGATCGATCGTCCGCTCGACGCGTTGCACGATTTGCAGCACGCGGTGTCGCTGCCCGGCGCGACACTCGACTTGCGCGCCGCGCTGCTCTGGACGCTGGTGGACTACGGCAGCGAAGCGCAATTGCGCGAGGCAGTCTCCGAATGGCGCGATGCGCCCGCTCAGGCACCGGCTTTATGGGGGCCGCTGGCCGCCGCGCAGATGCGTTTGAACCGGCCGGAAGCGGCGCTCAAGTATCTGCGCCTGCAGTCGGCGTCGATGTCGCGCGATCCGTTGTGGCAACTCGCCTACGCCGAAGCGCAGGAAATGGCGGGGCGCAGCGATCTCGCCTGGTCGATCCGCCGCAACGTCTGGCGTCAGATGCAGCAGGAAGAGGCCGAGGTTCGCGCCAACAGTGCGCAAGGCCAGATCGTGCTGCGTACGCGCGCCTCGCAGGGCGGCGAAGTGCGTGAGCAGATGCTCGGCCGCCGCGTCACGCTCGCGTCGATCTTCGAAAACGCGGACGTGTCGAAGGCTTTCCTGATCGATCTGCTCGCGAGCGACGCGGGCCGCAACGACAACGCCGAAGCCCGCCGCACGCTGCTCGGCGACGCGGCCGGCCTGCCGCCCGCGCAACCGGTGAAGGCGCCCGCCGCGGCGAAGTCGCCGGATCAGGCGCTATTGACTTCGTCGGTGGCGCGCGATGTGGCGCTCGCCTGGGCGATGTCGCATGAAGCGAATCCGCTGGCGAAGCGCTGGCTGGCCCGCCAGTACGCCGACGTGCTGGTGCAGCCGTCGGAGCAGCTGATCGCGCTCGCACTCGCCGAAAACGACAAGCCCGCGATGGAGCGTCTGCTCGACCAGCAAGGCGCACGCTTGCCGCTCTACAACCGCATCGATGCTTCGATCGCGGTGGATCGTCCGGGCGCGGCGGAAAACCTCGCGTTTCAGGGCCTGGAAGGCGCGCCCTACGATTCCGAGCTGCATAGCCGGCTGGAGCAAACCGCGCTGACGTGGCCGCAATCGCTCGACGCGACCGTGACCAGCTTCGTCGAACATCCGCTCGACTATATCGAGCAGACGCTGGCGGGCAGCATCAAGGTCGCCGATCACTACATGGTCGGCGTGAACGGTGTCCAACGCTTTCAGCACTCGACGGATGAGTCGCAACTGACCAACGTGCCTTCGGTGGATCGTTCGGTGGAGTTTTACGCGCGCCGTCAAACGTACGACACCGCCTTCATGGTGACCGCCGGCCGCCGCGAAGCACTCGACAGTTTCTATAGCGTGTCGGTGGGCGCGGAGTGGGGCAGGAACTCGCCGCTGTCGATCGCGCTGAAAGCGGGCCGCAATCAGACAGCGCGGGAATCGCAGGCATTGCAGGTCGGCGGCATGAAGGACAACGTGGCCGGCACGATCACGTACCGCGCGACGCAGCATCTGTATGCGACGGGCACCGTCGAAGCCGATCGTTTCTACAGCCAGGCGCGCAATTACCTCGGCAGCGGCGTGCTCTCGACGGGTGAGATCGGCTATCGGATCCGCACGAACTATCCGGACTACACGGTGCGCCTGATCGGCGCGCATGGCGACTACGGCGCGAGCGGCTCCGCGGACGGCCTGATTTCGCGGCTGATTCCGGCGAGCGCCGGGCCGGTCGACGCATCCACCTTCATCCCGCAGACCTACTCGCAATACGGGCTGTTCTTCGGTTTCGGCAACGATCTGATCGACCAGTACACGCGCGCCTGGCGCCCGTTCCTCGACGTGGGCGTGCTGCACGACTCGTTCCAGGGCTGGGGGCCGTCGATCAGTCTGGGCCTCGCGGGCACGGTGTTCGGCGGCGATCACGCGGCACTCTTTTTCTCGCATCAGCGCGTCTCGCGTCTCGGCACGCCGGTGACCCAGATCGGCGCGCGCTATAGCTGGTTTTATTGAACCGGATTTCGCATAGTTATCCCAAGGAGAATTCTTCATGTACGGCATTAAACGATTGGCTCGTACGAGCGCCTGGTGTGTCGCGGCAGCCGCGCTGGCCCTGATGGTGAGCGCCTGCGGCACGGTGCGCCAGACCTCGGGCCCCGCGCTCGCGCGCGGTGACAAGGTGGCGGTGGTGTCGATCGCCAACTACACTGAAACGCCGGATGCCGGTCACAGCGCGGAGTCGATCGCGGCCAACACGCTGCGCGCGGGCGGGATCGCCGATGTGCGCATCGCGCCGGCCGATTCGAACCGCAACTCGCTGTTCGACACGACGCAGCGCGCCGACAGCGACAAAGCGCTGGAATGGGCGCGTTCGCAGAACGCCCGCTACGTGCTGTCCGGCGCGGTTGAAGAATGGCGCTACAAAACGGGCGTGGACGGCGAGCCGGTGGTCGGCGTGACGTTCGAACTGATCGACGTGTCGAACGGCGCCGTGGTGTGGAGCGCGACGGGCACGCGTACGGGCTGGAGCCGTTCGGGTCTGTCGAGCGTGGCGACCTCGTTGATCGCCAAGGTTCTGTCGCCGTTGCAAGCGCGTCAGTAAAAGCATCGATAAGCATATCCCCAAGGTTGCCTGTTTGCGCCCGAAGTGCGGGCCGCCAACCGCAACCCGACATGTGAAAAGGAAATGGCCGTGAATACCGCAGCCGTGGAAAACAACCCGGGCGCCTCGAAGCCGCGCCATGCGCATCCGTTCGGCAATCTCGGACGCGTGCGCCGCTTGCTGGCGCCCGCGGTGGCGCGGCCGTTCGCGATCGTGGAGACCGTCGTGCTCGTGCTGGTCGTACTGGCCGTGGCCCGCTGGCTTCATCCCGAAGACCCGTTGCTGCTGCACAATGGTTTTCCGTGGCTGTGGCTGGCGTCGCTGCTGGTGGCCTTGCGCTACGGCAGCCTGCTCGGCCTGCTGAGCGGAGCGTTGATGCTCGGCGCATGGGCGCTCTTTTATCCGCACGGCGGCCCGTTCCCCACGCTGTACTTCGCGGGCGGTTTGATCCAGACGATCCTCGCCGGGCACTTCGGCGATACGTGGGGCAGCCGCGCCGAGCGCGCGTCCTCGCTGAACGATTACCTGAACGACCGTCTCGTCGCGTTGACCAACAGTCACTATCTGATGCGGCTCTCGCACGAGCGGCTCGAAAAGGATTTGTTGTCGCGTCCGACCACGTTGCGCGATTCGATTACCGAGCTGCGCCGTCTGTCGGTCGCTACCGATACTGCGCTCGCGGTGCCGGCAGCGGGCAAGGAAAACGATCCGCCGGGCGGCGATCCTCTTGGCGGCGCGAGCGGTCTGCTCGAATTTGTCGCGCAAGCCTGCCAGATCGAAGTCGCGGCGTTGTATCCGGTGCATCACGGCAAGCTCGGCACGCAGGCCATCGCGCAGATCGGCGACCCGTTCGAACTCGCCGCGCATGACGAACTCGTCACGCATGCGTTGAACACGCTGAGCGTCGCGCATCTGAAGAACGAAGA
The DNA here is from genome assembly GCF_003001875.1 of Paraburkholderia sp. BL18I3N2. Lineage (NCBI taxonomy): Bacteria > Pseudomonadati > Pseudomonadota > Betaproteobacteria > Burkholderiales > Burkholderiaceae > Paraburkholderia > Paraburkholderia sp. BL18I3N2. The sequence continues at coordinate 134,681 of NZ_PVNC01000011.1, forward strand.
CACCGTCGTGCCGGTCAGTCAGTACCTGGTGTGCGCGCCGCTCGTATCGGCGGACGGCGAACTGCGCGCACTGCTCGTCGTCAAGCGCATGCCGTTCCTGTCGCTCAACTTCGACAACCTGCAATTGCTGCTGGTGTTGCTCGGCTATTACGCGGACGGCGTCGAGCATTCCGCATTCGTGCAGCGCATTCTCGACCGTGTGCCGAACTGCCCGTATGAATTCGCACTCGACCTGAGCCGTCTCACGCGTCTTCAGCAGAAGGCGGGCGTGGCGTCGTCACTCGTCGCGCTGGCGTTTCCGCGCGATGAAGAGGGCGACTCGCTGTTCGAGCACGTCATGCGCCGCCGCCGTTCACTCGACGTGATGTGGCCGGTGCAGACCGCGAAGCAGTCGGTGCTGGTGAATCTGATGCCGGCCACCGACACGACCGGCATCGACGGTTATCTGGCGCGGATCGAAGCCAGCCTGACTGCCCAGTTCAACACCGACCTGGAACGTGCGCGCGTCGGCGTTCATACGCTCCACCTCGAGGGCGACGAACCGGGCGCGGCGCTGATGCGTCTTCTCAAGCGAAGCGGCCTCGATGTCTAAGCCCCTTTCTCTCATCGTCGGCGTGCTCGCGGCCGTGGTGGCCGTGATCGTGCAATATCTGGCGGTCGCGAGCCTGCTGCAACCGGCCGGCGCGATCGATCCGCTGCTGCGCTTTTTCGCATTGCAGGCGTTGGCGGGGCTCGCCGAGGCGGTCGCGTTCCGCTCATGGCTGCCGCTGAATTACCGCGAGCCGCGCGCGGTTTCGTTGCTGTTTCTGTGGCTCGCCTGTACCTTCGTGCCGCTGTTCGGCGGGCTCGTGGTGCTGATCAGCTGCATCTGGGCGGCGCTCTTTCCGGGCAGCAAGGAAAGCGATCAACTCGCCGATGTGCCGCGCCCGGAATTCGTCACCTACCTGGTGTCGCGCGTGTCGCACGGCGGCGGCGCGCGTTTGCAGGCGCGCCTCGCCAACACTCAGGTGTCGCCCACTGACCGGCTGTCCGCGCTGGTGGCGATCCAGAGCATGCCTACCCGCACCACGGGCACGTTGCTGCGCGAGTTGCTTGCCGATCCGCTCGAAGACATTCGCCTGATCGCTTACGGCACGCTGGATCACGCCGAAAACGAGATCATGCAGAAGATCTTCCGCACCAGCAAAGCGCTGGAAGCGACGGACAACGACGTTGAGCGCCACGCGCTGAACCGCCTGCTCGCCGAGTTGTACTTCGAACTCGTGTACCAGAACCTGGTGCAGGGCGCGGTTTACCGCCATACGCTGCAACAGGCCGATCGCTACGCCCAGGCGGCGCTCGAAACCGATCCGGGCGACGCCGCGCTGTGGCTGATTCGCGGCCGTCTCGCGCTGGCGAACGGCTTGCCTAATGCCGCGCATGAATACATCGGCCAGGCGCTCGCACTCGGCTTCCCGCGCGAACGGCTGGTGCCGTGGCTGGCGGAAGCCGACTTTCTGCGCGGCGACTACGCTCGCGTCAAGCAGCTTCTCGCATCGCTGGGCAATGCCGCCGCGTTGCCCACACTCAAACCGGTTGTGAAGTACTGGTCATGATGAAAGAACTCCCGATCCGCCGTGCCGCCGATGCCGATGTCTGCCTATTGCTCGAAGGCACGTTCCCGTTCGTGCGTGGCGGCGTGTCGAGCTGGGTCAATGAAATGATCCGCTCCTACCCGGAGACCCGCTTCGCGATTGTGTTCATCGGCAGCCGGCAGCAGGACTACAACGGCGCCGCGTACGCGCTGCCGGACAACGTGGTGCATATCGAAACGCACTTCCTGTACGAACAGGTCGTGGCGGATTTTCAGCCGCGTGCCGTCGCCGGCGACGCCGCGGCGTTCGCGCGCTCGCAGAGATTGCACGACGCCTTGCGCGATCCGCGCAGCGAGTTGGACGTCGGCGGTCTGATGGCGAGCATGATTCCGATGCTCGGGGCGAATGGCGCGCTGAACGAGGAACAGTTCCTGTCGAGCCGCGCGGCGTGGGACACGATCGTCGATCAGTATCAGAAGTACTGTACCGATCCGTCGTTCACCGATTATTTCTGGACCGTGCGCATCATGCACAAGCCGCTGTGGCAACTCGCGCGTGTCGCGGAGAAGCTGTTGCCGGCGAAGGTCTATCACACGGTATCGACGGGTTACGGCGGCTTTCTCGGCGCGCTGATGCATTACCGCACCGGCCGCCCGCTGCTGATCTCCGAGCACGGCATCTACACGAAAGAGCGCAAGATCGACCTGCTGCAAAGCCAGTGGATTCGCGACAACCGCGGCGTGTTCGAGCGCGATATCTCGCGCGTCAGCTATTTCCGCGAACTGTGGGTGCGTTTCTTCGAAGCGATCGGCAAGCTCGCATACGATGCCGCTGACGATATCGTCGCGTTGTACGAGGCGAACCGCCAGCGCCAGATCACGGACGGCGCACGCGCCGAGCGTACGCAATGCATTCCGAACGGCATCGACGTCGACGCGCTCGGGCCGCTGGTGGCGCAACGCAAACCGCGTTCGCACCGCGTGGTCGCGCTGATCGGCCGCGTGGTGCCGATCAAGGACATCAAGACCTTCATTCGCGCGATCTTCATTGCGTCGCGCACCATGCCGGACCTCGAAGGCTGGATCATCGGACCGGAAGAGGAAGATCCCGCTTACGCGCTCGAATGCCGCGCGCTCGTGGAGAGTCTCGGCCTGAGCCGCAATGTGAAGTTCCTCGGCTTCCAGCGCATCGACGACATGATGCCGCAGATCGACGTGATCGCGCTGACCTCGATCAGCGAGGCGCTGCCGCTGGTGGTGCTGGAAGGTTTCGCGGCCGGTGTGCCGGCCATCACGACCGACGTGGGCTCGTGCCGTCAACTGATCGAAGGCGTGGATGCGGAAGATCGCGCGCTCGGCTCCGCGGGCGCGGTGGTCCAGCTCGCGGACCCGGCGGCCTTCGCCCAGGCGGTTTTGGCGCTGCTCGCCGACGAAACCCGCTGGCAGGCCGCGCAGCAAGCCGGACTCGCGCGCGTGCGCCGCTATTACACCAAGAAGCAGATGATCGACCGCTATCGGGCGCTGTACGAGCGTCTCGCCGCCATGCCGGATCGCGAGCGCAACTATACGGCCGCCGATGCGGCGCGCTGCCCGATGCATCACGGCACTCAATCAAAGGCGGAGCCGCACGCGAGTTCGGCGCAGCCCGTTCAACCGCAGGAGACACGCTGATGGCGGGTATCGGCTTCGAATTACGCAAGATCATGCGCCGCGACACGCTGACCGGCGTGGCGCGCGCCTATGCCTACGCGGGCCTGATCAGTTCCGGTCCGCTGATCCTGTCGATCTTCGGCATCCTGATCATCGGCTTGATCAGTCTCACTTCGGTGATTCCGACTTTCGCGATCGTGCAGTTCCAGGTGTCGGTCACCTATCTGATCGCGCTCAGTCTGATTCTGACCGGGCCGCTACAACTGTCGTTCACGCGTTTCATCTCCGACCGGCTATTCGAAAAGCGCGACGACCTCGTGCTGTCGAACTACAACGGCGTGGTGCTGGTGTCGTCGGTGATGGCCAGCGTAGTCGCGGTGGTCGCGATGCTGGTGGGCTTTCGCGAGGAGCCGCTGATCTACCGCTTGCTGATGATTACGGGCTTCGTGGTGGTCAGCAACATCTGGATCGCCGTGATCTTCCTGTCGAGCGTCAAGCAGTACCGGCAGATCCTGATGGTGTTCGCCGTCGGCTATGCGTGCGTGGTGTGTCTCGCGCTCGCGTTGAACGGCTATGGACTGGTCGGTCTGCTCTGCGGCTTCGTGGCGGGGCACGTCGTGCTGCTCGCCGGTCTGTCGGGTCTGATTTACCGTAACTACCGCAGCGAGCGTTTCGTTTCGTTCGAAGTGTTCGAGCGGCGTTTCGCCTATCCGAGCCTCGCGCTGGTCGGCCTGCTGTTCAATATCGGCGTGTGGCTCGACAAGTTCATGTTCTGGTATGCGCCGGGCACGGGCACGCGCGTGATCGGGCCGCTGCATGCATCGGTGATTTACGACATTCCGATTTTTATCGCCTATGTGTGCGTGATGCCCGGCATGGCGACGTTCCTCGTGCGCATCGAGGCGGATTTCGTCGAGTACTACGACGCCTTTTACAACGCCGTGCGCAGCGGCGCGACGCTGCGCCATATCAACGAAATGCGCGACATGATGGTGGGCAGCGTGCGTGCCGGCCTGTATGAAATCATCAAGGTGCAGACGGTCGTGCTGCTGCTGATCGTCGCCTTCGGCGAGCGTGTGCTGGGCTCGCTCGGCATTTCTCCGCTGTATATGCCGCTGCTTGTGGTCGACGTGGTGTCGGCGAGTCTGCAGGTGTTGCTGCTCGGTCTGCTCAACGTGTTCTTCTATCTCGACGGGCGGCGTATGGTGCTGCGGCTCACCGGCGCCTTCGTCGTCCTGAATGGACTCTTCACCGGCATCACGCTCAGGCTCGGGCCGGATTTCTACGGCTATGGATTCGCGCTGGCGTTGCTGGTCGTGGTGGTGGCAGCCGTGAAGGTGCTCGACCGCAAATTCATGTCTTTGGAATACGAAACGTATATGTTGCGGGGTTGATCCAGGGCGTGCCCGGTTCGGCTCGAAATCGTGTTCATGCTGCCGTGCTAAAAGCGGCGACGGCAGGGCGCGCTCGACGAGACGACCCGGCGCGCCGGCACCTTTGACCTCACACCGTTCGACTTCAGATTCCACCATGTATCAAGCTGAATTTGGCCCGCTTCGGCGGGCCGCTCGCGCGCGCCTTGCCGCCGATGTTCATGACGGCCGCCGAGCCGTCCAATGCTGGCTCAGTGCAGCCGTGATCGTCGCGGCGTGCAGTCTGCTGGCCGGCTGCGGAGGTGGCGGCAGCGGCACGGGCAGTTCCAATGGATCGAATGGATCGACGGCGGCTACGGCGACTGCGGCGAGCGCAAGCGTGGGTACCTCTGGTAACTCGACTGGTTCGACAAGCTCAACCGGTTCCAGCAATTCGTCGAACAAGACGAATTCCGGCTCGACTACCATGCCCGCGATCTCGACGGCCCGCGCCTTGCCGGCATCGCCGGTGTGGACGGCCTATTACGGCCGGGGCAGCGCGCTCGACATTGCCAAGGCGGCGGCTACGTTCAATGTGATCGTGATCGACGCGGATCCGGGCAACGGCACGCCTGCCTTCTCAGCCGCGCAGATCGCCGCGTTGAAGGCGAACGGCGCGAAAGTGCTCAGCTACCTGAATTTCGGCGCCTGCGAAAAATGGCGGACTTACTGGAACACGGTGCCGTCCGGCTTCGTGTCGTGCGGCGCGAATACTGCGGCGCAAATCAGCGGATATTCGGGCTTCCAGGAATACTGGATGAATCCCGCCAACGCCGACTATCAGAACCTGATTGTCAACTACATCGCGCCGCGTCTCGCGGCAACCGGTGTCGACGGCTTCATGCTGGATAACTTCGAAATCGTCGGACACGGCGCCAATGCGTCGAGTGCCCCGTGCAATGCAACCTGCGCCCAGGGCGGTCTCGATCTCGTCAAGCAACTGCGCGACCGCTTTCCTGATCTGGCGATGGTGCCGAATGCGGCGCCGGTATCGGCCATGGGCGCAACGACGGGCGGTGTATCGTTTCCGTGGCTAATCGACGGCGTGATCGCGGAACAGGTCTTCTTGCCGTCGACGAGCACGTCGATCGTGCAGCAGTTGAAGTCGTGGCAAAGCACGGAGCAGAATCTCGGCCGCAGCGCTTTCCTCGTCGGGTCGCTCGACTACACGTCGTCATGCACGGCGAGTTCGGCCGCGCAAACCGCATGGACGGCTGCGCAACAGGCGGGCTTCAGTCCGTCGATCTCGACTGTATCGCTCGACAGTATTTGCTGGTGGCCGTTCCTGCCCGTGCGTAGCTAGAAACGACGGCGTCAAGCGGGCGGCGTTGCCCGAACAACATGAAAGAGGAGCCGGATTTGTCCGAGCACGATCACGATCAAGACCGAGGCTTCAGCTTACGCGCGCTGCTGCATCGTGTCAGCCGGTTCGCGCGTATGGCCGCGCTCGGCGCGCTGGCTTCGGTCGCGCACGCGCAGGGCGCGGCGAACGCGCCGGCGGGACCATCGGTGGCGTTGTACTACGGCATGAATCCGCCTGTCGAAGATTTGGCCGGGTTCGATGTCGTGGTGGTCGATCCCGACGCGCACTTCGATCCGCGCGCTCACCGGCAGGGCCATCCGGCGTGGTTCGCGTATGTGAGCGTGGGCGAGGTGAACCCGCATCGAGCGTATTACAGCGCGATGCCGCGCCAGTGGCTGCCGGGCGTCAACGAGGCGTGGGCCTCGCACGTGATCGATCAGACGGCCGCTGAATGGCCGGCGTTTTTCGTCGACAAGGTGATCGCGCCGTTATGGAAAAAAGGCTATCGCGGCTTCTTTCTCGACACGCTCGATTCCTACCACCTGATCGCCAAAACCGACGCCACGCGCGCCGCGCAGGAAGCGGGGCTGGTGCGGGTCATCCGCGCGATCAAGAGGCGTTATCCCGGCGCGAAGCTGATCTTCAATCGCGGTTTCGAGGTCTTGCCGCAGGTCCATGATCTCGCCTACATGGTGGCGTTCGAATCGCTGTACCGCGGTTGGGATGCCGGCAAGCAGCGTTACACGGAAGTGCCGCAGGCCGATCGCGACTGGCTGCTGATGCAGGCGGCAATGATCCGCGATCAATACAGGTTGCCGGTGCTGTCCATCGACTATTGCCCACCCGCCGACGACACATGCGCGGCCGCCACCGCGGCGCGGATTACGGAAGCCGGCTTCGTGCCGTACGTCACCGATGGCGGACTCGCGACCGTCGGCGTGGGCGCGGCCGGAACCGGCAATGCACGGCAGTAACAAGCGGATTGAATCAATACCAAAAGGAATTTCGCATGGACTTGAAAGGCACGATTCTGGTCGCCGGCGGCGCGGGCCTTATCGGCTCGCATACCTGTGCGGAATTGCTGAACGGTGGCTAAGACGTGGTCGTGGTCGATAACCTCGTCAACAAGCAACCGCGAGTCGCTCAAACGAGTCGAGCAGATCACGGTCAAGCGTGTCACGTTCTATGAAACGGATTCGCGCGATAGAGCCGCGCTGCAGCGCATTTTCGACGCGCATCCGGTGAGCGGCGCGATTCACTTCGCGGCGCTCAAGGCGGTGGGCGAATCGTCTCGAAGCCGATCGAGTATTACGACGACAACCGTCCTGACGACGTTGCGTCGTGTTTCGCCAATCCGGCCGCTCCGGAAAAGCTGCCTGGCTGGTGCGCGCAGTACGGCATCGAGCGCATGTGCGTCGACCATTGGCGCTGGCAATCGACCAACCCGGCCGGCTACGCATAAGGCTCGATCCGATTCGGGGCGGCTCGCTCCATCCGATACAACATCACGTGGGAAAACAAATTTATGTGTGGCATTGTCGGCGCGGTAGCGCAACGTAACATCGTCCCGGTTCTGATCGAAGGACTGCGGCGTCTCGAGTATCGCGGCTACGACTCGTGCGGTGTCGCCGTCCTGGCCGGCGTCGGTCCGCGCCGCGCGCGCAGCACGGCGCGCGTCGCCGATCTCGACGCCCAGGCGCGCGAGACGCATCTCGAAGGCGGCACGGGCGTCGCGCACACGCGTTGGGCGACGCATGGCGCGCCGGTCACGGACAACGCGCATCCGATTTTTTCGAAGGACGAGTTGGCGCTGGTGCATAACGGCATCATCGAAAACTACGAGCCGTTGCGCGAGATGCTGCGCGCGAAGGGCTATGTGTTCGTTTCGCAAACCGACACGGAAGTGGTCGCGCACCTCGTGCACAGCCTGTATCGCGGCAATCTGTTCGAGGCGGTTCGCGAAGCTGTGAAGCAACTGGACGGCGCATACGCGATCGCGGTCGAGCATAAGGCTCATCCGCATATCGTGGTGGGTGCGCGGCAGGGTTCGCCGCTCGTCGTCGGTATCGGCGAAGGCGAGAATTTCCTCGCGTCCGACGCGCTCGCTTTGGCCGGCGAGACCGAACGCTTCATCTTCCTGGAAGAGGGCGACGTGTGCGAGTTGACGCTCGAGCGCGTGCGCGTGGTGAGCCGCGATGGCATCGACGTAGAGCGCGAAGTGCGCACGGTGGCCGCGTATGGCGGCGGCGTGGAACTCGGCCCGTACCGGCATTTCATGCAGAAGGAAATCTTCGAGCAACCGCGCGCGACCGCCGATACGGTGCCGCAAGGCGAATCGCTCGATGCGTCGCTGTTCGGCGAAGAGGCTGCGGCCGTGTTCGCGGATATCGACAGTTTGTTGATTCTCGCGTGCGGCACCAGCTATTACTCGGGACTGACGGCCAGGTACTGGCTCGAATCGATCGCGAAGATTCCCACTCAGGTCGAAATCGCCAGCGAGTACCGCTACCGCGATTCGGTGCCGAATCCGAAAGCGCTGGTGGTCGTGATCTCCCAGTCCGGCGAAACCGCCGACACGCTCGCTGCGTTGAAGCATGCGCAGTCGGTCGGACACAAGCACACGCTGTCCGTCTGCAACGTGGCGACGAGCGCGATGGTGCGCTTGACGTCACTGTCGTTCCACACGCACGCGGGCCGCGAGATTGGCGTGGCGTCGACCAAGGCGTTCACTACGCAGCTGGTCGGACTGTTCGTGCTTGCCGCGACGCTCGGCAAAATCCGCGGCACGGTGAGCCCGGAACAGGAAACCGACTATGTGCGCCAGTTGCGCCATCTGCCGGCCGCGTTGAACGCGGTGTTGGCGCTGGAGCCGCAGATCATCGCGTGGTCGGAGAAGTTTTCGGGCAAGGAAAGCGCGCTGTTTCTCGGACGCGGCTCGCACTATCCGATCGCGCTCGAAGGTGCGCTCAAGCTCAAGGAGATTTCCTATATTCACGCGGAGGCGTATCCCGCCGGTGAATTGAAGCATGGCCCGCTGGCGCTCGTCACCGATGCGATGCCGGTCGTGACGATCGCGCCGAACGACGCGCTGCTCGAGAAGCTGAAGTCGAATCTTCAGGAAGTGAAGGCGCGTGGCGGCGAGCTTTATGTGTTTGCGGATACGGATACGCGGATTGGGAGTGAGCCGGGGATTCATGTGATCAGAATGCCGGAGCACTATGGGCCGTTGTCGCCGATTCTGCATGTGGTGCCGTTGCAGTTGCTGGCTTATCACACGGCGTGCGCGCGCGGGACTGATGTGGACAAGCCGAGGAATCTGGCGAAGTCCGTGACGGTGGAGTAAAGGGGGAGCGGCGGTTTCGCCGCACTTGATATTGATGGGTTGCGGATTCAGGTTCTCGACCGTGCAGCGAACATCCGCAACCAATCCGAAAACGCTTTCAAACCACCATGTGGTAGTTTTGCAGTTCGACTGCTGCTCCCGACAATCCGCGTCGGGCTTCCTGCCTGCCAAAGCTCATTCAGAGTTTTGGTCGTCGCTCGCAAACCGCGCGGCGGCTATGTTCTCGTCCCCGTTACGCATTGGCGTCATGTCCGCAGCGCAAGCTGCTCCGCGACGATCATTGGATTGCGCAAAGACCTGTATGGATGTACAGTATCCTGCATGGAATCTCACGGCGCTGCTGTAGTTGCGGCGGCGCGAGCGGCGGAGCATAGGAGAGAACATGTTTCGATTGTTGGGCTTGGGCATCATGCTGTTCGCGGCGGCTTCGACGGCAATGGCCGGCGGGCACTATGTCGAGGTCTGGAACCCGCCGGAAGCGCGAATTGGCAAGCCGCATTGCGCGGTCGTTGCCCGCCGGCCTGCCGGGAGTCGGCACATCGTTCCCCATGCAGTGAAAGCTCGCGCGCGGCCTGCACCGGCGCCGGTTGCAAGGCTCGTCGCGAAATCGGATCGGCGGGAAAGCATGCCTGCACACGCACCGGACATGTCCGAAATTCCGCGGCAGATCACGCCTGAGGGCAATGTGTTGCGGGTGGATTTTCGCGGCGTCACGCCCGAGGTGACACGCTGATGGAGTCCCAGACTTATCACGGCTACACGGTCTGGGGTCACGCCATCTTGCAGCAGGAGGACATCTTGCAGCCCGAGCGGTACGGCGCTAGCGGGACCATCACGCTTGCCGGCAAGCTGGTCGAAGCGTCGGGCATTCTCGCCTGCTTCGATACTGAGGACGAAGCGCAACGCGCGGGTCTCGAGTGGGCGCGTGCCTGGATCGACAGTCACGGGTGAGCGGCGCGAAACCGGTGCGTAGATGTCTGACTCATTGCGCGCGATCACTGACCGCGGCGAAGAGTTCGCGTATAGCCTGACAGCACATCCGGCCGTCGCCGTCAGTGCCGGTGCGCGTGGTTCGCGATGTCAGGTTAACGGGCAAAAAAAAGCCGGCGATAACCGGCTTGAACGTTTCTGGTTTTCCGAGGCTTCCAGAACCTGAGAGAAGGTGAGCGCTGCGTCTAACGTTCACGGAGAACACCCCCCCGGCTGGACGACGCACGCTCAGGCCAGCATCCTACGGCTGCCGGCTTTACAGATCCTTAAGCATGCGTGCAGCGGCTGCCTGCACGTTGATTTCCCCAGAACAGTCCGGCAGCCTCCCACCCTTACTTCGCCGCGCGAGCCGCCGTGATAATTGCTGCGGCGACTTCAGTCGGCTGCGACAGCATCGCAACGTGGCTCGTATTGACCTTGACCACCGTCGCGCCGATCTGTTGCGCCATCGCGGCCTGCAAGGGCGGGGGGATCATGCGGTCCTTCTGCGCCAGCACGTACCACGACGGCTTGCCATGCCACGCGGCGGTGGCGACCTTGTCATCCGCGCAGCCGGCAAACCACGGGCCTTGCGTCGCGGCTACGACACGGGCTTCGACCGGCGGCAGGTCTTGCGCGAAGTCCTTCATGATCGCATCGGTCGAGAGTGTCAGATAGCCGGCGGAGTCCTTCTGCAATGCCGTCATCCAGGAAGGCGCGGGCTTGCCTTTGAGGAGGTCGTTGATCGATTGACCGTTATCCGGTGCAAACGCCGCGACGTAGACGAGGGCCTTGACCTTGTCGTCGTTGCCTGCCTGCGAGATCACCGCGCCGCCCCACGAGTGGCCGACCAGAATGACGGGCCCGTTCTGTTGTTCAATGACGCGTTGCGTTGCCGCGGCATCGTCGTCGAGCGACTTGAGGGAGTTCTGCACTGCGACCACGTGCAGGCCTTTTGCTTCCAGCAGCGGAATCACCTTGTTCCAGCCCGAGCCGTCGGCGAATGCGCCGTGCACCAGCACGACGTTCTTTCCCTTGAGACCGTCGTTCGGCGCGGCGGCGCTTGCCGGGGTGACGGCGGCCTGCGACACCAGGCCTCCCAGCATCAACGTCGCAGCCAGACACTTTTTCAACAAGGTATTCATAATGTTCATCCTCTTCGTCAACTTGGTTGGATAAGAAACAGTTTGCGGATTGGAGAATGCGCTGTTTGGCCGGTTTGCTGTATCGGTCGAATGTCCGAGCCGATCCGGTTTCACTGGATGAGCGGGTACTGACAACAAGGTCGAAAGCTATGCATGACGTTTCTGCAATCCGGGTACTGGACGCCGTCAAGGCTCTGGCGTTCATTGGCGACCTCAGCATGGGGCAGCCCACCGATCATTCGCCCCGCACAGGCTGGCTGGCGGCGCGGCTCGCGGCAGAGGCCGGTCTGGACGACGCGCAGTGCGACGTCGTCAAGGAGGTGTCCCTTCTGAGGTGGTCGGGCTGCACGGCCAACGCAACCGGTTTTTCCGACTGGTTCGGCGACGACGTCGGCGGCCGCGCGGCCATGCTCGCCATGCGGCCGGACTGGACCGGGACCGGCAATTCGCCGGCGCAAGTGGGCGCCGCGATCACCTCGCTGGCCCAGATACACTGCGAGGTCTCGGGCGAGGTGGCGCATATGCTCGGCCTCACACAGGCGACGCAGGAAGCGCTTCGACGCATTTTCGAAAGTTGGGACGGCGCTGGTTTGCCGAACCACCGGCCGGGCCGCGATGTGCCCGCTGCGGTGTTCATCGTCGGCGTGGCCGGGGATCTCGAGATTCTGAGCCGGGTCTACGGTCTCGAGCGCGCGCAGATGCTGATCGCGCAAAAGGCCGGCCGGCAATATCCGCTGGAACTCGCGCAACTCGCCTCAGCGCGTGCCGCCGCGTGGCTCGAGGAACTCGCCGATCCGGCTGCGCAGCGCCATGCCGAGTCCGCCTGCACGGCTGCGATGCAGCTTGTCAGCGCGCCGGAGATCGTCGCGGACGTGATCGATCTGAAGCTGCCGTGGATGACCGGCTATTCGCGCCAGGTAGCCGAGACGGCCGGCACCTGCTGCGCCAGTTTAGGCATGAACGACGAGGCGCGGCGGCGCACCTACACGGCGGGACTGCTCCACGGCATGGGACGCATGGCGGTCCCGAATGCCATCTGGAACACACCCGGCGAGCTTTCTCCGGCCGCATGGGAAAAGGTGCGCCTCGTGCCTTACTGGACCGCGCGTGCAGGCAAGCAGATCGAGGGCCTCGCTCGCGAGTCGGAGATCGCTTCGTTCGCGTACGAACGTCTCGACGGTTCAGGCTATTTCCGCGGCAGCGGCGGCGATGCAATGGGACGTGAAGCGCGTGTACTCCAGGTTGCCGCCGCGTGGGTGGCGTTCTGCTCGGCGCGTCCCTGGCGACCGGCATTTTCACCGGAACAGGCCGCGGCTCTGCTCGACGAGCAGGCGCAGGCGGGGCGTTTAGATACAGAAGCGGTCGAAGCAATCGTTTCTTCCGAGCTCGGCGACTCGCCGGCGTCAGGCCAGCGTGGGCAGACGCCGAAAGCAGGCTTGCTGTCGCCGCGAGAAGCGGAAGTGCTAAAACACATCAGCCTGGGCGCGAGCAACAAGGAGGTCGCCCGCATTCTCGAACTGAGCCCGAGTACCGTGCGCACGCATGTGGAAAGTGTTTTTCGCAAGCTCGAATGTTCTACCCGCGCCGCGGCCACGTTGAAGGCGTCTGCGCTCGGATGCATCTAGTGGGGCGCTGCGTACGGGTTTGCCATGGCGCGGGCACCCGTGCTTTCTGAGAGTCGCGGCTTGCTGCCCACATCGTCCAATTACAACCGCGCTGGCGGCGCTCACCGCAACTGCGTGACTGCGAGCAGCAGCACCATGCTGCCGATCGCGCCATCCAGCACGCGCCATGCCGTCGCCCGCTTGAAGAGCGGCGCGAGGGCGCGCGCACCGTAACCCAGACCGATAAACCAGATCCCGCTGATGGCCATCGCGCCCAGCGCGAAGGCGACCCGCGCGCCTTCGGGTTCGCGCGCACCGGCCGTGCCGATCAGCAGGAATGTGTCGAGGTACACGTGCGGATTGAGCCACGTGAAGGCGAGCGTCATCAGAATGATCGGCACGGCGCGCTGCACGGGCGCCGCGCCGACGTTCTCGCCGTCCATCACCGCGTGCTCCGGCCGCACCGCGCGGCGCAACGCGTTGATCCCGAACCACGCCAGATAGGCGAGTCCGACGTACAGCATCGCGTGGACGAACACGGGATAGCGCTCGACCAGCACCGATGCGCCGCCGACGCCCGCACCGATCAGAATGAAGTCCGACAACGCGCACAGCGCAACGATCTTGCCGACATGCGAGCGCATGATGCCCTGACGCAGCACGAAGGCGTTTTGCGCGCCGATCGTCACGATCAGGGATGCACACAGGGCGGCGCCGTGGGAAAAAGAAAGCCAATTCATAATCGATCCAGTAGACGGGAGCAGCGAACGAGGCTAGTCTGCGGGTTTGCTGCTCATAAGAGAAGCTAATTCACTTAACGCCGATTAAGGAACACTAATGCTCGACTACGCGTTGCTCGATGCGCTCGCCGCCGTGGTGCGCCACGGCTCGTTCGACCGTGCCGCCGGCGAACTGAATGTGACGCCGTCCGCAGTGTCGCAACGGGTCAAACTGCTGGAAGAGCGCGTGGGCAGCGTGCTGGTGAAGCGCGGCCAGCCTTGCGTCGCGACCACCTCGGGCGCGCTGCTGTGCCGCCACACCGAACGCGTGCAATTGCTCGAAGCGGAGCTGACCGGCCGCCTGCCGGCGCTGCCCGGCACGCTGGTCGAACCGTGGCCGGCGCTGCGCGTCGCGGTCAACGACGACAGCGTGGGCACCTGGTTCATCGACGCGGTCGCGCAATTCTGCGTTGAACGGGAGATGCTGCTCGATCTGGTGATCGACGATCAGGACCACACCGCGCAGCGAATTCGCGACGGCAGCGTGCAAGGCGCGGTCACCACGCAGGCCGAGCCGGTTCAGGGTTGCCGCTCCACGCGTCTCGGGCGGATGCGTTATCTGGCGGTCTGTTCACCGGAGTTTCTCGCGCGTCACTTTGCCGACGGTGTGACGCGCGAGAGCTTGCGGCGCACGCCGTGCGTCGACTTCAATCCCAAGGACCAGTTGCAAAAGCGCTTCATGCGCCGCATCACGCGCGCGGACCTCGATCCGCCGTTGCACTGGATTCCGCACGTCGCCGGGTTTTTGCGTGCCTGCGTCACGGGGCTCGGCTGGGGCATGTGCCCGGAGCGCATGATCGCGTCGCATCTGGCCAGCGGCGAACTGGTGGAGATCGCGCCCGGCAAGCATATCGATGTCGATCTCTACTGGCAGAGCTGGCGTTTGTCGATCGGCTGGCTCGACGACTTCGGCGCGGTGCTGCGCAAGCGGGCGACGGAGTTTCTGGACTGACTGACGGTCCGCGATGCCGTCAGCTTGCCAGCCAGCGTGGGTATGCGATTCGCACCACACCACGACGAGCGGCACGGTCGACCGGGGCGTGTCGGTCTCCTTGCAGCGATGCCGGCAGGTTGGCGCAGAGGCAATCAGCCCGCTGCGGCCTCGGCGATCGCGTTGTAGTCCGCGGTCCAGGGCGCGCCGGTCAATGTCTTCAAACGCCCTTCGTGCATGGAGAAAATCCAGCCGTGAATCTGCACCGGGCGCTGTGCGCGCTGAATCAACGGCATGGCTTGCAGCGCCTGCACCTGGGCCAGCACATTGAGCTCGGCGAGTCGATCCGCGCGCGCCTCGAAGCTCGGCAGCTCGCGCAATTCGGCGCTGTGCAGCGCACTCAGCCGGCGAATTCCTCCAATGCGGCGATTGACGTTCGGCAACTCGGGCGCGGGCGGCCGCAACGCCGCCTGCACGCCGCCACAGCAGTGATGCCCACAGACGATCACATGTTCCACCTGCAGTACCGTGACCGCGTATTCGAGCACGCTCGACAGGCTCTCGTCGTTGTCGGCGACGAGATTCGCGATATTGCGATGTACGAAGACCTCGCCGGGCATTGCCCGCGTAATGGCTTCCGGCACGCGGCTGTCGGAGCAGCCGATCCACAGCACGTTCGGTTGCTGATTGCTGGCGAGGCGCCGGAAATAGGCAGGATCGCGGGTGTTGATTTCGTCGGACCATGCGAGGTTTTCGACGAGCATGCGTTTCGGGTATGTCATGAACGGGCTTCCGTTGATGCGATGATCGCGTGGGTAAGTGCAGCGGTGTCCCTCTGCAGGTTGATCTGGATGACTGAGCAATATCGATCAGGCAGGGACATTGTGCGGGGCAGGGGATGAGGCCGTGGTGATCACCGCATGATAGTTTTGTCATCGTGCGGGCGCGTGCTTCGCCTAGCTGACTGGCGGATGCTTCGGAAAGCGCAGGCTGAAGGTGGTGCGCACGTGCGGCACGCTTTCCACGCTGCACTCGCCGTGATGTTCGTCCATGATCGACTTGACGATGGCAAGTCCGAGGCCCGTGCCGCTCGCCGAGTTATGCCGCGATGGATCGACCCGGTAGAAACGGTCGAAGATGCGCTCCAGATGCGGTCTCGCAATGCCGGCGCCAGTATCCGACACCGACACGTGCGCATGGCGCCGGTGTTCCGCGCACCGCACGTCGACGACGCTGCCGCGCGGCGCGTGGGTCAATGCGTTCGAAATCAGGTTGCTGAGTGCCCGCTGAACCATCAGCACATCGCCTTCGAAGCGCGCGTTGCCCGAGACGACGATCTCCACGCCGGCATCGGCGGCCATGATTTCGTAATAGCCTGCAATGCGCAGCGCCTCACTGCGCGCATCGACAGACTGCAGCGTCAGCCGGTGGCGAATGCTGTCCGCGCGCGCGAGAAACAGCATGCTGTCGATCAGACGCGCGAGGCGCTGGCATTCATCCACGCTCGATTCGATCACGCTGCGATATTCATCGGCGGAACGTGGTTGCGAGAGCGCCACTTGCGCTTCCGCCAGCAGATTGGTGAGCGGGGTGCGCATGTCGTGCGCGAGGTCGGACGAAAATTGCGTGAGACGCGTGAACGAGTCGTGCAGGCGCGCGAGCATCCGGTTGAAGGCCCGGCTCAGTTCCTTCAGTTCGCCGGGCATGTCGTGCTCGGGCAACGGTTCCGCAAGATGGCGGCTGGAGATCTGCTCGGCGCGCGCCGTCAAACGGGCCAGCGGCCGCAATCCGAAACGGCCGATCGACCATGCGAGCAGCGCATTCACCAGCGTCCCCGTTACGATGACGACCAGAACATTGAGCGCATAAGCGCGCAGCAGCGCGCGTTCGCCGCTCGCGTCGTATTGGACGACCACGCGCACCTGACTGCCGGCGGGGTCGCCGAGCGGCGCCATCGCCACCAGAAATCGCAACGGCAGTTTTTCGAGCGACACGCGCACCGGCGCGAGGGCAGTGCGAACGGTCATCGCCTCCGCATTCGGCCAGTAGCCGTTGGTGCGAACGAGCGGTGCGCCGTGCGCGTCGAACAGTGCGATATCGAGGTTCTGATGACCATATAGCTGGTTGTACCACGTCTCACGATCCGCGCTGATCGCCTGAATGCTGGGCATGGTGTGCAGGCGCAGTTGCAGCGCGGCGAGGGTCGTGGTCATCTCGCGGGCCGACGCCGCTTCGATACGCGTTTTCAGGCCGTGATACAGCAATACGCCGTTGAATATGAGTAGCAGTGAGGTCGAAAGCGCGAAGAGGATGGACAGCCTCGCACGCAAAGTGCGCGGCACGAGCAGCGCCGCGAGCAGACGTCGAATCATGACTGCGATGAGCCGCGCTCTTCCAATACGTAGCCCATGCCGCGCACGGTGTGGATCAGCTTGGGTTCGTAGTTGTCGTCGACCTTCGCGCGCAGGCGGCGGATCGCGGCGTCGACGACATTCGTGTCGCTGTCGAAGTTCATGTCCCACACCTGGGAAGCAATCGTCGAACGCGGCAGGATTTCGCCCTGACGGCGCATCAGCAGCCATAGCAACGCGAATTCCTTGGCCGTGAGCAGGATCATGTCGCCGTGCCGCGTGGCCTTGCGGCGCGTCAGGTCGAGCACCAGATTCGCTACTTGCAGCGAGGCGGCGTCGCGGGTTTGGCCACGTCGCAGAATCGAGCGCACACGGGCCAGCAGTTCGGCGAAGTCGAACGGCTTGACGAGATAGTCGTCGCCGCCCATGTTGAGGCCGCGAACCTTGTCGTCCACTTCGTCGCGCGCGGTGAGCAGCAGGACCGACGTCGAATGGGTGCGGCGCAGGTTTTTCAGCACCGTCCAGCCATCCTGGCCGGGCAGCATGACGTCGAGCACGATCAGATCGTAATCCTCCGTCAAGGCGCGATGCTGGCCGGTCACGCCGTCTTCCACCCAGTCGACGATAAAGCCCGCTTCGGTCAGGCCTTTGCGAAGATACGTGCCGGTTTTGATCTCGTCCTCGACGATCAGGATGCGCATGATTTTTCTCTCACTGCTGTGGGTCAGCGGCCGATGCGTGTGGGCGCGCATGACGCCGACGCATTGGATGCATCGAGGTCGTGATGGGCTGCAGACGGCGAACCGGAGGGCTGCGACATGGTGCGGGTCATCGCGGAAAACACTTCGAGCGAGAGCAGGCCTCGCTCGAAGAACGGCTCGTGCCGGACGCGCGGCTTCCCATATGCGGAGGAACAGGATGGGTCGCCGCCGTTGAACAGCCCGTCAGGTTGATTCCACCAGAATGCCAGCGAACTGAGTGCGATGACGAGCAGCGCGGCCCCGAGTGAAACGGGATGATGAATGCGGAGCCGCGCCCAACGCACTGGGACGTTTGCGCCGAAATGCGTGATGCGCATCGTCAGGCTTCGCATTCGTTGAAAGTGAAGCATACGGTTCAATGTGAGGATGGGACGCGACCATCGTACAGATACCATAGTTGATCGATGCGGACATGAGAGCAGCATGACAATTCCGTCATAAATCTCGTGTGCATCTTTTGTTGCGGCGCATCGTCCCGATGACGGGACCCGTCATGTCGCGCTCACGTTCAGGGAGTCTCTCCGGGCTGGCATGAGGACCCGATCAAACGGAAACGGAGAATAGATCGTGCGGAATGCGAGGTGGCGTGCGGGAGTCGTCGCAAGGAAAAACCAGCGAGGACGTGAAGCGGGAGTTGGCCGTCGCGAGCGAGCCGGGCTGCATGCGCGTGACGGACGCGTTTCAGATGCGGCAGATTGAAGCAGCCAACAGGCTGCTCACTTGCAGAACCGTTCGCGTGGGGCGGCGCGTGAGCAGCAAGGTTTTGTCTAGTGCAGACGGATCACCGGATGCACGCGTCTGCGTAACCAGTGGCTCGCCGAATCGAGCGCCATGCGCGCGAAGCCGGTCAGCGTCATCACGTGCCGCCGATAGATCAGCTTGTAGACTGCGGTGGCCAGCCATCCGTCGACGAACACGGGCTGCGTCAGCAAGCTACTGCTGAGGCTGCCAATGGTGCCTTCGCGCCCGAAGCCGACCAGCGTGCCCGCGTCGCGATACACGAACTCGGGCAGCGCTTCGCCCGCTATGCGGCACTTCAGCGTGCGCGCAAGAAACAGCGCCTGCTGATGCGCGACCTGCGCACGCGGCGCGAGGAACGCGCCTGCTTCGTCGGCGGGACAGGCCGCGCAATCGCCGAGGCCGAATACGTTCGCGTCGTTCGTGCACTGCAAGGTGCGATTCACCTGAATCTGCGCGTTGCGATTCACCGCGATGCCGTCCAGCGTGCGCAAGACAGGCGGTCCCGAGATGCCCGCCGTCCAGATTGCGATGTCGCTCGCGAGCGGAGCGCCGCCGTCGGTCAACACGGCGTCGGCGCGCACTTCGGTGACGCGTGTCGAGCTCAATACGTCCACGCCGAGACTGGCGAGCATCCGCTGCGCGCGCGCTGAAATCGTTTCGGACAAAGCGGGCAGCACGCGCCCGCTGCTTTCGATCAAACGAATGCGAAAGTCACGTACCGGATCGAGCGAGAACGGCGTGTAGCGATTCAGCAAACGTACTGTGTCGCGCACCGCGGCGGCGAGTTCGACACCCGTCGCGCCCGCACCGATGATGTTGATCGACACCGGCGTGTCCGCCTGCGCGGTCCGCGCCCGGCGTGCGTGATTCGCACGCAGACAGGCATCGAGCAGCTTGCGGCGGAATGCTTCCGCATGCGCGACCGATTCGAGCGGCAACGCATGTTCGGCGGCACCTGGCACGCCGAAATATTGCGTCACGCTGCCCATGGCCAGCACCAGCGTATCGAAAGCGATCTGCCGGGACGGCAGAATTTCGCGGCCGTCGGCGTCATGCAATGCGCTCAAGGTGATATGCCGCTCTGCGCGATCGAGCGCGGTGAGTTCGCCCTGTTCGAATTCGAAGCCATGGCGTTGGGCCTGCACCGCATATTGCAGTTGATGGGTCGCGGGATCGAGTTGGCCCGAAGCGGCTTCGTGCAGCAGCGGCTTCCAGAAGTGCGTGGGCCAGCGGTCGACTAGCACGATCTGCGCGAGGCCTGCACGTCCGAGCGATTCGGACAGACGCGTGGCCAACCCGAGTCCACCCACGCCACCACCGACGATCACGACCCGATGCGCCGCCGTATTGTCCGTGTGTTGCATGGATTGCGCGTGGTGCGCCCGTTGCGTTGTCGTGCCTGTCTGCTGATCGATTGCGGCCATGATCGCTATCCTCCTGAGGTTGTTCGTGCCGGGCCGGTGCTGGCGCCGCGCGAAGCGCGGTTCCAGGCATTCGCCGGCCCATCTGTCAGGCCAGTATAGAATCGGCGAAAACCGCAGCACAATTTAATGTTTATACGGGACATATAGGTTTTCACTTATGTTAAAAGCCGCGACGTTTCGTCAGTTGAAGACCCTGCATACGATTGCGAAGCTCGGCAGCGTGTCACGCGCGGCCGAGGAATTGCGGCTTACGCAACCGGCTGTGTCGCTACAGGTGCGTCTGCTGGAAGAGGCTGCGGGCGCGCCGCTCCTGCAGCGCGTGGGCCGTGGCGTGCAGTTGACCGCGGCCGGTGAGATTCTCGCCCGCTATGCGCTGGAGATCCTCGACCTGTGGAACGGCGCGGCCGACGATCTGGCCGCGTTGCATGGCGAGCAGGGCGGCACGCTGCGGATCGGCGCGATCACCACGGCCGAGTATCTGATCCCGCCGTTTCTGGTGCGCTTCACAGAATCGCGTCCGCAAGTGAAGGTGCAATTCAAGGTCGGCAATCGCGCCGACATCATCCGTATGCTGGCAACGCATGAAATCGATCTCGCGGTGATGGGCAGCGCGCCGCGCGAATTGCGCACGGCGGCAACCGCATTCGCCAAACATCCGATGGCGTTCGTCGCCTCGCCCGCGCATGCGCTGATGAAGAAAAAGCGTTTGTCGCTCGACGATCTGCAAAGCGCGAATCTGTTCGTGCGGGAACGCGGTTCGGGCACGCGTTCTACCGTCGAGAATCTGTTTCGCCTTGCGGGCCTTAAGCTTCACATCGGCTCTGAGCTATCGAGCAATGAGGCGATCAAGCAGCTGGTGGAAGCGGGGTTGGGTATCGCGTTCCTGTCGCTGCACGCCTGTTCGCTCGAGTTTCAGGCGGGCCTGCTCGCGCTGTTGCCCATGCCCGCCAACCCGATCGAGCGCGACTGGTATGTGATGCATGTGTCGGATAAACGCCTGCCGCATGTGGCCGGGTTGTTCCGCGATTTTCTGATCGAGCACGGCATGTCGGGCGCGGTGCCGGTGCCGCTGCCTGCCGTCGCTGCCGCCAAAAAACGCCGCCGGACGCGCCAGGCGGGCGGCGGGGACGCGGCGTAGGTTCTGCAAAAAAGGCGAGGGGATTCTCGCGATTCGCTTCGACGTTTGCGCTTCGCGAGCGCTGCGGGGAGTCCCTATACGGCCTTTCACTTGCCCACAGAGCCTTGCCGGACGGGACTTGTGGGTTACATCGCGGGAGATCGAAGTAAAGGTTGGGCAGACGATATTTTTGCCCGCGCCGATTGTCTTTACAGTGGCGTCCAGACATCTGAGAAAAGTGGACGCCGCATCCCCGTGGCGAGCCATTGTGATTGACCTGGCCGTTACAGGAGTCGGAGACAATGAGCAGTAACAGCATCACTCAAGTCGAAACATTCAGTTTCGAACGCATTCCGGATCGCTCGCGCTATGCACGGCCGATCGATCTGTTCCGCTTGCTGTTCGGCGGGTGCAATACCTTTTCCACGTCCGTGCTCGGCAGTTTTCCGGTGCTGCTCGGTTTGTCGTTCAAGGCGGGCGTCTGGTCGATTGTGCTCGGCGTGCTGATCGGCTCGTGCATTCTCGCGCCGATGAGCCTGTTCGGTCCGCGTAACGGCACCAGCGACCCGGTCTCGTCGGGCGCGCATTTCGGCATTCACGGGCGGATCGTCGGCTCGTTTCTGGCGGTGCTGACCGCAGTCGCGTTTTTCTCGCTGGCGGTGTGGAGTTCGGGCGACGCGCTCGTGGGCGGCGCGAACCATCTGCTCGGTTTGCCGGTCAACTGGATGACGCTGAGCTTCGCCTACGGTCTGTTCGCCGTGCTGGTGTTGACCGTGTGCGTGTACGGTTTCCGCTTCATGCTGTGGGTCAACAAGATCGCGGTGTGGGCGGCGAGCATTCTGTTCGTGGTGGGTCTGTTCGCGTTCACCAAGTCATTCGATGGCGCTTACGCCGGCAAGGTCGCACTCGGCTCGGTGGGTTTCTGGCCCGCGTTCGTGAGCGCCGTGCTGGTCGCGATGAGCAATCCCGTCTCGTTCGCCTGCACGCTCGGCGACTGGGCCCGCTATATTCCGGAGAACACGCCGAGAAAGCGCACGATCCTCGCGGTGATGCTCGCGCAACTGGCCACGTTCGTGCCGTTCTTCTTCGGCCTCGCCACGGCGACGATCATCGCCAGCAAGGCGCCCGATTTCATCGCGTCGAATAACTACGTGGGCGGTTTGCTGGCCATCTCGCCTAACTGGTTCTTCCTGCCGGTGTGCCTGATCGCGATCATCGGCGGCATGTCGACGGGCACGACCGCGCTGTACGGCACCGGCCTCGACATGTCGAGCATGTTTCCGAAGTTCCTGAACCGCGTGCGCGCCACGTTGCTGATCGGCAGCCTCGCCATCGGCTTCATTTTCCTCGGCCGCTTCGCGTTCAACCTGGTCGAAAGCGTGTCGACGTTCTCGGTGCTGATCAACGTCTGCAGCTGTCCGTGGATGGTGATCATGATCATCGGCTTCGTCACGCGGCGCGGTTTCTATCTGTCCGACGACTTGCAGGTGTTCAATCGCGGCGGCCGCGGCGGTCACTACTGGTTCACGCACGGCTGGAACTGGCGCGCGATGGGCGCATGGATTCCGAGCGCGGCGATCAGCCTGTGCTTCGTCAATCTGCCGGATCAGTTCGTCGGCCCGCTCGGCCAGCTCGCCGGTGGTCTCGACATCAGCATGCCGGTTTCGCTGACGCTGGCGGCCGCATTGTATATCGCTTTGTTGCAGTGCTTTCCGGAACCGGACGGCGTGTATGGACCGCAAGGCCGACGTTGGCTGCGTGGCGGTTCGCAACACAATGTGACCGTGCATCCCGTGGTGCCGGCGACTAAGCTTAAGGTAGCCGTGCAGTCGCGGGTGCGTGCGGAACGCGAGCGCGAGGCAGAGTTGGATACGCAGGACGCGGGTTGAAGCGCAGCCCAATGTGCGCGGCTTCGTGCAGTACAAGCAATGCATTTAAATTGAGTAGGCAAACAGGATGAGCGAGTCAGTAAAGCGCGCGTTTGAAGGGGTAAAACTGTTTCCGTTCTGGCTGGACAATCCGCGCGCGCCGGTTGTCGAACGGGAATTGATCGGTCCGACCACCGCCGACCTGGTCGTGGTGGGCGGCGGCTTTACCGGTCTGTGGGCCGCGATCCAGGCGAAAGAAGCCGATCCGTCACTCGACGTCGTGCTGGTCGAGGCGGGCAAGGTGGCGTACGGCGCCTCGGGCCGTCCGGGCGGCATCATCTCGACTTCGGTGATGCACGGTCTGCCGAATGCGACGCGCGTTTTTCCGCAAGACCTCGACGTGCTCGAGAAGCTGGGGCAGGAGAATCTCGACGGCTTCAAGGAATCGTTGACGCGCTACGGCATCGAGGCGGACGTCGAATGGAACGGCGAAATGACGGTCGCGGTCGATCCGGGTCATCTCGGTCATCTGAAGGGCGATTACGAGTTGCATGTTGCACATGGACACGACGTGGTCTTGCTCGACAGCAAAGGCGCGCGCGAGCAACTCGATTCGCCGCTTTTCGCCGGGGCAATGTGGTCGCGTAATCGCAGCGGCACGATTCATCCGGCGAAACTCGCGTGGGGTTTGAAGGCCGCCGCGCTGAAACTCGGCGTGCGTTTGCATGAACATTCACCGATCACGCGTCTCGAAGATTGCGGTGCGAAGATGATCGTGCACACGCAGGCGGGCCGCATCGAAACGCCGCGCGTGCTGCTCGGCACGGGCACCGCGGACGTCGGCGTGACTGACATCAAACGCCGCGTGATGCAGGTGCGCGATCACATCATCGCGACGGCGCCGTTGAGCGACGAGCAGATGGCGCGTATCGGCTGGAAGAATCGCCAGGGCATTTACGACACACGTACGCAGCTCAATTATTTCCGGCTGACCAGGGAGAACCGCATCATCTTCGGCGGACGGGTCAGCTATCACTTCGGCGGCAATCCGAATCCCGCGGAAGATCGCGACGAGAGTACCTATTACAAGCTTGCCGAAGCGTTCTATCGCACCTTCCCGCAACTCGACGACGTGCGTTTCACGCATGCATGGGGCGGCCCGATCGATTACTGCTCACGCGGCGCGGTGTTCGCGCGCCGCTATCACGGTGGCAAGAGCGTCTTCGTCGCCGGCTATACGGGCTTCGGCGTGGCGGGCAGCCGCTTCGGCGCGAAGATGGGCCTCGACATGCTGTGGCATCGCGATACGGTGATCACGTCGCTCGATATTTCGCGCAAGGGGCCGTCGTATATCCCGCCGGAACCGGTGCGCTGGATCGCCGCGAAGATCACTTTCAACGCGTTCGACGGCGCGGATGATCGCGGCGGCTGGCGTCGTCTGTGGATCAATTCGATCAAGGCGCTGGGTTTTCCGATGTAACGAAAAGGCGTCCGCTCAATGTGCGCGGACGCGGCTTTTTTCACCAGCATAAAAAAACCGCACCCTGAAAGATGCGGTTTCCAGTGAAGCAGCAGCGCAATGCAGTACTTGAATCAACCGCAGTACACGATGCTGTACTTCTTGGTCGCTACCGGCATATGCCACGTGCCCGAGAAGCCTTTGTGCAGGATGAAGGCGTCGCCGGCGGCATAGCGTTCGCTGCGGCCGTCGTCGCTGGTGATCACGACTTCGCCTTCGATCAGCACGCACACTTCGTGAATCGGCAGGTCGGCCAGCTTCAGTGTGCCCGCATCGCATTGCCATACGCCGGCGGACAACATGTTGGTGGCGTCGGAGTAAGCGTTGAGGGCGTGCGGTGCCTTGGCGCCGTCGAGAATGACGTCGGCCGGATCGTGCAGGGCCGGGTTCAGACCGGAAGCGCCAGGGCCTTTAGCGTCGATACGGGTGAAAGTGATGTTGCTCATGTGTCTCTCCTGGTTGATTGGATCGAAGTCGCACTCGTTGAGTCGATGCGAAAAATGGATTCGAAGCCGGAGTCTGAGCCAAAGCTGCGTAGCGATGAATTTCGATTTGAAGACATTCAGATTGAGCGGCGTCGATGTGAAGCAGGCGACGCCGCTGCGGGTGCGATTTGCTCCGCGTCTGACCTGAAACTTTCATGTAGAGGACAAGCCCCATGCAACACGCCAAACAGTTTTATATCGACGGTCAGTGGGTCGACCCGGTCGACCAGACCAACGCGGCCACGCTCGATGTAATCGATCCGTCCACCGCTGCCGCGTTCGCGCAGATTTCGCTCGGCAGCGCGGCGGATGTCGATCGCGCCGTCGCCGCCGCGAAGCGCGCGTTTCCCACCTACAGCGAGACGACGATCGCGCAACGCATCGACTTGCTGCAAGCGATCCTCGACGTCTATCGCAAGCGCTATGACGACATGGTGCATGCAATCAGCCGCGAGATGGGCGCGCCGCTGCAGTACGCGAACGATGCGCAGGCATGGACCGGCGTCGCGCATCTGGAGACCATGATCCGCACGCTCGATACCTTCGAGTTCGAGTACGTGAAGAGCGGCATTCTGATCCGCAAGGAAGCGGTCGGCGTGTGCGGGCTGATTACGCCGTGGAACTGGCCGGCCTTGCAGATCACCACCAAAGTCGCGCCCGCGCTCGCGGCCGGCTGCACGATGGTGCTCAAGCCTTCGGAGCTGGCGCCGTTGTCCGCCATCGTCTTTGCCGAGATTCTCGACGAAGCAGGCGTGCCGGCCGGCGTATTCAACCTCGTGAACGGCGAAGGCCGCACCGTGGGCGAAGCGATGTCGTCGCATCCTGACATCGACATGATGTCGTTCACCGGCTCGACGCGCGCGGGCGTGCAGGTCGCGAAGGCCGCGGCGGATACCGTCAAGCGCGTGCATCAGGAACTGGGCGGCAAGTCGGCCAATCTGATTCTCGAAGACGCGGATCTGAAAGAAGCCGTGATGCGCGGCGCGCGCGCCTGTTTCGACAACAGCGGCCAGTCGTGCGATGCGCCCACGCGCATGTTCGTGCCGCGTGCGCGCGAAGCCGAAGCACTGGCGTATGCGAAAGAAGCCGCGCAAGCATTGAACGTCGGTCCCGCGGACGCGAAGGGCACGGACCTCGGCCCCGTGATCAGCGAACAGCAGTTCGACAAGATCCAGCGGCTGATCGGCATGGGCATCGAAGAGGGCGCGACGCTGGTGGCCGGCGGCGCGGGCCGCCCCGAAGGTTTGAAGGACGGCTACTTCGTGCGGCCGACTGTATTCGGCAAGGTCATGCCGGACATGACGATCGCGCGCGAGGAAATCTTCGGGCCGGTCCTGTCGATCCTCGCCTACGACTCCGAAGAGGAAGCGATCGCGATGGCCAACGACAGCCTCTACGGTCTCGCGGGCTACATCCAGTCCGGCTCGATCGAGCACGCGCGTGCGGTGGCGAAGCGCCTGCGCACCGGCACGATCTATCTGAACTACGCGGACTACAACCCCGAGGCGCCGTTCGGCGGCTTCAAGCAATCGGGCAATGGACGCGAGTACGGTGAGTTCGGTCTGGAGGACTTTCTGGAGATCAAGGGCGTGGTCGGTTACGAGGGTTGAATCTCTACCGCGCGGCGAAATAACTAAAGCAGCAACTCGATCGAATGAAACAGCCGGCGCTGCTCGGGATCGTGCGAGCGCGCCCCTTCGTCGATCACTTCACGCAGACAGTCGAGAAAGCACGCGGCCGCCGGACTCGTCGGCGCGCCGCGGCGTGAGGTGATGCTGACGATGGTTTCATCGACTGTCTCGCGCAGCGGCAGCGCCCACAACTGCTCCTTCGCGAGCGTCACTTCCACGAGCGGCCATGGAAAAATGCTGAGCATGTCCGTGTGTGCGAGCAAGCCCAGCACAACCGCCAGCGAATGCGCGAGAAGGATGGTGTGCGGCACCTGCATGCCACGCTTGCGGAACACATTGTCCGAGATCGACTCCCGGCTCGCCGGGTCCCAGTTCAAGATCCACTCCGCGTCTTCCAGTTCGAGCAGCGTGCGGCAGCCGGCCTTAGGATGATCGCGCCGCGCGACCACGGCCGAATGCGTGGAAAACAGCGGTACGTTGTGAAACTCCGATTGCGGCGAAGCGGGCGGCGGGCGGCCGATCGAAAAATCGAGGCTGCCGTCGCGCAAACGCGGCTGCACGACCGCGAGCAAGCCTTCGAAGAACTCCAGTTGCACTTCCGGCATGCGCTGCCGGAAGCGCTGCACGGTGGGCGGCAGAAACGTCAACGCGACCCACGGCGTGACGCCGATCGACAGCTTGCCGGCCGCCGCGCCGCGGAGCGCTTCGATCTCGGCTTGGGCTCGCTGCAGTTGCCCCAACACCAGGCGCGCATGCACGACCAGCGCGCGGCCGAACTCCGTAAACGCGACGCCGCTCGCGCTGCGCACCACCAGTGGCGCTTGCAGATCGGCTTCCAGTTCGCGCATCGCCTTGGTCACGGCGGCCGGCGACAGGTCCAGCGAACGGGCCGCAGCCCGGATACTTCCAGTATCGGCGATGGCCGCTAAGGTGCTGAGCTGATGCAGTTTCATCTGACTGGATGGGAAGAGGGTGGCAACCACGGGTTGCTGCCGCAACGATTTTACGCCTGCCGCTGGAAAATCGGCGTCGTTATGCTGGGTTCACGCTTTCAATGACGGAGACACGACGTGAACACCATGGCCATTCCGGCGGGCATCGCCGAACTCGAAGATGAAATGATCGCGCTGCGCCGCCAGATCCACGCGCATCCCGAACTGGCTTACGAAGAGTTCGCCACCGGCGACCTGGTCGCCGAACGCCTGCGGGAATGGGGCTACACCGTGCATCGCGGGCTGGGTCAGACGGGCGTTGTCGGTCAATTGAAAGTCGGCAATGGCACGCGCAAGCTCGGGCTGCGCGCCGACATGGACGCGCTGCCAATTCATGAAACCACCGGCCTGCCGTATGCGAGCAAGCTGCCCGGCAAGATGCACGCATGCGGTCACGACGGCCACACGGCCATGTTGCTCGCCGCCGCCAAACATCTGGCCCAGGAAAAATGCTTCGACGGCACGTTGAATCTGATTTTCCAGCCTGCCGAAGAGGGCCTGGCCGGCGCGAAAAAAATGCTCGAAGACGGCCTGTTCGACAAGTTTCCGTGCGATGCGGTGTTCGCGATGCATAACATGCCGGGCTATCCGGCCGGCAAGTTCGGCTTCCTGCCGGGCTCGTTCATGGCTTCGTCGGATACGGTGATCATCAAGGTGACAGGGCGCGGCGGTCATGGCGCGGTGCCGCATAAGGCCGTCGATCCGGTGGTGGTGTGCGCGCAGATCGTGCTGGCGTTGCAGTCCATCGTGTCGCGCAATATCGCGCCGCTCGACATGGCGATCATCACCGTCGGCGCCATTCACGCGGGCGAAGCGCCGAACGTGATTCCCGAGACCGCCGAGATGCGCCTCTCGGTGCGTGCATTGAAACCCGAGGTTCGGGATTATCTGCAGGAACGCATCACGGCGGTGGCGTGCGGCCAGGCGGCCGTGTTCGGCGCGCGTGCGGAGGTGGACTATCAGCGTCGCTATCCGGTGCTCGTCAACGATGCGGCCATGACCGGACTCGCGCGGCAAGTCGCGCTCGACTGGCTCGGCGACGATGGCCTGATTGCCGATATGCAACCGCTCACCGGCAGCGAAGACTTCGCGTTCCTGCTCGAGCGTTGCGCCGGCAGCTACCTGATCATCGGCAATGGCGACGGCGAGGGCGGCTGCATGGTCCACAACCCGGGCTACGATTTCAACGACGATTGCCTCGCCACCGGCGCCGCCTACTGGGTGAGACTCGCGCAGACGTTTCTGGCCTGACGCCACAGCGTTTGCATAAGCGGGCAAAACCGCCGCGCATTAGCAGGAAGACATCACGGAGACACAGATGGACTATTCCGCCACACCGCAACCCGCAGTCACCGACGCGTTGAGCATGCAGAGCACGCCGGCCGCGCAGCCAGTCGAGCGCACGAGCCACGCCAAGGCGATTGCCGCGATCACGCTGGGCAACGGCCTCGAGTTTTTCGACTTCACGATCTACAGCTTCTTTGCGACGATCATCGGCAAGCTGTATTTCCCGGTGGAGGGGCAACTTGCGCAACTGATGCTGGCGGTCGGCACGTTCGGCGTCGGTTTCATCATGCGGCCGGTGGGCGGCATCGTGCTTGGCGCGTATGCGGACCGCGCGGGTCGCAAGGCCGCGATGAGCCTCACGCTGTGGCTGATGACGCTGGGCTCCGCGATCATCGCGTTTGCGCCGACGTATGCGGCGATTGGGGTTGCCGCGCCGTTGCTCGTGATTCTCGCGCGCCTGATTCAGGGTTTTGCTTTGGGTGGTGAGGTCGGTGCGTCGACGTCGTTGTTGCTGGAGTATGGGAGCAATAAGACGCGTGGGTTCTACGGCAGTTGGCAGTTCGTGAGCCAAGGGTTGAATACGGTGTGCGGGTCGTTGCTGGGTGTCGCGTTGGCGGCGGCGCTCTCGACCGCGGCGCTGGAGAGTTGGGGGTGGCGCGTGCCGTTTGTGATCGGCATGGCGATGGGGCCGATTGGGATTTATATCCGGCGGCATCTGAGTGAGACGCTGCCAGGTGTGGAAGATGGCGCGGCGGGTTCGCAGCCGGGTTTGCAGCCTGCTTCGCAGCCGGTGCGCAAGTTGTTTCGCGAGCATTCGCGCGTGATCACGACGGGTGTGTTGACGACGATCGGTGGGACTGCGGCTAACTACATCGTGCTGTTTTATCTGTCGACTTATGCGATCAGGATTTTGCATTTGCCGATGTCGTCGGCGCTCTGGGCTGCGTGGACTGCTGCCGTAGTGACGGTGATCTGTTCGCCGTTTGCTGGCGCGTTGTCCGATCGCGTTGGACGTAAGCGTGTGTTGTGGGTTTCGCGCGTGTTGCTGATTGTGGCGGTGTATCCGGCGTTCATGATGATCAATGCTTCGCCTACGGTGCCGGTTTTGTTGGCGGTGGTCGCTGGTTTGGCGGTGCTTGTTGCGTTTACCGCTGTGCCTAATATCGTTATGTTGCCGGAGATGTTTCCTCGCGAGATTCGTGCTACTGGGATGTCGATTGTTTATTGTCTCGGGGTTTCTATCTTTGGTGGGTTTGCGCAGTTTTTTGCTACTTGGTTGATTCAGGTTTCTGGTAGCAACCTCGCGCCGGCGTGGTATCTGATTGGGTGTGGGGTCGTTTCTTTGTTGCCGTTGCCGTTTATGCGGGAGACTGCTGGGCGGGATATAGGGTAGGGTTTTTTGCCGGCGTGGCGGGTTGGGGTGTGTTTTCGCGGGTGTTGGCCTTTCCTTGATTTGTTGGTGGTCTATTAGCGTTGCCCCTGTGCGGGGCGGCACTTACTTCTCTTTGCCGGCCGCAAAGAGAAGTAAGCAAGAGAAAGCGGCTCACACCGCTAATTCTTAAGCGGGTCCCCCGCGCAGCCGCGGTAGTGGCACATCTGGAATCTGTGCTCTCGCACACTCCGCGTGAGTGACAAAGCAGTCATTCTTCCGGCGGCGCTACGCGCGCCGAAGCGGATTTCATAACACCGCCCGATACGTCCGAATCGTCAGTACCTCATACTTTTGCTGTCGCTCTTGATTCGCTGCGCTCATCGAAACCTTTGGTTTCCCAAGCAGACCCATCCGCGACGCACGCAGTGCGGAGTGGGAGCTGATGAGCCCTTGGTCACCGGCGCTAGCTGTGCGAAAACACGGATTCCAGATGCACCACTACGGCGACTGCGCGGGGGACCCGCTTAAGAATTAGCGGTGTGAGCCGCTTTCTCTTGCTTACTTCTCTTTGCGGCCGGCAAAGAGAAGTAAGTGCCGCCCCGCACAGGGGCAACGCCAATAGACCGCTAACAAAGCAAGGAAAGGCCAACACCCGCGAGAAGACCCCCACCCCGCCACGCCGGCAAAAAACCCCACTCCAAAATCACCGCACCGCGGACTCCCCCCCATCCGCCACCGGCGCCTCATCCTCAGCCGCCGCATCGCGCGTTTCCGGCATCGCCGCCCACACCAGCAAAACAGCCAACGCCCCAGCCGCAGCCAACCCAAAAAAGCTAACCGCATTACCAAACCGATCGGCGACAAACCCAGCAGCGGTAGTACTCAACGTAGCCCCAATCCCAGCCGCCAACCCAAACAACCCAATACAGAGGTTATAACGTCCCTTACCGCCGGCCACGTCGGCGGCAATCAACGGCAGCATCACCCCGAACACCGCGGCACTCAACCCGTCGAGCATCTGCACCGGCACCAGCAAATAAGGGCTGCTGATTCCAGCAAACAACAACGCCCGTATCGGCAACGCCGAAAACCCAAGCAGCAGAATCGGCCGACGCCCCCATCGCTCGGCCGAGCGCCCGACCCACGGCGACATCATCGCCACGATCGCCTGCGGCACGATGATGCACGCCGCGATCACGAGCTGCACGTTGTCGCCCATGCCAGCCGTCACTTCGCCGGCGGCGAGATTCAGCATCGCCGCATTCGACAAATGGAACAGCACGATGCACGCCGCGAACAACAGCATCCGCTTGTCGCGCAGCAACTCGCGCAGACTCTCGCGCCGCTCGATCTGCTGCGGCGTTGGCCCGGCCTTGGGTAGTTCTACGGTGTCGGTGCGCTGGATCATCGTCAGCGCGAACAGCGCGGGCACGGCGAGCGCGGCGGTCAGCCAGAACACCGCGCGCGGCGAATAGTACTCGCCGAACACCCCCATCAGCCCGGCCGCGACCGCGCTGCCGATCGACGCCCAGCGCGCGTTGCGCCCCAGCCGGTCACCGAGATTCGCGCGTCCCACCAGCGCGAACGAGATCGCGGCGAGCGCCGGCGTCAGCATGCAGCTCGCGAAGCCGTGAAAGACTTCGGCGGCGATCACCGGCAGCACCGTCGGACTGACGGCCAGCAGCACCGCGCTGAAGATAATCGCGAAGATCGCCCAGGCCGCGGCGCCTTTCTTGTTGCGCAAAGCATCGACGGCGGCGCCGCCCGGCACCTGGCTCACCATCGCGCTGATGGTGCCCACGGAGAGCGCCATGCCGATCTCGCCCTGCGTCCATTTATGCGAGGCCAGATAGGACGCGATGAACGGTCCGAAACCCGTTTGCACGTTGGCGACGAAAAAATTCAGCCAATCGAGCGCGCGCAAGCTGCGCGCCGTTACCAGAGTGCGGCCTGTCATCGGGCCGCCCGTGCGTTGGACACCGCCGTGGACGTGGCCGCGGCGGCCGGCGCCGCAACAGCGGCGGGCGCGGAAGCAGGGGCGGGCGCCGGTGGTGGCGCGGGCGACACCGCGCGTATCGGTTTGTCGCTTGCGTAAGGAGGCGTCGCGTTGATCTGCGCATCGCTCAGATCAATGAGCGGATGCAACTCCTTGTCCTTCGTGACGAAGCGCAGCGCCGACCAGTTGGCGGCAATCGTGCGCCGTTCGGTGCTGACCATGCCGTTGACGTCGAGTACGACCGCCTGCGGTTGCGCATTGGCATCGATCAGCACGTCGATCACGCGGCCGACCTTGGCGCCGTTCGAGCGCTCGACAGTGGCGTCGATCAGCGGCAATTGCACGGCAGCCGCGGCGGCCTTGGCCGCGCTAGCCGGAATCGCGGCGGCGTTGAGCGTGATAGGCGCGGCTTTCGCCGTCGGCGTGAAGCGGAACGCGCTCCACGGGAAGTTCACCTTGCGGTCGCCCACGCCAAGGAAACCTTGCAGGTTCACGACCATCTCACGCGGCTTGCCGCCGGCGTCGGCGATCAGATCGATCGCGCGCCCGACCACTTTGCCGTCGGGCTTCTGAACTTCGCTATCGAGCAGCGCGTGCGCCTCATTGCGCTCGATGGTGCGCAGCACGATCAGCGGCGGGGGCGGCGGCGGAGGCGGCGGAGGCGCCGTGACAACTGGCGGCGGAGGCTCGACCTTGTGCGGCTTGACGACCGGCTTCTTCGGCTTTTTCGATTGCTCGGGTTCGGCCGCTTCGGTCTCGACCGGTTCGGGAGCGGAGGCGGCCACGGGCGCGCTGGCGGGCTCGACGGGCATCACCGTGGCTTCGACGATCGGCGCCTGCTGCGGGCCCCACAGCAGGCTGCAACCGGACAGCGCGAACAGCGCGAACACAGCAAGAATCAAGAGACGCCAGGCAGGACGCGAAAAACCGCCGCTCATCAAGAAGGACTCCATGGGCCGGTGCGGACGGGCGCAGTCGGCCGCCGCAGTTGAGACAGGTACGGGCCAGAGTGTAACCCGCGACGTCGGGCGGCCCCGGTTTTGCAGGCGATCTGACAGGCTGGCCGAAGCACGGTTCATGCCGCGCCCGGCCGATTCACTAGCTCGTCGAACTCCGTTTTCAGCCGTGAAAGCCCTCAAAACCCTTTCATATCTATGTGACAAACCGTAGGTGTAAACGCGCGGGCGGCGAAGCTACTTTGGCGTCCCCTAAAGGATATAAGCATCGCGACATGGCAGGCATGCCATCCATGCGATGGGAGATATATTTGTGTTGCCCTACATTTCGAGACAGCAAAAAGACCCCACCCACATTAAACCAACGCAACGAGACGACCCTGATGGCGACCGCACCGGCGGCCGCTTCAGCACGCTGATAAAGGAGGCACTCATCATGATGGAACCCCACGCCCAACCGATTTCTGAAGTCGGCGCCGAATCATTCGACGGAAAGGGCTTTCTCGACCGCTACTTTGAAATCTCCTCGCGCGGCAGCTCGCAGCGGCAGGAAATCGTCGCGGGTATCACAACCTTTCTCGCGATGGTCTATTCCGTGTTCGTCGTGCCGGGCATGTTCGGCAAAGCGGGCTTCGACACCAGCGCGGTGTTCGTCGCCGTCTGTCTGACCACGGCTTTCGGCTCGCTGCTGATGGGCGTGTGGGCGCGCCTGCCGATCGCGATCGGCTGCGCGATTTCGCTGACGGCGTTTACCGCGTTCGGCCTCGTGCTCGGCAAGGGTCTGCATCCGAACGTCGCGCTCGGCGCGGTGTTTTTGATGGGCGTGGTGTTCACCGCGATCTCGGTGACGGGCGTGCGTTCATGGATTCTGCGCAATCTGCCGACGGGCATCGCGCACGGTACGGGCATCGGCATCGGCCTGTTCCTGCTGCTGATCGCGGCCAACGACGTGGGCCTCGTCGTGAAGAATCCGGGCGCGGGTCTGCCGGTGGCGCTGGGCAATATCACGGCGTTGCCGGCCATCATGTCGGTGGCGGGTCTCGCGGCCATCTTCGGTCTGGTGCGCCGCCGCGTGCCGGGCTCGATCCTGCTCGTGATCGTGGCGATTTCGGCGATTGCGTTCGTGATCGATCCGGCCATGTCGTTCCACGGCGTGTTCGCGGTGCCGTCGCTCAGCGCGCCGGGTCACGCTTCGCTGATCGGTGCGATGGACATCAAGGGCGCGTTGTCGATGGCGGTGCTGCCTAGCGTGCTGGCTCTCGTGATGACGGCGGTGTTCGACGCTACCGGTACGATCCGCGCCGTCGCGGGACAAGCGGGGCAACTCGATGAAAACGGCCGCATCATCAACGGTGGCCGCGCCTTGACGGCCGACTCGCTGAGCTCGATTTTCTCGGGCCTGCTCGGCGGTGCGCCGGCAGCGGCGTATATCGAATCGACAGTTGGCGTGGCGGCAGGCGCGAAGACCGGCATGGCCGCAGCGGTGGTCGGTCTGCTGTTCCTCGTGGTGATGTTCTTCTCGCCGCTCGCGGCCCTCGTGCCTTCATATGCAACGGCGCCCGCGCTGATGTACGTGGGTCTGCTGATGCTCTCGAACGTCAGCAAGCTGCATATGGACGACATGGTCGACTCGATGTCGGGCCTGATGTGCGCGGTGTTCATCGTGCTGACCGCCAACATCGTGACGGGCATCATGCTCGGCTTCGCGACGCTGGTGATCGGCCGCGTGGTCAGCGGCGAATATCGCAAGCTGAACGTGGGCACGGTTGTCATCGCGATCGTGCTGGTCGGTTTCTATCTCGGCGGCTGGGCGATCTGATCGTTATGTCATGAACTCGGGCGCTGCCTGGGTTTCGCCGGGTTGCAGTATCGGACTGTTGGATCTGTGCTGGAAAGCGAGAGCAGGGCGGTGCGTTTCTGGCTGCTTTGCTCGAGCCTGTAGTCGTTTGTTCTCCACCTTTGACGCGACGCGTTGCAGGCTTGATCTGCGGCACGCCGCGTATCTTTTTTGCCGTGCTCCCCACATTACATTTCGCGCGCTTGACGAAAACGCGTACCTGTCCTTGACTTTAGCTGCTTCATTTCTATACTTAACCTCATGGTTAAGTTTAACGAAGCGCTACTCGATCGCACTTTTGCTGCGCTCTCCGACCCGACACGGCGTGCGTTGCTCGCGCGTCTGTCGTCGAAAGATCTGTCGGTCAGCGAACTCGCCGAGCCGTTTGCGATGTCCTTGCCCGCTGTGATGAAACACCTCGACGTGTTGAGCGAGGCGGGTCTCATCACGCGCAGCAAAACCGGCCGCACGGTGGCGTGCCGCCTGTCCGCCGGGCCGATGGAAGAAGCCATGGAATGGCTTGGCCGCTATCGGTGCTTCTGGTCCGAATCACTCGATCGTCTTGCCGCTTTCGTCGAAGAGGAACAAGCTCCATGTCCACCCGGCCCAGCCTCACCCTCCAGCGGCGTCTCAACGCCGCGCCCGCCAAAGTCTTCCGCGCCTGGACGGAACCGGCGCAATTCATGACGTGGATGCATCCGGGCGGCGCGGACGTGGTGCGCGTGGAAATGGATGTGCGCGTCGACGGACGTTACGTGATCGTCTATCGCAAGCCGGACGGCAATGAGGTCGAGGTCGGCGGTCAGTATCTGGAGGTGGTGCCCGACCGTAAGCTCGTCTTCACATGGGTGTGGCGCTACAGCCCCGAACATGAATCGCCGGTCACGCTGCTGCTGGAACCGGACGGCGACGCCACATGGCTCACGCTCACGCACGAACGTCTCGCCGACGACGCGCAGTGCGAGGATCATCGCCGCGGCTGGACCGACGGGATCGATTCGCTGGAACGCTACGTGGAGTGAGTTCGTTTGTTTTCGTTAGTCTGCTCGATGCAGGGAAGGAGACGCATATGGAACCGCAACACCGTACGGGATCGAAAGAGGAGTGGCTGGCCGCCAGCGCGGCATTGTTAGCCGAAGAGAAAGCGCACATGCGCGCCGGCGACGAACTTGCGCGCAAACGTCGCGAGCTGCCCTGGGTCAAGGTGGACAAGACTTATACCTTCGATACACCGCAGGGCCGCAAGACGCTGGCCGATCTGTTCGACGGACGCAGCCAGTTGATCGTCTATCACTTCATGTTTGGCGCGGATTGGGAAGAAGGCTGCGTCGGCTGCTCGTTCCTGTCGGATCATATGACGGGGATCGTCACGCATCTCGAGCATCACGATGTATCGTACGTGACGGTGTCGCACGCGCCGCTCGCGAAGATCGAGGGTTTCAAGAAACGCATGGGCTGGACCTTCCCGTGGGTGTCATCAGCCGGCAGCGATTTCAATTTCGACTATCACGTGTCGTTCACGCCCGAACAGTTGGAGAGCAAGAAGGCGTTCTACAACTTCACCGAGCAGGACGTCGGCATCGACGAGCAACACGGCCATAGCGTGTTCTACAAGGACGAGAAGGGCGACGTGTATCACACGTACTCCGTCTATGGACGCGGCGACGAACGCTTCATCAACACCTACGCGCATCTGGACGTCACGCCGAAGGGCCGCAATGAAGACCACAATCTCACCGATTGGGTCAGGCATCACGACCGCTATGAAGAGAAGCCGCAAGGCGGATGCGCCGCATGTAGTTCTTGATGGTGTGCAACGCTAGCCTGGATCCGCGCGGTTAGAGGGGGGACGTCATGCACTCTGGCGTCCCGCTTCGTAAAACAGCGCGAAAAGTTCCGACTGTGAATTGACGTTCAGCTTCGTATAGATGTGCTTCTTGTGCGCGCGCACGGTCTCGAACGAGATCGCCAGTTTCTCCGCGATGGCGCGGGTCGAAAATCCACTCAAGGTCAGCATCGCCACTTCCACTTCGCGTGCCGTGAGCGATGCTCGGCCGCCCGAAGATGCGACCTGTTCGAAGCGCGCGGCGTAGGCGGGGGTGTCCGTGGGCGCTTCCATTTCCGTTGCGGCTTCGGCAGTGGCATCGGCCGAGGCCGGTTGCGGCGCGCCGAACGCCTCGTACGGCAAACGCTGGCGCAACAACGCGATCACCCACGGCGCGCACAGCGCGAGCACCGCCAGATCGCGCTCGCCGTAGCGTTGCGTTGCGCCGATCGAAAAGGCGAGCGTATGCCGTGCGTCGATCATGTAATTGAAATGCACTTCGTCGCCGACGATATTCTTCCTGAAGTACCGCTGGTAGTAATCGGTCATCGAGAAGTTGTCGGGCGCGACATCGGCTAACGTGACGAAGCCCGATGCGGGCTTCTCGGTGGCGGCGATATAGAACGGATCGAGTTGATAGAGCGCGGCCAGGTAGTCCTGGAACATCGCGTCCACGGTGCCGTCGGGCATGGGCGATTCGGCGCAGACGAGCGGCGCTTCGCCCGGTGTGAAACGCAACGCGACCCAACTGTCGAAGGCCACATAGCGTTCGAGCGCGCGCGTAAGGCGAGTCCAGAAGTGCGCGCTATCGAGGGCTTCGATAACCGCGCCGATCTCGCGATGAAAGGCCAGATCGCGCCATTCGAGTTCCATGCGTGCTCCGATGAGGGTAACCCAGCAGGGTAATTACGAACAAAAATATGTCTGGTAATAATAGGCCCAACCTGATCGCGAGGCGGAGTAAAACAGCCGCTGATCAACGCGAAGCGAATCAGCATGGACCGACAGGAGACACAATGCTTCAACTCGAACTCGCACAGATCCCCGTCGTGGATGGCGCCGTGGGCGTCGGCGGCGCGAACGTGCAACGCGTGCTGCAAATCATCGGTCAGCGTTCGGCCGAAACCGATCTGATCGTGTTTCCCGAAACCACGCTGTCGGGCTTCCCTACGCGCGACAACGTCCGCGAAGTGGCGGAAACCATCGACGGCCCGTCGCTCGCCGCGGTGCGCCATGCGGCGCGCGAAGCACGCGTGGCGGTGGCGGTGGGCCTCGCCGAGCGCGACGGCAGCCGCTTTTTCAACACCACGGTGCTGGTCGACGAACGCGGCGAGATCGCGCTGCGCTATCGCAAGACGCACCTGTGGGCCTCGGACGTCGGCGTGTTCGAACCGGGCGACCGCTACGAAGTATGCAGCTTCAAAGGCATGACCGTCGGTCTGCTGATCTGCTATGACATCGAATTTCCCGAAACGGCGCGCGCGGTCGCCTCGCTCGGCGCCGACCTGCTGATCGTGACCAACGGCAACATGGATCCATTCGGGCCGGTGCATCGCCGCGCCATCGTGGCACGCGCCATGGAAAACCAGATGTTCGCGGCGCTCGTCAATCGTATCGGCCGGGGAGACGATAACCTCACGTTTCCCGGCGAATCGGCGCTGATCGATCCGTTCGGCGAGGTGGTGAGCGACGCGGGCCAGCAGGAAACCGTGCTGCGCGCAACGCTCGACCGCGCGCGTCTGGAAGGCGCGCGTGAGCACTACCGTTACCTGCACGACGCGCGCATCGCACTCGACCTCGGCACCGAAGAAGGCGCACAGGGTCAGCGTGCACGCGTGATTCGCGCCCGCTGAAGCGAACACCCAGACAGATACACGAAGACACACGACCGGGCGCGCGCGTCGCTTCAGCGATGCAAAGCAGAAGCCCGGCACATCAGGCAAAGACCATCGGCGCGATTCCCGCGCTGCCAGCAAGTCCGATCGATCCGGCTCGACCGGGGCGCGTGCCATAGCGTGCCCGGGGCGACGCTTGTCCATTCGCAAGAGGAGACACTGTATGACTTCATCATCACCCGCCGCCGATCCCGCGGCCCCGCGCAGCGCACATCTGAAGCGCACACTCGGCCTGCCTTCGGTCCTGCTGTTCGGCCTCGCCTACATGGCGCCGCTGATCGTCTACGGCACATACGGCGTGCTGGCGGGCGCCAGCCAGGACACCGCGGCGCTCGCGTATCTGATCGCACTGATTGCGATCGTGTTTACCGCGCTCAGTTACGGCAAGCTCGCGCGGCTCTTCCCGGTGGCCGGTTCGGCCTATACGTACACGCGCAGAACCTTCAACCCGCATCTCGGCTTCATGATCGGCTGGGCCACCTTGCTCGATTATTTTTTCCTGCCGATGGTGATCTGGCTGATCGGCGCCGCTTATCTAAGCGCCGCGTTTCCGCACGTGCCGAGCTGGATCTGGATCGTCGCTTTCATTGTGCTGACGAGTGTGCTGAACATACTCGGCATTGAACTGGCGAACCGTTTCAACATCGTGCTGATGGTGGTGCAACTGGCGATCGTCGCGTTGTTCGTCGTGCTGTGCTGTCACTACGTGACGGCGGCCGCTGGACCCGGCGGTCTGATTTCGGCCGAGCCGTTCTTCAAGCCGCACGTGCCGTTCTCGGCGACGATGGCCGGCGCCGCGATCGCCGCGTATTCGTATCTCGGCTTCGACGCGGTCTCGACGTTGACGGAAGAAACCATCGCCCCTGAAAAGACCATGCCGCGCGCCATCGTGCTGATCGCGCTGATCGGCGGCGCGATCTTCGTGATCGCGGCGTACACGGTGCAGCTCGCGCATCCGGGCGCGGTGTTCAAGGACCCGGATTCGGCGGCCTTCGAAGTCGCGCGCAAAGTCGGCGGCGATATTTTCGTCACGGTGTTTCTGGCGGGCCTGATTCTCGCGCAGTTCGCCTCGGGCATCTCGGCGCAGGCGAGCGTGGGACGTCTGTTGTATGCGATGGGCCGTGATGAAGTGCTGCCCAAACGCATCTTCGGTTTCGTGCATCCGAAGTTCAAGACGCCGGCGCTGAACATCGCGATCGCGGGCGCCATCGGTCTCGTCGCCTTGAAGCTCGATGTGGCGACGTCGACGTCGTTCATCAACTTCGGTGCGTTCCTCGCGTTCACGGCGGTCAATCTCTGCGTGATTCGCCAGTTCTTCAACGCGAAGGGCGGTGCGAATGCAATGGGCGTGCTCGGCGGCCTGCTGTTTCCGCTGGCTGGCGCACTCGCTGACGTGTGGCTGCTGGTGAGCCTCGAGAAGACAGCGCTGGTGCTCGGCGCGGCGTGGTTCGTGTTGGGCTTGTGTTATCTCGGCTGGATCACGCGCTGTTTTCGTCGGGCGCCGCCGGAAGTGGCGGTTTGATGAAGCGGCTGGCGCTCGTGGATGAGCGGGGCCGTAGTGGTAGCGACGTCACCGCGTGTGGCGTCACGCTCGACGCGCTAGCATCTAAAGCGACATGTCGAAGGCGGGCCTGAGGAACAGTTCGATCGCCATCACGACGAGTCCCATCGCGGCCGCTGACAACGTCAGCGTGCCGTATTCGTCGTAGCATGTATCGTAAAGACACGCCACGACGAAGAGAATCGCCAGCAGATTAGTCAGCCAATCGAAATTCAGCGCCAAAGTCATCGATAAATCCGGGCTCATGTGCGGCTCGGATTGTCGAATCGCACGATCAGGTGAGCGCGATTCTATCGAGTCGAGCTTACGGATTCGCAACGACAACGCTTACACTAATTACGCTTTGGCATGCGCCATCGGCGCCCGGAAGAAGCCTCTTGCGGGGCACCTCCGGACGCCTGAATGGAAATCCCCTTGGCTTACGCCGCGGACGACATATGCTCCGGAGACATCATGTCGTGCTCGATCCAGTCGATCACCGACGTGCGCTTCGGTTGCCATCCAAGCAGCTTGCGGGCGCGTTCACCGCGCACGCGGCTATTCGAGCCGAGGCCGTACGAGGCCATTTCGTAGCCCCATTCCTTTTGCGCGTCTTCGAGCGGCCAGTCTTGCGGCTCGCCGAGCTTCATCGCGCGCGCAATCGCGGCGCTCATGTCGCGGAACGACGCCTCGCCGCTTTCGACGAAGTAGAAGGTGCCAGCCGGCGTCTTCTCCAACGCGAGGCGATACAGTTCGGCGACATCGTCGATAAACACGTTCGACCAGATGTTGCCGCCGCTGCCCACATGACGCACCACGCCGCTCTTCTGCGCCTGACGCACGAGGCGCGGCAGTTGCACGCTCGCGCTGCCCGGCACCGCGCCGTGGCCGTAGATCAGTGTGTTGCACAACACGGCCGAGCGGATATTCAGCTTGGCCGAATTGAGCACCAGCAGGTCGATCGCGACGCGCGCCACTTTGTCGGGAGTCGGCTCGGGCAGCGCGTCCTCGTGATAGATGCGCGCCTGACCCGCTTCGCCGCCCGACGCATCGCCGACGATGCTCGAACCGCTCGTATGCAGAAACGTTTTGCCGGAGCCGGCGAGTCCGTCGATCAGCGCCTTAACCGCGCCTTCATGATCGCTGCTCGCGGCGTTGATGACGGCGTCGGCGGCTCGCGCTTCGGCGATCAGCAACGCGCGGTCGTCGAGCGTGCCGATCACCGGTTCGATACCGAGGCGTTGCAGTTCGGCGCTATGTTCGGGGTTGCGGATCAAACCGCGTACGGTGTGGCCGGCGCGCGCCAGATGTGCTGCGATCGAGCCGCCGATAAAACCGCTTGCACCTGTGATGAAAATCTTCAAGACGTTCTCCTTGATGAGAAACACGATGACATGCACGCAGTATCCACCGACTTGATTCTCGCAAAAACCGTGTTAGTCTCAAATCAATCTTGATTTCAAATCAACAATGAAAACTTCCACGGACGAGTTGCTGGTGTTCGTCACGGTGATCGACAGCGGTTCGATCACGGCGGCTGCGGAGAAACTGAATCAGACCGTCTCCGGCGTGAGCCGCGCGCTCACGCGCCTCGAAAAGAAACTCGACACCGCGTTGGTAAGGCGCACGACGCGCCGTCTGCAACTCACCGAAGAGGGCGAAACCTTCCTGCAGCGCGCGCGAGCGATTCTGGACGCGATGGAAGAGGCCGAGGAATCCGTCACGCGCGGACGCGAGCGGCCCTCGGGGCGTCTGCGGGTCGATGCCGCGTCGCCCTTCATGCTGCATTGCGTGGCGCCGCATATGACGGCGTTTTCGGCGCTGTATCCGGAGATCAGGCTGGAGCTGACCAGCAATGAACGGATCGTTGATCTGCTGGAGCAGAAGGTGGACATCGCGATCCGCATTGGCGAATTGCAGGATTCGACTTTGCATGCGCGCGCCCTCGGCACCAGCAAGCTGCGGGTGCTCGCGAGCCCGGCGTATCTGGCCGAATACGGCGAGCCGAAATCGGTGGAAGCGTTGCGCGAGCATCGGCTGATCGGCTTTACCGCGCCGGAGCATCTGAACCGCTGGCCGTTGCGGGAAGGGCGCAAGGGCGGCGCGGAAACCCTGAAGATCGAACCGGCGATCACCGCATCGAGCGGCGAGACGTTGCGGCAACTGGTGCTGTCGGGATGGGGCATCGCCTGTCTCGCCGATTTTATGAGCGCGGCCGACGTGCGCGAAAAGCGTCTCGTGCCGATTCTCGGCAACGTGCTGGCGGACGAGCGGCAGCGGGTGAGCGCGGTGTATTACCAGAGCGCGTCGCTGGCGGGGCGCGTGCAGTGCTTTCTGGATTTCATCGCGGCGCGCGTGAAGCTTTAGCGGCGCTGTTCCATCACTAGTCGAACCAGCTGAAGCCCGCGGCTCGCCTGAGCGCGCGGGCTTTTTTGCGTCGTCTCGAGTCGTCTCTTCTATAACGCTCTTGTAGGCCGCGAAGCAGGCCGCAAAGCAGGCCGCAAAGCGCGCCGGTTCACGTGCCGAATATTTTTTACGCCTCGCGCTTGCGATTTTGAACGTGTATATACAAGTTGAGATCCGGGCGCTCAGAAGGCAACCCACGACGCGGAGCAGCAGGAAATCCCGCAGAGGCAAGATCCAAGCCAAGCTTACGTTTTGCCCTAATGGAAACCCCTAGGCCAAAACCGCAAAAAACAAGTTGTATATACAAGCCGACGCCGCTAGACTTCTCTCAAATTGTATAGACAGGACGACAACCATGATGACTCTGAAGCCCGGCTACCTGACCCTCCCGCAACTGCGCCAGATCGCACGCGAACACGTCGCGTTGCAACTCGATCCCGCCAGCCACGCCGCGATCGAC
The DNA here is from genome assembly GCF_003001875.1 of Paraburkholderia sp. BL18I3N2. Classification (NCBI taxonomy): domain Bacteria; kingdom Pseudomonadati; phylum Pseudomonadota; class Betaproteobacteria; order Burkholderiales; family Burkholderiaceae; genus Paraburkholderia; species Paraburkholderia sp. BL18I3N2. The sequence continues at coordinate 177,853 of NZ_PVNC01000011.1, forward strand.
GCCTGCGCGCAAGCCGTGGCGGATATCGCCGCGAAGGGGGAGCCGGCCTACGGCATCAACACGGGCTTCGGGCGCCTCGCCAGCACGCATATCCCGCACGACCAGCTCGAACTGCTGCAACGCAATCTGGTGCTCTCGCATGCAGTCGGCGTGGGTGAGCCGATGTCGCGTCCGGTCGTGCGTCTGTTGATCGCGCTGAAGCTCTCGAGCCTCGGCCGTGGTCACTCGGGCATCCGCCGCGAAGTGATGGAAGCGCTGATCACGCTGTACAACGCCGACGTGCTGCCGGTCATTCCGGTGAAGGGTTCGGTCGGCGCATCCGGCGACCTCGCGCCGCTCGCGCATATGTCGGCAACGCTGCTCGGCGTCGGCGAAGTGTTCGCCAAGGGCGAGCGCATGCCGGCCACCGAAGGGCTCGCGCTCGTCGGCCTCAAGCCGCTCACGCTGCAAGCCAAGGAAGGTCTGGCGCTGCTGAACGGCACGCAGGCTTCGACCGCGCTCGCGCTCTACAACATGTTCGCCATCGAAGACCTGTACCGCACCGCGCTGGTGTCGGGCGCGTTGTCGGTGGACGCGGCCATGGGTTCGGTCAAGCCGTTCGACGCGCGCATTCACGAACTGCGCGGTCATCAAGGCCAGATCGACGCGGCCGGGGCATACCGCTCACTGCTGCAAGGCTCGGGCATCAACGTTTCGCACGCCGATTGCGACAAGGTGCAGGATCCGTACAGCCTGCGCTGCCAGCCGCAAGTGATGGGCGCGTGTCTGGATCAGATGCGCCACGCCGCCAACGTGCTGCTGCTCGAAGCGAACGCGGTCTCCGACAATCCGCTGATTTTCCCGGACACCGGTGAAGTGCTGTCGGGCGGTAACTTCCACGCGGAGCCGGTGGCCTTCGCCGCCGACAACCTCGCGCTCGCCGCCGCCGAAATCGGCGCACTGGCCGAACGGCGCATCGCGCTGCTGATCGACGCGACGCTGTCGGGCCTGCCGCCGTTCCTCGTGCGCGATGGTGGCGTGAATTCGGGCTTCATGATCGCTCACGTCACGGCCGCCGCGCTCGCTTCTGAAAACAAGACGCTCGCGCATCCGGCATCGGTCGATTCGCTGCCCACGTCGGCCAACCAGGAAGACCACGTGTCGATGGCTACTTTCGCCGCGCGCAAGCTCGGCGACATTGCGGAAAACACCGCGAACATCCTGTCGATCGAACTGCTCGCTGCCGCGCAAGGCGTCGATCTGCGCGCGCCGCACAAGACCAGTCCGAGCCTGCAGAAAGTGATGGACGTGGTGCGCAAGGACGTCGCGCACTACGAACTCGATCATTACTTCGCACCGGATATCGCGGCGGTCACGCGTCTCGTGCAGGACGGCACGATCGCGAAGCTGAGCCCGCTCGCCTTCGCGTCCGAACAGTAAGCAGTCAGCGAGGCACAGCAAGCCAATGAACGCACCGGCCTATCAGGGCATCAAGGACTTCATCCTTGCGCGCATTCATGCGGGCGAATGGGGCGAAGGCGACCAGGTGCCCTCCGAAAACGAGCTGGCGCGCGAATTCAACGTGGCGCGCATGACGGTCAACCGCGCGTTGCGCGAGCTGACTTCGGAGCAGGTGCTCACGCGTGTGCAAGGGTCGGGCACCTTCGTGGCCCGCCCCAAGTACGAATCCACGCTGGTGGCGATCCGCAGCATCTCCGACGAAATCGTCGCGCGCGGTCATCGCTATCAGGCGAACGTGCTGCACATCGGCGCGAGCATTGCCGACGAAGCGCTCGCCGAGGAAATGCAGGTGAGCGCGGGCAGTCCGGTGTTTCATTCGCGTGTGCTGCACTTCGAAAACGACGAGCCGGTGCAACTCGAAGAGCGCTGGGTCAATCCCGCGGTCGCGCCCGAGTACGCGCTGCAGGACTTCACGAATACCACGCCGAATCAGTACCTCGTACGGGTCGCGCCGTTGCAGCGGGTCGAGTACCGCATCGAGGCATTAGCTGCCGACGGCGATACACGCGAGTTGCTGACCATGGACGAACTCGAACCATGCCTCGTGCTCCATCGGCGCACGTGGTCGCAAAGCCAGGTGGCATCGATCGCCAATCTCTGGCACCCCGGCAGCCGTTATCGCTTCACCGGACATTTCTGACATCGCCGTTTTTGCCGTACCCGAATCTTTTTCGACCATCTTCAAGCATTCCGAGGGCCACCATGAACAACCCGAAACACATCGACCCGCGTCTCGATCCTACCCGCACGATCCGCGCACCGCGCGGCGCGGAAAAGACCTGCAAGACCTGGATTGCGGAAGCCGCGTACCGGATGATCCAGAACAATCTGGATCCGGAAGTCGCCGAGCATCCGCATGCGCTGGTCGTGTACGGCGGCATTGGCCGTGCCGCGCGTAACTGGGATTGCTTCGATCAGATTCTCAAGTCGCTGAAAGATCTCGAAGAAAACGAAACGCTGCTGATCCAATCGGGCAAGCCGGTCGGCGTGTTCCGCACGCATGCCGACGCGCCGCGCGTGCTGCTGGCGAATTCGAATCTCGTGCCGCATTGGGCGACGTGGGAACACTTCCACGAACTCGATCGCAAGGGCTTGATGATGTACGGCCAGATGACGGCGGGCAGCTGGATCTACATCGGCAGCCAAGGGATCGTGCAGGGCACCTACGAGACGTTCTTCTCGGTGGCGAACCAGCATTTCAACGGCGATCCGTCGGGCCGCTGGATTCTGACGGGCGGCCTGGGCGGCATGGGCGGCGCGCAACCGTTGGCGGCAACCATGGCCGGTTTCTCGATGATCGCGGTGGAATGCGACGAGACGCGTATCGACTTCCGTCTGAAGACGCGTTACGTCGACAAGAAAGCAGCGACCCTCGACGAGGCGCTCGCCATGCTCGAGGAAGCGAAGAAAGCCGGCAAGCCGGTGTCGATCGGCCTGCTCGGCAACGCGGCGGATGTGTTCGCTGAATGCGTGACGCGCGGTATCACGCCGGATTGCGTGACCGATCAGACCAGCGCGCACGACCCGATTCACGGCTACCTGCCGCAAGGCTGGAATGTCGAAGACTGGCGCGAGCGTCAGAAGACCGTGCCGGACAGCATCGTGCTGCCGGCCAAGCAATCGATGGCCAAGCAGGTCCAGGCCATGCTGACGCTGCAGGAGCGCGGCGCGGCCACGCTCGACTACGGCAACAACATCCGCCAGATGGCGCTGGAAATGGGCGTGGAAAACGCGTTCGATTTCCCGGGTTTCGTGCCGGCGTATATCCGTCCGCTGTTCTGCGAAGGCAAGGGGCCGTTCCGCTGGGTCGCGCTGTCGGGCGATCCTGAGGATATCTACAAGACCGATGCCAAGGTCAAGGAACTGATCCCTGACGATCCGCATCTGCACAACTGGCTCGATATGGCGCGCGAACGTATCGCGTTCCAGGGCTTGCCGGCGCGCATCTGCTGGGTCGGCGTGAAGGATCGCTATCGTCTGGGCCAGGCGTTCAACGAGATGGTGAAGAACGGTGAGTTGAAGGCGCCGATCGTGATCGGCCGCGATCACCTCGACACCGGTTCGGTGGCGAGCCCGAATCGCGAAACCGAATCGATGAAGGACGGCTCGGACGCGGTCAGCGACTGGCCGCTGCTCAACGCACTGCTGAACACGGCGGGCGGCGCTTCGTGGGTTTCGTTGCATCATGGCGGCGGTGTCGGCATGGGCTTCAGCCAGCACTCGGGTGTCGTGATCGTCGCGGACGGCACGGATGCGGCGAAAGAGCGCCTCGGCCGCGTGCTGTTCAACGACCCGGCTACCGGCGTGATGCGTCATGCGGATGCGGGCTATGAACTCGCGCAGGAAACGGCGCGCGAGGCGGGTCTCAATCTGCCGATGCTGGGCCGTTGAGCGTGGCGTTTCAAGGCATGCCTCACAGCGCGCCTGTGGGCAACGGCGCAAGCCTCACGCTGATTCGCGGCGCCGACCTCGTGGCGGCGCCGTGGAAGAACGGCGGCGGCGTCACGCGTGAAGTGGCGGCGTTTCCCGAAGGCGCGGGGCTCGATGCCTTCGTGTGGCGGGTGAGCGTGGCCGATGTCGCGCAGGCCGGGCCGTTCTCGCGCTTTGCCGGCATCGATCGTACGCTTGTGCTGCTGTCCGGCGCGGGCATGTTGCTCGACGAAGCGGATAGCGCGCACGGTGTGAAGACGCATGCATTGACGCAAGCGCTCGACATGGCTCGCTTCGCCGGCGAGGCGCAAATCGACGCGCGTCTGGTCGACGGCGCGACTCGCGACTTCAACCTGATGGTGCGGCGTGAGGCGGCGCAGGGCGACGTGGAAGTCTGGCGCGGCGCAACGCAACGCACGCTTTCCGCCGACGCGGTCCTGCTGTATTGCGCGGAGGGTTCGGTGTCGGTTACGCCGGGCGACGCGCAAGCACTGTCGCTTGCCACCGGCGACACGCTGCGCATCGACACGCCCAGCGCGCTGTCATGCACGGTCGAAGGCGCGGGTGCCTTGCTCGCAATCAGCATCCGTTACAAGCAACGATGACGACGATTCGCGTGCACGTCTGCGTCCTTTACGGCGTTTGTACGCGAACTACCACAGACACGCAACAAGCTGCAAAGAGCACGCGATGAAGCAAACCGTCTGGCATCACCTTAAACTTTGCCCGCAGGGCGATCCCCAACACACGCTGCCCGATGCTGCGATCGCCGTTGAAAACGGCACGATCGTATGGCTCGGTGCGGCTTCGTCATTACCCGCAGAATACGCCGCATGGCCGCGCGAAGATCTGCTCGGCGCGTGGGTGACGCCGGGTCTCGTCGATTGCCACACACATCTCGTGTACGGCGGACAGCGCGCGGACGAATTCGCGCAGCGCCTCGCGGGCGTCAGCTACGAAGAGATCGCGCGGCAGGGCGGCGGCATCGTCTCCACGGTGCGCGCCACGCGTGCCGCAGACGAGGCGTCGCTGTTCCGCCAATCGGCCGCGCGTCTCGAACCCTTGCTCGCCGAAGGCGTGACCACGGTCGAGATCAAATCCGGCTACGGCCTCGACCTCGCGAGCGAACGCAAGATGCTGCGCGTCGCGCGTCAATTGGGCGAGCGCTATCCCGTGACCGTCTATACGACGTTTCTCGGCGCGCACGCGCTGCCGCCCGAGTTCGCCGGCCGTGCCGACGCGTACATCGACGAAGTCTGCAACACCATGCTGCCCGCGCTCGCCGACGAAGGCCTCGTCGATGCGGTCGACGTGTTCTGCGAGCGCATCGGTTTTTCGCTGGAACAAAGCGAGCGCGTTTTCAAGGCGGCGGAACGTTACAAGCTGCCGGTGAAAATGCACGCCGAGCAATTGTCGAACGGCGGCGGCACGGCACTCGCCGCGCGTCATCACGCGCTGTCCGCCGACCACCTCGAATTTCTCGACGAAGCCGGCGTCGCCGCGATGAAGGAAGCGGGCACGGTGGCTGTGCTGCTGCCGGGCGCGTACTACTTCATCCGCGAGACGCAGTTGCCGCCTTTGGAATTGCTGCGGCGCTATCAGGTGCCGATCGCGATTTCGACCGACAGCAACCCCGGCACATCACCCGCCACGTCGCTGCTGCTGATGATGAACATCGCCACCACGCTGTTCCGCATGACCGTGCCCGAAGTGCTGCAAGGCGTGACGTCGCACGCGGCACGCGCACTCGGCAAGGCGGATCGCCACGGCTCGCTGGAAGCGGGACGCGCGGCGGATTTCGCGGTGTGGTCGGTCGATTCGCTGGCCGAGCTGGCTTACTGGATTGGACGTCCGCTGTGCGCGCGAGTCGTGCGTGCAGGCGAGACCGTCTATACGCGGCGTGAATTGAGCTAGGGCCTGAGATGACTGAACCGCACAAGCAATCGAATCAATCGCTATTCGCCGAGTACGCATACCTGCCGGATGGCTGGCGCCGCAACGTGCTGCTGGAGTGGGACACGAACGGCACGCTCACCGCCGTCACGCCCGATACGTCGACGCCGCCTATTGGCGTGCAGAAAGCTGCTGGTCCGGTACTGCCTGGCATGCCGAATCTTCATTCGCATGCATTTCAGCGCGCGATGGCCGGCCTCACCGAATATCGCGCATCCGGCGCGGGCGCCACGGATAACTTCTGGAGCTGGCGCGACCTGATGTATCGCTTCGCCGCGCGCATCACGCCGGAAGGCCTGGCGAGCGTCGCGCAATGGCTGTACATCGAAATGCTGAAAGCGGGCTATACATCGGTGTGCGAGTTCCATTACGTGCATCACACGCCGGACGGCATCCGCTATGCGAATCAGGCGGAACTCGCACAACGCGTGGTGGATGCGGCCTCGAAGAGCGGCATCGGCATGACGATGCTGCCGGTGCTCTATCAGTACAGCGGCTTTGGTTCGCGCGCGCCCCGTGAAGATCAGCAGCGTTTCATCAACACGCCAGAGAGTCTGCTCGATCTGCTTGGCACATTGCGCGCGGCGCGCCCTGAAACTGCCGCGTTGCGTTACGGTGTGGCGCCGCATTCGCTGCGCGCCGTCTCCGCGGAGTCGTTGCGTACGCTGCTCGGCGGCATCGATAACACGGCGCCCGTTCATATCCATATCGCCGAGCAGACCGCCGAAGTCGATGCGTGCGTCGAAACCGAAGGCGCGCGTCCAGTGCAATGGCTGCTCGATCGTTTCGATGTCGGCAGCCGCTGGTGCCTCGTGCACGCCACGCACGTCGATGCGAACGAAACACTGGCGCTCGCGAAAAGCGGCGCGGTCGCCGGCTTGTGTCTAACCACCGAAGCGAATCTCGGCGACGGCATTTTTCCGGCGCAGGAATATCTCGACGCGCAAGGGCGCATCGGCGTGGGCTCGGATAGCCATATCGGCATCGACTGGCGCGCGGAGTTGCGTTTGCTCGAATACGGCCAGCGTCTCACGCGCCGTCAGCGCAACGTGCTGGCGTCGGCGCAGGCCACGCATGTCGCAGATCGTCTGTTCGACGCCTCGCTCGAAGGCGGCGCGCACGCGACGGGCCGCGCGGTCGGCGCGCTGCAGGCGGGCCGCCGCGCCGATTGGCTCGTGCTCGACGCGGATCATTCGAGCATTGCCGAGCATGCACCGGACGCCTGGCTCTCGGGCGTTGTATTCTGCGAGCATGGCGAAACACCGATCCGCGACGTCTATGCGGGCGGCGACAAGGTCGTCGATAACCGCAGGCATCGCGATGAAGAGGGCGCATACGCGCGCTATCGCGTGGCGCTGGCGGACCTGCTCAAATGAACGACGCGCCAACTTGCCGGCGCATGTCGCATGAGTTGCTGAACTGATCCTTCGATCCTATCGATTCCGGACTGACATGACTGCTTCGAACACTCCGCCGGTTTTCTCGCTGCATCGCGGAAACCTGCCGCTGCTCATTTCGATTCCGCATCTGGGTACGCAAATCCCGGCCGACATCGCCACGACGATGACGCCCGCCGCGCAGCGCACCGACGATTGCGACTGGCATCTGGACCGTCTCTATGCGTTCGCAAAACGCATGGGCGCGTCGATTCTCGCGCCCACTTACGCGCGCTATGTGATCGACTTGAATCGTCCACCCGATGGCGCGAATCTGTATCCGGGCCAGGACACGACCGGTCTGCTGCCGGTCGATACGTTCGACAAGGAGCCGTTGTATCTGGACGGCCATCTGCCGGACGAGGCCGAAACCGCGCGCCGTCGCGACGCTTACTGGAAGCCTTACCATGAGGCGCTGCAAGGCGAACTCGCGGCGCTGAAAGCGAAACACGGCAAGGTGCTGCTGTGGGAAGCGCATTCGATCCGCTCGCACGTGCCGCGTTTTTTCGAGGGGCGTCTGCCCGATTTCAACTTCGGCACCTCGAACGGCGCGAGCGCGGTGGCGGGATTGGCGGAGGAGATGGCCGCTACGGTCGAGCGATACGACGGCGGCTATACGGCTGTCGCCAACGGCCGCTTCAAGGGCGGCTATATCACGCGTGAATATGGCCAGCCGTCGCAAGGCGTGCATGCGTTGCAACTCGAACTCTCGCAGATCACGTATATGGAAGAGCACATGCCGTATGCGTATGACGAAACGTTGGCCGCGAAAGTCGAGCCTCTGCTGCAAGCGCTCGTCGTGAAAGCATTGGAGCGCGTCACGACGGCGTGACATGCCGCTCGTCTTCTCTTCTTTTTCCACGCGCTTCATCGTGCCGCGCAAGCTGTGCGGCACGATGAAAGCGCGTCGGTTGACACCGCAAAGGTGTAACAGCATGTGTCCGTGATTGCATGCTGCCGTTTTCGCGCAGAACGTATAGAGCGTTGAAGACATCTGCTTGCTCTGCTTCGACCTGATGCCGAAAAAAAGCCTCGCGTTTAGCGAGGCTCTACGACGTGCCGTGCCGGTCAGGGCGTGGCACTGCCATTAGTGGCAGCGTTTTTCCCAGTGATGATGAACATGCACCTTGTGGCATACAGGGTGGTGATGTTCATAAGCTTGCGCGGGAGCGATGGCGCTCAGGGCTGCAGCGGCTGCGGCGATGGCGAGGACGATCTTCTTCATTACAAAATCCTTAAATCAGTGTTGGGGTACTAACGGAGCAGCACGGGGCGTGCCGCTACCGCTCGCAAGCATGCCACATCGCGCGCACGGAGCAGAGGAACGCTGAGCAAACGCAGGTGTCAATTCACAACGACGATCGTGGTGAGCCGCCACCGGCAATGGATAGCGGGCAATGGTGCGTAATTGCGCGGTGGCGTGTATTTACGACAGTTCGACGCTCACACAATGGCATTCCGGGATTGCGCGCCATGCGGTGAAGCGTCTACCCTTTCAAAACGATAACGCGCGACGCGCGTGATCACTACATCGGGCAAAAAGATGGAAGACCCAGCGATGGAAGATTCCGACGAATTGCTGCTCCCGGTCTGGCGAGCAAACCTGGTGCTGTTGACCCGCGAGGTCGGCGCGGCGACGCGACTCGCGCGCATGATGACCTTCTCCGCGAGCTATCTGAAACTGATGTTGTCCGGCCAGCGCGAATTCAGCGAGGAATTCGTGCGCGGCATCGAAGCGGTCACGGGATTGCCGGGCGGCTGGATGAACGCGCCGCACACCGAGCAGGACATCCCGCCCAACGCGCGTGAAGCGATCGACAACGAACAGCCGCTCGCGCGGTTTCGCGGCACGGCGCATCCGGTGCGAAAGAAGTCAGTGCTGCGGCCGCCCGAACCGATTTTCGGCCAGCCGGGGCCGGCCAAGCGCGTCGAGGAAGAAATCCTCGACGCGGAAGCGCATCGGCGTCAGGCGCACTTTCGCAAGGTTCGCGATGTGGCGATGCAGGACGTGCGGCGTTTCGAGCGGCATCTGACTCACGCGCCGGTCGAACTGGCGACGATGCGCGCGAAGGTGGAGGACGTGATCGCCGCCGCCGATCTCGACGACCCGATCCAGGCCGATCTCGCGGGACGGCTTGAGCAGATCGAAAAGCATCGGCATCTGCTGCTCAGGCACGTCGAGCGATTGCAGGCGTTGCTCGGGCAACTCGGCGAGACGGAATGAGGCAGCGAGCCGCCAGTTAGCGCTTGCTTACGCAGGCTGAGAGAAAGTCCTGCGGCGGGCCGTGAAAATTCGGCCTCGCGTATCCACGCCGGCCGCGTCGTGCGCCGGCGCCACGCTCGTCCAACGGAACGAACGCCGCGCGATGCCGGTAAAGTGCCATCGAATCGGCGTGCCATCGCATCGATCAGCATCGGCGGACCGAGGCCGGAGCGCGCAGGCCATCATTGTGCTAAAACCACGATACGGACTCAGCCGAGGTGCATCTTGGGGAAAATTGCCGTCACGCTGCAGCAGGCGCTTGCCCGTTGTCGACAGGATGGCGCGCGGGGCAGGGCGCGGCACACATGACGCGGGGCGCGGCGTTTTTTCTCAAGCTGGCCTGCGGGTCGGCGCTGGGCGCATGCGTCGCGCTCAGCGCGTTGGCCGACGACAGCGCGTCCACCGCATCCAGCGACGATCGCGCGCCTTCCACGATCGAGCGCGACGTTCATCTCTTCACGATCCAGAAAGACGGCTCCGTCGAGGAACACGACGACACCGTCTTGCGCGCCAACACGACGAGCGGCGTCGACGATATCGCGCAACGCTACGTGTGGTTCAACAAGGGCATCGAGCAGGTGCAGTTGCTGGCCGCTGAAACGATCGACGCGGACGGCGTTGCGCATCCGGTCGGTCCCGAGGCGATCCGCGACGTGCAGGAGCCGCGCTCGGCAGGCGCGCCGAGTTTCGAGGACGGCGTGTTGCGCACGGTGATCTTTCCGGGCGTGGAGCCGGGCTCGCGCGTGCATCTGGCGTTTCGCAAGACGCGCACGAAGCCCTTGCAGGCGGGCACCTTCGCGTACCTTGTCGAGCCGACGCGCGACCCGGTCGAACTGCAGCGCCTGATTTTCGATCTGCCCGCCGACGTGCCGCTCTACGCTGACGCGCGCGGCTACGTCGCCGTGCCGCCGGTCACGGCAAACGGCCGTACCCGCTACGAGTTCGACTACCGGCACGGGCCGTATGCGCCGCTCGAAGCCGGCTCGGTCGGCTACGCGAACTGGGGCGATCGCCTGATGGTATCGACGGTGCCGGACTTCGCGAATTTTGCCGCTCGCTATCGTGGCCCCGCAACCGACGCGACGACTGGCGATCCGGCGATCGTCCGGCTCGCGCAAGCGCTGAGCGCCGGCACCGACGATCCGCGCGTGAAGGCGCAACGGCTCTACGACTGGATGCGTCTGAATATCCGCTACGTCGCCTTGTTTCTCGGCGAAACGGCGGCAATTCCACACAGGGCGACCGACATCCTGCGCAACCGTTACGGCGACTGCAAGGACCACGTCGCGCTCTACGGCGCGTTGCTGGCCGCGGTCGGCATCCGTAGCGAGGCGGTGCTGCTCAATCTCGGGCCGTACTACAGTTTGCCGGACGTGCCCGGCTACGGATCAAGCGCGATCAATCACGCGATTATCTGGATTCCTGAGTTGTCGTTGTATGCGGACACGACGGCGGGCGGCACGGCGTTCGGTTATCTGCCGCCGAACGTGATGGACCGGCCGGTCTTGCTGGTCGGCGAGGGCGTGTTGTCGCGCACGCCGGCCACGCAGTTGCGCGAGCGCAGCGCGCGCGTGCAGATCGACATCGATGAAAGCGGGGCGGCGAATTACGCTTATCGCGCGGAGGACGCGGGTTTTACCGCCGAGATCGAGCGCAATACCTTTCGGCGCTCGACGCGGCAACGCACGAAGCAGATCGCCGCGAACCGTTTGTTGCAGACGGGTTTGCACGGCACGACACAATTGCGCACGGCTGATCTCAACGCGACGAGCGGACCGTTTGCCACGTCGATGCAAGGGAAGGTGGAGCACTTCGTTTGGACCGACGGCACCACGGCGGTACCGGCCTTGACGAGTTTCTCCGGCGGCATGGGCTCCCAGGTGCAGGCGTGGCTCGCGGAGCCATCGAGGACTCAGCCCTGGACGTGCATCGGCGGAGAGTTTGACGAGACCCTGGAAATGACGCTGCCGCGCTTCGTACGAGTGACGGATTTGCCTTCCGACACGGCGGCGCAAAACCGCTTTCTGACCTTTTCTTCCCGCTACGTCTACGATCCTGCCGCGCGAGTCTTGCAGGTCAGGCGGCACTTGCGTGCCGCCTTTGGTCATCAGATGTGCTCCGCGAGTGAGTTCGCCGAGATGCACGATGATCTCGTTCGAATCGAACGGGATCTCGATGCCGAACTGGTGGTCAAGGCCGCCAAGTCGAAGAACCCATAGCGATGGCGCCGGCACGGGCGCCACGCATTGAAACCCGTGCCGCGGCCACACGCGCCTTAACTCCCGCTCTTGGTCACGATGGGCACCCACGCGCCATTCTTGACCTGATAAAGCGTCGATGCGCCGCTCTTCAACGCGCCAGTGTTGTCGAAGGAAATCTTGCCGGTCACGCCTTCGAAATCGATGGCCTTGAGCGTGGACCGGTAGTCGTTCGGCGAAGTGGACTTGGCCTTCTGCATGGCCTTGATCGCGGCCCATGCGCCGTCGTAGCCGAACGGCGCATACGACAGGATATCCACCCCAAAGCGCTTCTTGAACTTCGCGGAGAAATCCTTGCCGCCCGGCAACTGCGCGAGTGGCCGTCCATATTCCCAAGCCATCACGCCTTCGGCTGAATCGCCCGCGAGCTTGATGAAGTCCTGATCCATCACGCCGCCGCCGCCCACCAGTTGCGCGTTCATGCCCAGTTGCTTCATGCGTTTGGCGAAGCCGGCAGCCTGCGTGTCCAGACCGCCGAAGAAGATCAGATCGGCATTGGTCGATTTGATCTTGGTGATCTGCGTGCTGAAGTCGACCGCTTTGTTGTCGGTGTACTCACGCGCCACGAGGTTGCCGCCGTGCGCTTTCACCGCTTTCTCGAACTCGTCCGCTTCGCCCTGGCCGAAGGCGGTGCGGTCGTCGATGATCGCGATGCGCTTGGCCTTGGTCACTTCCACGGCATAGACGCCTGCGTTGCCGGCGTTCTGCGCGTCCGTGGAAATCACCATGAAGGTGTTCGCGAAGCCCCGTCCGGTGATGATCGGGTTGGTGGCGGCCGGGTCGATCACCGGAATGCCGGATTGCTCGTAGACCTGCGAGGCGGGGATCGTCGTGCCCGAGTTGAAGTGGCCCACCACGGCCGACACGCCGGCGTCGACCAGCTTCTGCGCGGCTTGCACGCCGATGCGCGGGTCGGCCTGGTCGTCTTCGGAGACGATCTGGAATTGGGCCACCTTGTCACCGATCTTGATCTTTTGCGCGTTGGCTTCCTCGAGCGCGAGCCGGACACCGTTCTCCAGATCCTTGCCGTAGCCGGCGTTGGCGCCGGTCAGCGGCGCGGCAAAGCCGACCTTCACCGGCAGGTCGTCGGCGAAGCTGGCCGGCGGCGCGATGGCGAAGATAGCGCCAACGAACAGGGCAAGCGGTTTCAGCGTGTAGCGAAGACTCATGGTCTCTCCTTCCATCGACAGTTTCAGGTTGTGAAAGCGGCAAGGCAGTAACGCTGGTTCGACGCGCGCACATGGACTTCGGATGGCGCGCATCGAGAGACTACGAATGATCGGTCGCTTTGAACAATGCGGGAATGCGCGCACTTGCGCGCATCGGCGTTCAAGCGGTGATCAATCTGGCGCGAATATAGAAAGCCAAATTAGCACCGTCTTGGCAGTTCGAGGCGCTTTGAATGAGCATTTCGGCATAGCCCGCGCAGCGCGTTCGCTGGCGGCGTCCCAATGCGGGCGCGAGGGTGCCGATTGCGGCATATGCTTAAGAGGCGGCCGGGAGCGCGACGGCTGTGTGGTGGTGGCTGTAGCAGGTTTGGACCGACGAGCCGTGTGGGTCAGCCGCTGTAGCGGGAATAAACCCGCCGGCCGTTTGGCCCATGCGCTAAAGCGGGAATAAACCCGCCGGCCGTGTGGCTCATGCGCTAGTGGGACTAAAGCTACGGCCCGTGCGACCCTGGCACTGAAGCGGCACTCGACCTGCGAGCCGTGTGACCCCACGCGCCGAGACGTGAGCGAATGCGCAGGCAACACGACCGTCGCGCTGTAGCGGGGCGATTTTGCGCCAACGGCGCGTCAAGATAGAAGCTCGTTACGGCCTGCAAACCCAACCGCTTAATGCTCGCCTTGCTGCCGCAACAACTCTTCACGCAGACGCAGAAGCGGCGCCTTGGTGTCCTCGTCGGCCCAGGTGTCGAGATCGTCGAGGGCACGCTGGCAGCCGTCGAGCACGAGGTCGAGGTCCACCGGCACGCCGTTGTTCAGCGCGAACTCGATGGTCTCGGCGAACTGCTGGCACTCGTCCTCGCCGTACGAGATGTCGAGGTTATCGGCGATCACTTCGGAGATATTGCTGCGCGCCTTGTCGTCCGGCGTCACCATGTCGACGATGCCGCGCGCTACCGCCGGCGAATAGTACAAAGCGATGTCGAGCCACTGCGCCGGATCGAAGTCGGCCTGGTCGAACTGGCTCTCGAAGAACTCGATCGCTTCCTGTTCGTGCGCCTCGTCAGCGTCGACGCTGATGCACAACTGCTCAAAAAATTCTTCCCGCTCGCTGCGGATATAACCGTCCATCGATGCCTCGTTTGCTGAATGCCGGATGCCTGAAAAAGGCGGTGTGGGCGGGCAGGTGCCTTGTCCACGCGGCACGCATTATAGGACGGCCGGCTGACAGTCGAGAGACGCCGCGCGGATCGGCGGCCGCACGGCGCACATTACGAGTTGCTTGCGTTGCTCGGATCAGCGCCTGGCTAGCGCTGAGGATTGCCTGAAGCGCCGTGCGCGCCCGCCACTCACGCCGTATCCGCCACCCACGCATCGAACCACTCGCGCGGCTGCGCGATTTCATTCTGCGCGGCCACCAGTTCGAGCTCATAGCGCCCAGCCTGCCAGGTCGTCTTGACCACCGCATTCACGGCGGCCAGCGTGTGCTCGAAGGCCGCGCGAATCGAATCGCCGAGCAGCGTACGCGCGACGAACACCGCGCTCGTCAGATCGCCCACGCCCACCGGTTGCCGCGCGAACGGATAGAGCGGACGTTGCCCCATCCACGATTCGCGTTCGGTGACGACCAGCATGTTGAAGCGGTCGGCGGGACTGTTGCGATCGAGCAGATGCTTGACCAGCACCAGCTTCGGCCCACGCGCGATGAGTTCGCGGCATGCGGTCACGGCTTCTTCCAGCGTTTCGATCTCGCGGCCCACCAGACGCTGCAATTCGGTGTGGTTCGGCGCCATGGCGTCGGCCATCTCGGGCATGGTGCGCACGAGAAACTCCTGGATGCCCGGCTCGACTCTGCAGCCGCTCGCCGCGCCCATCACCGGATCGCAGAAGTACCAGGCGCGCGGATTGGCGGCCTTCACGGCCTTGACGATCTCCAGCACCGACTGCGCCTGTTCGGGCGTGCCCAGATAGCCGGACAGCACCGCATCGCAGCGCGGCAGCATGCCGATCGCGCCGATGCCGTCGACCAGATCTTCCATTTGCGAGCCGTCGATCGCGCTGCCGGTCCAATGGCCGTATTGCGTGTGGTTCGAGAACTGCACGGTATTGAGCGGCCAGACATTGACGCCGAGCCGACGCATCGGAAACACCGCCGCGCTGTTGCCGGCGTGACCGAAGACGACATGTGACTGGATGCTCAGAACGCTTTTCGTCATGGTGTGGCCCGCGCAACGGGTCTGCGCGATCAATGAAAACGGGAAGGGTGCACCGCGGCGGCGATCCGGCAAGCACCGGACGCCTCATGCGGCAGGATTGCTTCAGATGGTGCAGGAAATCGGCACGCGCTGCATCGTCAGGCAACAATACATGAGTTTGCCGCGCGCGAGTCGATCCGTCCCCGAGTTGTTGCGCCGAACCATCAGAGGCGCACGCGCTGGAGGACGGCTGCGGAGCCAGCCCCCGCTTGCAAAATGCTGCGCGGCCTACAGCCGTTCGAACTCAGGCGAGCTCGCGATACAACGCCATATAACGCTCCGCCGAGGCGCCCCAGCCGAAGTCCTGGCGCATCGCGCGCCGCTGGGCCGCCTTCCATTCGGTGCGGCGCCCATAGAGCGCGAAGGCGCGGCGGATGGCCGCGCCGATCCCCTTCGGGTCGAATCGTTCGAACACGAAGCCGGTGGCGAGGTCGTCGGCGAGATTTTCGAGCGACGCGTCCACTACCGTGTCCGCGAGGCCGCCCACGCAATGCACGAGCGGCAGCGATCCATAGGCCAGCGCATACAGTTGCGTGAGACCGCATGGCTCGAACCGCGAGGGCACCGCAATCACGTCGCTGCCCGCGACGATCGTATGCGCAAGCGTTTCATCAAATCCCAGTTCCACCGCTACGGACTCAGGATGCGTATGCGCGACGCGTTTCAAACCGTTCTCCAGCGCCGGGTCGCCGGTGCCGAACACGACCAGCTGCCCGCCGTGTTTGATGATTTCCGGCACGGCTTCGAGCAGCAGATCGAGGCCCTTCTGCTCGGTCAGCCGGCTCACCACGCCGAACAGCAGCGCGTCGCTTTGCTGCGCGAGGCCGAAGCGTTTTTGCAGCGCTTCCTTGCACGCAAGCTTGCCCGCGAGCCGCGTCGCGGTGTAGTGATTCTCGAGCAGCGCATCGGTACCGGGACACCAGACCGTGTAGTCGACACCGTTCAGAATGCCGCTCAGATCGTGCGCGCGATGGCGCAGCAGACCGTCGAGGCCGCCACCCTGGGCGAGCGTCTGGATTTCGCGTGCATAGGTCGGGCTGACGGTGGTGATCCGGTCGCTGTAGTAGAGCCCCGCTTTGAGAAACGACATCTGCCCATAGAACTCGACGCCGTGTACGCTGAAAAAATCGTCCGGCAGGCCGAGCTGACCGAACTGATGCGCGGGAAATACGCCTTGATACGCGAGGTTGTGCACCGTGAAGACGCTGCGCGCGAGGCTCTTGCCATGCTGGCGTTCGGCCGCCTTCAGATAGGCCGGCGCGAGCCCCGCGTGCCAGTCGTGCGCGTGAACGATCTGCGGCGACCAGGCGGGGTCCAGTTGCTGGGCGAGTTGCGCGGCAACCCAGCCGAGCAGCGCGAAGCGCTGCGCGTTGTCGCCGTAAGGCACATGCTCGTCGTTCAGATACGGATTGCCGGGCCGGTCATACAGCGTGGCCGCGCGGATCACATAGACGACGAGGCCGCTCGACGCCAGCGTGCCCCGTTCGAGCGTGACGCCCGGCGCGTCGAAGCGGCGGCCCAGTTGCGCGACCGGCGTCAAGTCGGTCAGGCCGGCGACCACCGCCGGAAAGCCGGGCAATAGCGCCCGCACATCGGCGCCGCGCTCGATCAGCGCGGGCGGCAACGCGCCCGCGACGTCGGCGAGACCGCCCGTTTTGAGGAGGGGATACAGCTCGCTTGCGACGTGCAGGGCGCGAATCGTCATAGGCTCCGTCTCTGTCCTGTTGGTTCGGGTTGGGCGCGGCTGAGCCGCCGGCAGCCGGCCTGACTAGATCTTCTGCCGCAGCGCCTCCGGCGTGACCAGCACGACGCCGTCGTCCGTACGGTAGAAGCGCTCGGCGTCGCTCACCGGATCTTCGCCGATCACCGTGCCCTCCGGTATCGCGCAGCCGCGGTCTATCACCACTTTCTGCAGCCGGCAGCTCGGGCCGACGGTGACCTGCGGCAACAAGACTGCCTCATTGATGTTACAGAATGAACTCACTTTGACATCCGACGAGAGCACCGAGCGCGAAATCTGCGAGCCCGAGATCACGCAGCCGCCGCACACGATCAGATTATTGCCCGAGCCTTGCAGCCCTTTCATGTCGCGCACGAACTTGGCGGGCGGCAACTGCTCCTGGTACGTCCAGATCGGCCAGTTGCGGTCGTAGAGATCGAGCGTCGGGATGGTGGAGGCGAGGTCGAGATTGGCGGCCCAGTAGGCGTCGATCGTGCCGACGTCGCGCCAGTACGGCTCAACGTTCGGATCCGATGACACGCACGACATGCTGAACGGATGCGCGATCGCCGTGCCTTGCGTGACCACACGCGGCAGGATGTCCTTGCCGAAGTCGTGATCGGTGTCGATGGTGGAGATGTTCTCTTCGAGCAGCGAATAGAGGTAATCCGCGCTGAACACGTAGATGCCCATGCTGGCCAGCGCCGTATCCGGGCGGCCCGGAATGCAGGGCGGATCGGCGGGCTTTTCCAGGAAGTCGGTCACGCGGCGGTTTGCGTCGACGTGCATCACGCCGAAGGCCACCGCCTCCATGCGCGGCACCTCGATACAGCCGACCGTGCAATCGGCGCCGCTCTCCGCGTGGTCGGCGATCATGCGCGTGTAGTCCATCTTGTAGATGTGGTCGCCCGCCAGCACCACCACGTATTTCGGCCGGATCGAACGGATGATGTCGAGGTTCTGAAATACGGCGTCCGCTGTGCCGCGATACCAGTGCGCGCCTTCCACGCGCTGCTGCGCGGGCCACAAGTCGATGAATTCGCCCATTTCGCCGCGCAGGAAACTCCAGCCGCGCTGCAAGTGGCGCAAGAGCGAGTGCGCCTTGTATTGCGTGACGACCGCGATGCGGCGGATGCCGGAGTTCAGACAGTTGGAGAGCGCGAAATCGATGATCCGGTATTTGCCGCCGAAGTGCACCGCCGGCTTGACGCGTTTGTTGGTAAGCGGCCCGAGCCGCGTGCCCCGTCCGCCCGCAAGGACGATGGCGAGGGTAGTGCGTTGCAGATCGTTCAGCCGTGCCGGAGTGTCCATGTCTGTCTCCTGATTAGTATGCCCCGGGTGGGTGGGTCGCTTGCTCTCCACTGATGAATCCTGCTGCGCGCCGGTTCCGTCTTCGCCGGCCCGTCTGCTAGTTCTAGCACTGATTTGCCGCGCGCGAGTAGTCAGAATTGTGCGGACGCCGCTCGTGCGCCCACCTTGCGCACGATCAACCCTTGCACCGAGGCGATCCGTGCGGCACGACACATAGAGCGTGAGGTGAGGCATCGCAATATGCGTGCCACACGCGCCGTGGCGCTGTCGGCTTGCGCCGGCGGGAGCATAGCCGGGCCGCGCGTCGTAGAATTGTGCGCTCCCGGCCGGAGGTTTGGGCGCTGGTCTCACCGTGCGTTTGCCGCGCATGCCTCGCCGTGTTTTCCTTTTTGAAAAAACCTCGATGAGTTTTCGCCGCCTGTTTTTGCTCGCCACGTTGAGCGTTTGCGCGCTAGCCGCGACCTCCACGCCCGCCGTTTTTGCGGCTTCCGCCGCCACGCCGGCGAGCGCCGCCGCGCCCGCGCGCGTCGAAGCACGGAGTCCGGCCAGCCAGGCCGCTTCCGCCACCTCGAGTGTCGCCGGCGATACCGGTCCGGCGTACGGCCCCGAGTTGGAGGGCTTCAACTACCCGGAGCCGGTCAGCCAGTACGACTTCACCTCGCAAGGGGTGGCGCTGCATATGGCGTACATCGATATCAAGCCGGCCAAGGCGAACGGCCGCACGGCGGTGCTGCTGCACGGCAAGAACTTCTGCGCGGCGACGTGGGACGCGACCATTCATCGGCTGAGCGATGCCGGTTATCGCGTGATCGCACCGGACCAGATCGGCTTTTGCAAGTCGAGCAAGCCCGAGCACTATCAGTACAGTTTTCAACAGCTCGCGCGCAATACGCATGCGTTGCTGGAATCGCTCGGCGTGACCGACGCGACGGTGATCGGGCATTCCACCGGCGGCATGCTGGCGATCCGCTACGCGCTGATGTATCCGCACGAGACGCAGCAACTAGTGCTGGTCAACCCGATCGGTCTGGAGGACTGGAAGGCCAAGGGCGTGCCCTCGCTGTCCGTGGACGAGTGGTACGAGCGCGAGTTGAAGACGACCGCCGAAAGCATTCGCCGCTACGAGCAGTCCAGCTACTACGCCGGACAATGGCGCGCGAGCTACGAACCGTGGGTGCAGATGCTGGCGGGCATGTATCGCGGTCCGGGCAAGCAGATCGTCGCGTGGAATTCCGCGCTGCTGTACGACATGATTTATACGCAGCCGGTGGTGTACGAACTGGGCCAGTTGAACATGCCGACGCTGCTGCTGATCGGCCAGAAGGACACCACGGCGATCGCCAAGGACGCTGCGCCCGCCGAAGTGCGCGCAAAACTCGGCCATTATCCGGAACTCGGCAAGGCCGCCGCAAAGGCGATCCCGCACGCCACGCTAGTCGAATTCGCCGAACTGGGGCATGCGCCGCAGATGCAGGATCCGCAGGCGTTTCATAAAGCGTTGCTGGATGGTCTCGCGGCGGTGCCGGCGAACCAATGAATCGGTGGCGCGGCCGAGTCGCGCCGATCGACAAAAAAGGGCAGCCACGGGCTGCCCTTTTCACATTCGCCGACGGAGTTACCTGTCTTATTTGCCGCCCGCCAATTCCTCACGCACTTGCGCGCCGATCTCGAATGAGCGCAGCCGCGCCTTGTGATCGTAAATCTGCGCGGTCAGCATCAATTCATCGGCACCGGTCTGCTCGATGACCGACTTCAAGCCTTCGCGCACCGTGTCGCGATCGCCCAGCACAGTGCACGCGAGCGAGTGCGCCACGCCATTCAATTCCATCTCCGAAGCCTCGAGCCGTTCGACCGGCGGTTGCAACTGACCCGGCGTGCCGCGTCGCAGATTGATGAACTGCTGCTGCAACGAGGTGAATAGGCGTTTTGCTTCTTCATTCGTATCCGCGGCGAACAGATTCACGCCGACCATCGCGTACGGTTTATCGAGCGCGGCCGACGGACGGAATTGCGAGCGATACACCTGCAACGCCGTGAGCATATAGTCCGGCGCGAAATGCGATGCGAAGGCGAACGGCAGGCCGAGCGCCGCCGCGAGTTGCGCGCTGAAGAGCGACGAGCCGAGCAGCCACAGCGGCACGTTCAGCCCCGCGCCCGGCACCGCGCGAATGCGCTGGCCCGGCACGGGGTCGGCGAAATAACGCTGCAATTCGACGACGTCGTCAGGGAACGAGTCCGCGCTATTTTGCAGATCGCGGCGCAACGCGCGCGCGGTGCTCTGATCGGTGCCGGGCGCGCGGCCCAGGCCCAGGTCGATACGGTCGGGATAAAGCGACGCGAGCGTGCCGAACTGTTCGGCGATGACGAGCGGCGCATGGTTCGGCAGCATGATGCCGCCCGAGCCGACGCGGATCGTTTTCGTGCCGCCCGCGACATAGCCGATCACCACCGAAGTCGCGGCGCTGGCAATGCCCGTCATGTTGTGATGCTCCGCGAGCCAGAAGCGGCGGTAGTTCCATTTTTCCGCGTGCTGCGCGAGGTCGAGCGTATTCCTGAACGCGTCGGCCGGCGTGGCACCCGCGGTGACCGGCGAGAGGTCGAGGACTGAGAAGGGGATCATTGTCTGTTCACTTGTTGTTTCCGGCGCTGTCGCGCGATGGGGCATTCTCGCAAAGGTTGTGCTTTTCTGCTGACGGTGCCGCGATGTCCACGTTCGCGAAAGGGGGTTTGCTCGCGCAGGGCGTGAAAGAGCCGAAACGGCAAAACGCCGAGCGGGAAACGCATAAGCGTTACATGCAAATCCGATATAGATATGGCCGATCAATATTTAACAAGCGCATGTCGCGCTGCTACCTTAACCCCTCGCAAGAAAGCCATGCATCCAGCCAGCCACGTCACCGCCCCGCCGGGCGCAAACCATTCAGGGAGACACGAACGTGTCCATCGAATTCATCGGCATGATCCAAACCCGCAAGGTGTCCGAGATCCACGCGGCGCACGGTCCCGTCATCGACGTCGATTACGTCGAGCAGTTTGCGCGCGCGCATGAAGAAGCGGGCTTCGACCGCATCCTCGTACCGCATCATGCCACCAGCCCCGATGCGCTGTTGACCGTCGCGCACGCGGCGAGTGTGACCAGCAAGGTGCACTTCATGCTCGCGCATCGACCGGGGTTTGTCGCGCCGACGCTTGCCGCCCGTCAATTGGCAACGCTCGATCATTATTCGGGCGGCCGCCTCGCGGTGCACATCATCTCCGGCGGCGACGACACCGATCAGCGCCGCGACGGCGACTTCCTTTCTCACGACGAACGCTACGCCCGCACCGACGAGTACCTGCATATTCTGCGGCGCATCTGGACCGAAACCAAACCGTTCGATCACAACGGCCAGTACTACCGCTTCGAACAGGGCTACTCGGAAGTGAAGCCTGTGCAGCAGCCGCATATTCCGGTGTATTTCGGTGGCGCGTCGGCGCCCGCGCTCGAAATCGCCGGCCGTCATGCGGACGTGTACGCGCTATGGGGCGAGTCGAAGGCGCAGGTGCGCGAGCAGGTCGCCCGCGTGCGCGCGGAAGCCGCGAAGCACGGCCGCAGCGTGCGCTTCTCGGTGTCGTTCCGGCCGATTCTCGCGGCCACGGAAGCGGCGGCGTGGGAGCGCGCGGAACATATTCTCGAAGAGACGAAGCGGCTGCGCGCGGCGCAAGGTATCGGCGTGGGCGGTCCGGCGCAGAGCGAAGGGGCGCGACGCTTGCTGGCGGCATCGGGCGAATCGGATCGCGCGGACGAGCGTTTGTGGACCGGCGTCGCGAAAGAAATCGGCGGACGCTCGAATTCGACCGCGCTGGTCGGCACGCCGGAACAGGTGGCCGACACGCTCGCCGAGTATTACGCGCTCGGCGTCTCGACGTTCCTCATCCGCGGCTTCGACCCGCTGGAAGACGCCGTCGACTACGGTCGCGAACTGATTCCCGCCACACGCGAACGCATCGCGCGCGTCGAGCGCGTGGCGGCGTGAACGGAGGCGCGATGACCGATCTCTCTCTCACTGCCTTCTCAAAGGAACCGCCGGCGATCCAGCGTCACGCGCCGCTGCGCAAATTCTGGTTCGACGACGTCCCGCCGCGCGAGAGCATCGCGGCGGAACGCCGTTACCGGCAGGAGCGGCTCGCGGTGGCGTTTCGTCTGTTCGCGCGCTACGGTTTCGATCAGGGGCTCGCCGGCCACATCACCGCGCGCGATCCGGAGTGGCCAGATCACTTCTGGGTGAATCCGTTCGGCAAGCATTTCAGCCGCATCCGCGTGTCAGATCTGTTACTGGTGAATGCCGAGGGCGAGATCGTGGTCGGCGAGGGGCCGGTGAATCAGGCGGCCTTCGCAATTCACGCGGCGATTCACGAAGCACGCCCCGATGTGATCGCGGCGGCGCACACGCATTCGCTGTATGGCAAGGCGTGGTCGACGCTGGGCCGCACGCTCGATCCGCTCACCCAGGACTCCTGCGCGTTCTACCAGGACCACGCGTTATTCGACGACTTTCGCGGCGTCGTGCTCGATACCGGAGAAGGCGCGCGCATCGCCGCGGCGCTCGGCGAGCGCCGCGCGGTGATCCTGAAGAACCACGGCATTCTCACGGCCGGCCCGAGCGTGGAAGCGGCGGCGTGGTGGTACATCGCGCTCGAGAACGCATGCCACGCGCAACTGCTCGCTGAAGCCACGCGCAACTGCTCGCTGAAGCCACGCACAACTGCTCGCTGAAGCCGCGGGCACGCCGCAAGCGATTCCGCACGACATGGCCGCGCTCACGCATGAGCAGGTCGGCCGCGCGAGCGGCGCGCTGTTCGCGTTCCAGAGCTTGCTGGAAGGGCTGGTCGAAGCCGAGCCCGACGTCCTCACCTGAACGCTTCCACACGACGACTCAAGGTTCGAATCCTTCGCGCGTGCCGCCAGTGGTCGAGCGGCGCGTCGGTGTCGCACCGTGCTTGAGCGCCGCCAATCAGCGCCATCCAAACCTATCTTTTGAACTATCGATGACCCAAGCCCTGAGGCCGGACCGCCTGCGCGCGTTCGCCGGCCGGATTGCGTCGCTCGTCGACGAAGCGGCGCCCGAAGCGCATCTGCTGGAACACGGCGGCGCCGCGCTGCGCGAACTGATCGCGCATGACGACTGGTTGCCCGACGCCTTCGCGCAACCCGGTCCCGCGCGGTATCAGCAGTACCTGCTGTACGCGGATGCGCGGCAGCGTTTCTCAATCGTCAGTTTTGTGTGGGGACCCGGGCAGGCGACGCCGGTGCACGATCACACCGTGTGGGGTTTGATCGGCGTGCTGCGTGGCGCGGAAATTGCGCAGGGCTACCGTATCGCCGAAGACGGCGCGCTGCAAAAAAACGGCGCGGCCGAGCGGCTCGACGCCGGCGCCGTGGATGCGGTGTCGCCGCGCATCGGCGATATTCATCGTGTGAGTAATGCTTTTGGTGACCGTACGTCGATCAGCATTCACGTGTACGGTGCAAATATCGGTGCGGTGAGGCGGTCCGTCTATCCGGGCGGCGCCGCCCGCAAGCCGTTTATCTCCGGCTACGCGAACGACGTGTTGCCGAATATCTGGAATGTTGCGAAGGAGTCCCCGATCTCATGAGTTTCGTTCAGGCATTTCGTACCCGATCATTCGAAGACGTGCGCCGCGCACTGCTCGAGCGCGAGGAAATCGCGCTCGTCGACGTGCGCGAGGAAGATCCGCACGCCCGCAGTCATCCGCTGTTCGCCGCCAATCTGCCGCTGTCGCGGCTCGAACTCGACGCGCCCGTGCGCTTGCCGCGCCAGGCGGTGCCGATCGTAGTGTTCGATTCCGGCGAAGGACTCGCCGAACGTGCCGCGCGCCGTCTGGGCGAGCTGGGCTATACCGACGTCGCCTTGCTCGAAGGCGGTTTGCAAGGTTGGCGCGAGGCCGGCGGCGAACTATTCCAGGACGTCAACGTGCCGAGCAAGGCGTTCGGCGAACTGGTGGAAAGCGTGCGTCATACGCCGTCGCTGGCCGCGCCGCAAGTGCAGGCGCTGCTCGATCATGAAGCCGACGCGGTGGTGCTCGACGCACGCCGCTTCGACGAATATCAAACCATGAACATTCCCGGCAGCATCAGCGTGCCGGGCGCGGAGCTGGTGCTGCGCGCGCGTCAGCTTGCGCCGAATCCGGCGACGCGGATCATCGTCAATTGCGCGGGGCGCACGCGCAGCATCATCGGCGCGCAGTCGCTGATCAATGCGGGCGTGCCGAATCCGGTCGTGGCGCTGCGCAATGGCACGATCGGCTGGACGCTGGCCGGTCAGGCGCTCGCGCACGGCAGTTCGCGCCGCTTCGAGCCGATCGTCGACGATCAGCTGCGCCTCGCCGCCGCCGACTCGGCGCGCGCCGTGGCGGATCGCGCGAGGGTGGGCCGCACGTCACGCGACGAAGCACGCCGCTGGGCCGGCGAAGCGGTACGCACGGTATATCGCTTCGACGTGCGCACGCCGGAAGAATACGAAGCGGGCCACGTGCCCGGGTTTCGCAGCGCGCCGGGCGGCCAGCTCGTGCAGGAAACCGACATGTTCGCGCCGGTGCGCGGCGCGCGCGTGATCCTCGCGGACAACGACGGCGTGCGCGCGAACATGACCGCGTCGTGGCTCGCGCAGATGAACGTCGAGGTGTATGTCGTCGATGGTTTGATGGCGGCGGACTTCGGCGAGAAGGGCGCGGCGCCTGCGGTCCGCCACGCGCCCACGCCGCCCGACGCCGATGAAATCACGCCGGCCGGACTGGTCACGCTGCTGCAATCGCGCGGCACCGCCGTGCTCGATTTCACCAGCAGCGCGAACTATGTGAAGCGCCATATTCCCGGCGCGTGGTTCGTGATTCGCGGCGAACTCGAAAAGGCGCTGCACAAGCTGCCGGACGCGCAGCGTTATGTGGTGACCTGCGGCAGCAGCCAGCTGGCGCGCTTCGCCGCGCCCGACGTTGCGGCGCTGACTGGCAAACCGGTGCAGGTGCTGAGCGGCGGTACGGCGGCGTGGATCGAAGCGGGCTTGCCGGTGGAGAGCGGCGAGACGCGCATGGCGTCGGCGCGCATCGATCGTTACCGCCGTCCTTATGAGGGCACCGACAACGCGCGCGAAGCGATGAACGCGTATCTGGAATGGGAGTATGGTCTCGTCGCGCAACTCGGGCGCGATGGCACGCATGGGTTTCGCGTAATCTGAGCGCCTCAGGCCGCGCGCTGCGCGCGTGCTTCCTTGAACTGCCGTTCGACAGCCGCGCCGAAGCGCTCGACCGGCTGTTGCAGTTTGCCGAGCACGCGCGGCTGTACGAGCCAGATATCGATGAGCGGCTTGAAGTCGCTGATCGGAATGATATCGAGCGTGTGCGCGTGAGCGCTCGCCTGGAGTAAAGGCAGCGGCACGAGGCCAAGACCGTTGCCGTGCGCGACGAGCTGCAATTGCAACTCGGTGCCGAGCGTTTCCAGGTTCAGCTTGAGGGCGAGCCCGAGTCCGGTGAGCGCGCGTTGCAAGCCGTCGCGGAAACCGCAGCCGTCCGGGTTCAACACCCAGCCGATCGACTGGCATTCCGCCAGCGTATGCGCGCGCTTTTTCAGCAGGCCTTTCTGCGCGACCACCGCCAGTTTGATGCGGCCGAGCGAGCGGGCCGATAGCGCGTCGTCGAAGGTCTTGTTGCTGGGCAGCAGGATCGCGGCGGCGTCGAGCTCGCCCTGTTCCACGCGTTGCAACAACTGGCTGCCCCAGCCGGTCGACGCGCGCGCCTGCAGATCCGGATAGTCCGTCTTCAGGCCGCGCATCGCCTCGCTCAGCGCGATATCCGCGATGGTCTGCGCGACGCCGAGACGCAGCGTGCCGACCGGCGGTGTATCCGTGGCGACGATTTCGCGCAGCACGTCGAGTTCGCGTTGGATCACGCGGCATTGTTCGTAGACGATGCGTCCCGTGGCTGTCGCCTTGAGCGGACGCGTATTGCGGTCGAGCAGTTCGACGCCGAGCGCCTCTTCGAAATTCTGCAGACGGCGGGTGATTGCTGGTTGCGTGAGGCCGAGCGCGAGCGCTGCCTGCTGCAGCGACTGACAGCGAATCACGCTGACGTAGGCGTCGATTTCGTCGATCTTCATGATGAGCGGTAACTGGTGGAAGCACGGGAATCCGCCCGATGATACCCCCGCCGGCGCGCGATCGCGTCGGGTCGCGCAAGAAAATTTCGCATATTTGCTTAGCAGAATAATGCGTTTGTCTTATACAAAGGCCTGCCTTATCGTCGATGGCAAATCCACTCGTTGCCACGACGTACGCGCTGCCCATGACGACCTCCCGTTTTTCTTTCGCAATCCGATCTTTTCTGAAACGCGCGTTGTCCACAGCGCCTGGCGTCGCCGCGCTCGCGGCGTCGGCCTTGCTGTGCGCCGCGCCTTCATATGGAGCCGATGTGCCGGTGCTCAAGGTCGGCGACCAATCCTTGCAAACGCGCGGCATTCTCGAAGCGTCCGGCCAGTTGAAAGACCTGCCGTACAAGATCGAATGGTTCAACTTCCCGGCGGCGCAACCGCTCGGTGAAGCATTGAATGCGGGCGCGGTCGACGTAGGCGGTCTCGGCGATGCGCCGCTCGTCTTCGCGCTGGCCGCCGGCGCGCGGGTGAGGGCGGTTGCGGCGACGCGCTCGAATCCGCTGGATCTGGCGATCGTCGTCGGCGCGCAGTCGCCGCTCAACGACGCGGCGAGTCTGAAGGGCAAACGCATTGCCACGACGCGCGGCTCGATCGGCCACTACCTCGCGCTTGCCGCATTGAAAAAGGCCAACGTGCCGCTCACCGACGTGACCTTCGTATTCCTCGCGCCCGCCGATGCAAAAGCCGCGCTCGCCTCGGGCAGCGTCGATGCATGGTCGGTCTGGGATCCGTACACCGCGCTTGGCGAAGCGCGCGATCACGACCGCATCATCGCTAACGGTGTCGGCCTCTCGGAAGGGCTCAGCTATCAGGTCGCGACTGAACGCGCGATCACCGAGAAGCGCGCGCAACTCGCCGACTTCCTGCGGCGCGTGGCAATCGGTCAGCGTTGGGCGCTCTCGCATCCCGACGAAGTCGCGACGATGCAGTCGCGCGTCACGGGCCTGCCGACCGATGTGCTGAAGACCGTCTATCAGCGCGGCCAGGTGCATCCGGTGGCGATCGACGACAGCGTCGTGGCCGCCCAGCAGCGCACGGCGGATACCTACGAAGCCGCCAACGTGATCCGCGCGCATCTGGACGTGCGTCCGAGCTTCGACCGCAGCTTCCCTTTGCCTTGACACGGCCGCGCCTCGACGCGCCTGAAGCGTCTCGTCGCAAGACGCTGACCACCTCGCTGCGCAACGCAAATCATCAGCCGATTCGGTGTAAACGCGCTCTCGTCTAAACCCGCCAATCCGTTTAGATTAACTGCACTTGGAAGGCTTATCGAGGGACCAGGGCGGCCAATCAAGCAGCGGTTTGCCATTCCGGCGATGGCGCAAGGTGAGCAGCCAAGGTTGCTCACCGCTTCGTCCGGAACCAGACCGCTGCGCGTCGTCCGCGGTGCTTCGTTTTCAGGTGGCCCAGACGGCCGCTTCCATTTCCGGTTGACCGTATCGACCGACCCGGCGACGCTTTGCACAGCGTCGCCTTTTTGCTTGTGGCGACGGTTTTCAACGTGCTCCGCCACGTGAGCTCCCGCCATCGCCGCCTCTTGCCTGCGCCATCGTGTATGACGGCGCACACCGCCTTGCCGCGCCCGCTCGCGGTTTTCCTCGTGCGCGGTTATCCTGTAGCAGACACTACACAACGGGATGCGGCCTTCGCGGCCTGCGTCCGTACAGGAAAAACTCGCTGTGAGCCTCAAACTGCTGACTGTCGCCATGCTGGCCGCGTGCGTCGCGCTGGCCGGTTGCGACGACCAATCGAGCGACCGCGCCGTGCAAAAACTCAAGGAATTCTTCAACGCCGTCAAACCGGATGCGTTGCTGCTCAAGGACATGACGCCGGGCGTCACGACCGAAGCGCAAATCCGCGACCAGTGGGGCAAGCCGGAAACCGAGCGCACCTTCACCGACGGTTCCAAACGCTTCGAATATCCGCGCGGCCCGCAAGGCCTGAATACGTACATGGTCGACATCGATCGTGACGGCAAATTGCAGGCAATCACCCAGGTGCTCACGGCGGCCAACTTCGCGAAGATCCGCATCGGCATGAGCGAGGACGAAGTGCGCCGCCTGCTCGGCAAGCCCGGTCAGGTCGCGGTGTTTCCGCTCAAACCGGAAACCGTGTGGAGCTGGAAGTGGCGCGAAGGCGGCGTGACCGAGGAGGGTATCTTCAACGTGCATTTCGACCAGTTTCAGAAGGTGTACACGACATCGCGCTCGGACGTGATCCGTGGGCGATAGAAGGTAGAAGACAGAAGCGGGGAAGAAGATGATTCGTCGACGTCGATACAGCCGGATCGGGCTGGTGTTAGGGGGCGGTGCCGCGCGCGGCTGGGCGCACATCGGTGCGATTCGCGCGCTGCACGATGCGGGCATCAAGCCCGATGTGATCTGCGGCACGTCGATCGGCGCGCTGGTGGGCGCGGTGTACGCGAACGGCGATCTCGACTGGCTCGAGGAGTGGGTCTCGCGGCTCACGTGGCAGACGGTGGTGCGCCTGCTCGATCTGCGGCTCTCGGGCGGCCTGCTCGGCGGGCGCAAAGTGATCCAGCTCTTCGCCGACAAATTCAACGGCCGCTCGATCGCGCAGTTGAACATGCCGTTCGCGGCTGTCGCCACCGAACTCGATTCGGGCCGCGAGAGCTGGTTGCAGGACGGCAGCGTGGTCGACGCGGTGCGCGCCTCGATTGCGATCCCCGGGATTTTCACGCCGGTGTGGCACAACGGTGTCTGGCTGGTGGACGGCGGCTTGAGCAACCCGGTGCCGGTTTCGGTGGCGCGCGGCATGCGCGCGGACTGCGTGATCGCCGTCGATCTGAACAACGACATTCTGAATGGCCGCGATTTCGGCGGCGCGGTGGTCGATACGCCCGCCATCGATCCGACGGCGCCGCCGCCGCTCGCGCTGCGCCGCAACGGCAAGCCCTGGCCGAAGTGGCTCGCGCCCGCCGACGCACGCGTCACCGACGACGTGCGCGTGCCGCCCGCACCGAGCGCACGCGTGCCGTCCATGCTGAGTTCGATTGCGCAGAGCATCGACATCATGCAGGTGCGGATTACGCGCAGCCGCCTCGCGGGCGAGCCGGCGGATATCCTGATTCAGCCGCGCCTGGGCGGCATGGGGATTTTTGACTTTCATCGCGCGGCGCCGGCCATCGAGGAAGGGCGCGCGGCGGTGGAATATATGCTGCCGGCGATCCGCGCAAGGCTGGGGATCGATTAGCGTCTATCGAAAAAGCGACCCGAAACTTGCTAAATCGCGGCGGCGCTCGCCGCGCGCTTCCCTCCCGCTTCCCGCCCGACAAACGCCAATTCCCCGCAAAACCAAGCGCTGCAAGCCGCGCGGCGCCGCAAGGCACGTCTTGTTGCATTGCAACAAAGCCTGCACGCGCCTTTGAGAAATTAATTTTCGCTTGCGAGACTGCGCGCCATGCTGGACGAGTGGGGCAGACACAAGCCGACACCGTCCGGTACATCCTCAAACAACCTGGATGGAGACACGCGTGTTCCTATACGGCTTTGGTCCGGTGCTGCTGGCCGGCACGATCCAGACGATCGAGCTGTCCGTCCTGTCGCTGGCGGCCGCCGTGCTGCTCGGTCTCGCGGGCGCGGCGGCGAAACTCTCGTTCAACCGCCCGCTGCGGGCAATCGCGACCGGTTATACGACGCTGATCCGCTCGGTGCCCGACCTCGTGCTGATGCTGCTGCTGTTCTACAGCATCCAGATCGCGGTCAACAATCTCACCGACGCGCTGAACCTCCCGCAGTTCGATATCGATCCGTTCGTGGCCGGCGTCCTGACGCTCGGCTTCATCTACGGCGCGTACTTCACCGAGACCTTTCGCGGCGCGTTTCTGGCGGTGCCGCGCGGCCAGCTCGAAGCGGGCAGCGCGTACGGCATGAGCGGCGCGCGCGTGTTCACGCGCATCCTGTTCCCGCAGATGATGCGTTTCGCGCTGCCGGGCATCGGCAACAACTGGCAGGTGCTGGTGAAGGCGACGGCGCTGGTGTCGATCATCGGTCTCGCCGACGTGGTCAAAGCCGCGCAGGACGCCGGCAAAAGCACCTTCAACATGTTCTTCTTCATCCTGGTCGCCGCGCTGATCTATCTGGCGATCACCACCGCGTCGAATCTCGTGCTGATCTGGCTGGAAAAGCGCTATTCGATCGGCGTGCGGCACGCGGAGCTCTGAGACCATGATCGACATCCTCAATCAATTCTGGCGCGCGTTCCTGTACTGGGACGGCCAGCGCATGTCCGGCCTCGCGGTCACGCTGTGGCTGCTGGTGGCATCGGTCGGGATGGGCTTCTGTGCGGCGATTCCGCTGGCGGTGGCGCGCGTGTCGAAGAAGCGCTGGGTCTCCACGCCGGTGCGTCTTTACACTTACGTGTTTCGCGGCACGCCGCTGTACGTGCAGCTGTTGCTGATCTATACCGGCATGTACAGCCTCGAATTCGTGCGCTCGCATCAAGTGCTAGACGCTTTTTTTCGCAGCGGTTTTCACTGTGCGATTCTCGCCTTCGCACTGAATACCTGCGCGTACACCACGGAGATTTTCGCCGGCGCGATCCGCTCGACCTCGCACGGTGAAGTGGAAGCGGCGCGCGCCTACGGCATGAGCTGGTTCACGATGTACCGGCGCATTGTGATACCGTCCGCGCTGCGCCGGGCCTTGCCGTTGTACAGTAACGAAGTGATCCTGATGCTGCACGCCACCACGGTCGCCTTCACGGCCACGGTGCCGGACATCCTGAAGGTGGCGCGCGACGCGAACTCGGCCACCTACCAGTCGTTCGATGCGTTCGGCCTCGCGGCGCTGATTTACCTCGTGGTGTCGTTCGCGCTGGTGGCTTTGTTCCGGCGCGCCGAGCGTCATTGGCTGGGTTACCTGGCGGTGCGCACGCATTGAATCGCGCCGTGTTTGCAGTGGGCGGCGCGTTATTCTCGCGCCGTCACGTAGATTGATCCGTATCTTCAAAGGGAGAGCATCTTGCTCCACACGACTCAAACCGAAGCTTGCAAGCTCGCCGTACAGGACATCCACAAGCGCTACGGCGACAACGAAGTGCTCAAGGGCGTGTCGCTCAACGCGAACAAGGGCGACGTGATCAGCATTATCGGCGCGAGCGGGTCGGGCAAGAGCACCTTCTTGCGCTGCATCAATTTCCTCGAACGGCCGAACGCCGGGCAGATCGTCGTCGACGGCGAGATGGTGAAGACGAAAACCGATCGCGCCGGCAATCTAGAAGTCGCCGATCACAAGCAGTTGCAGCGCATCCGCACCAAGCTCGCCATGGTGTTCCAGCACTTCAACTTGTGGGCGCACATGAATGTGCTCGAGAACATCGTCGAAGCGCCGATTCACGTGCTGGGTCTGAAGCGCAAGGAAGCCGAAGACCGCGCGCGCGAATATCTCGAGAAGGTCGGTCTCGCGCCGCGCCTCGAAAAACAGTATCCGTCGCATCTGTCGGGCGGGCAGCAACAGCGTGTGGCGATTGCCCGCGCGCTGGCCATGAACCCCGACGTGATGCTGTTCGACGAACCGACTTCCGCGCTCGATCCCGAACTGGTCGGTGAAGTACTCAAGGTCATGCAGAAGCTCGCCGAAGAAGGCCGCACGATGATCGTCGTCACGCACGAAATGGGTTTCGCGCGCAACGTGTCGAATCATGTGATGTTCCTGCATCAAGGCCGCACCGAAGAAGAAGGCCTGCCCGCTGAAGTGCTCAGTGCGCCGCGCAGCGAACGGCTCAAGCAGTTCCTGTCCGGCAGCCTGAAGTAACGCGCGGTTCGCGCGGATTCACTCGATGGCTCGCACGTCCAGCCCGGCTCGCACCACGCAGGTCGCCATCGTCGCCTTGCCGCCCGTGTCGATGTCGGGCGTCGGGCCGATTGTCGACGCGCTCAATCTCGCCAATGAAATCGACGGCCGCGCGCTGTACCGCGTGCAGGTGTGCTCGTGGGACGGCCGCGCGGTGCCGCTCGCGGGCGGCGCGCACTGGCCCGCGGACGCCGCGTTCGGCGATGCGATCTCGTGCGACTGGCTGATCATCGTCAGCGAGCGCTTTCAGCAATTCGCCGACTATCGTCTCTTTCTCGCCAGCCTCTCACGCGTCGGGCAGCGCACGCCGCTCGTTACCGGCATTCATCACGGCGTCTGGTGGCTCGCCATGGCAGGGCAGTTGTCCGGCTATCGCGTGAGCGTGAACTGGGAAACCTATCAGCAGTTCTCCGAGCAGTTCGAACGCTCCATCGTCACGCAACAGATCTTCGAAATCGACCGCGATCGCGCAACCTGCGCGGGCGGCCAGGCGACCGTCGACTTCATGCTGGCGATGATCGGCCGCGAGCACGGCCCCGAACTCGCGGATCGGATTGCGGACACGCTCGGCGTGGGCGTGTTGCGCGCGGGCGAGGAACGTCAGCGCATTCCGTTCGTGACCGCGCCGGGCGAGCGTCATCCGCGCCTGAACGACGCGTTGCTGCTGATGGAAGCGAATATCGAAGACCCGCTCACCACCGACGAGATCGCCGGTCTGGTCGGCGTGTCGCGGCGGCAGTTGGAGCGCCTGTTTCGCCAGTATCTCGGCTCGATGCCGTCCAAATACTATCTGGGGCTGCGGCTTTCGAAAGCGCGCACGCAATTGCAGCGCACCAGCAAGTCGGTGGTGCAGATCAGCCTGGCTTGCGGGTTTTCGTCGGCGGCGCACTTTTCGAATGCGTACCGCGAACGCTTTGGTGTCACACCGCGCGAGGATCGTCGTAACTGGATCGACAAGCAGACCGGCGCAAGCGGCGCCGCGGCCAGCGAGCCGCGGCCGGCTGCGTTGATCGAGCGGCCGGATCAGGCGGATTGACGCGAACGAGCGCGCGGCCCGGGCCAAACTCCGGCGCGATTCGCGTGGAACCTCATAGAAAGCGTCGCGTATGCGCAAGACGTATCGCGTGCGGTTTCCTACACTACCTGTATTACCTCTCACCTGTAACGAGGATTTGCCATGAACGACCTGACAGTGACGCGCCAGACCTTCGACGAAGTCATGGTGCCGGTGTTTTCGCCCGCCGCCTTCGTACCGGATCGCGGTCTCGGCTCACGCGTCTGGGATACGCAAGGCCGTGACTATATCGACTTCGCCGGCGGCATCGCCGTCACCGCTCTGGGCCATGCCCATCCTGAGTTGCTGAGCGTGCTGCACGAACAGGGCGGCAAGCTGTGGCATATCGGCAATGGTTACACCAACGAGCCGGTGCTGCGCCTCGCCAAACGCCTCGAAGACCTGACGTTCGCCGACCGCGCGTTCTTCGCCAACTCGGGCGCGGAAGCGAACGAGGCCGCGTTGAAGCTGGCGCGCCGCGTCGCGTTCGACCGCCACGGCGCGGATAAATACGAAATCATCTCGTTCACGCAGTCGTTCCATGGCCGCACGTTCTTCACGGTCAGCGTAGGCGGCCAGCCGAAGTATTCGGAAGGCTTCGGCCCGGTGCCTGCTGGCATCACTCACTTGCCGTACAACGACATCGAAGCCGCGAAGAAAGCCATCGGCGCGCAAACCTGCGCGGTGATCGTCGAGCCGATTCAGGGCGAAGGCGGCGTGATCCCGGCGGATCCGGCGTTCCTGAAGGCGTTGCGCGAAGCCTGCGATCAGCATGGCGCACTGCTGATTTTTGACGAGGTACAAACAGGTGTGGGCCGCAGCGGCTATTTCTACGCGTACCAGGAAACCGGCGTGACGCCGGACATCCTCACCACGGCGAAAGCGCTCGGCAACGGTTTCCCGATCGGCGCGATGTTGACCACCAACGAGCTGGCCGCGTATTTCAAAGTCGGCGTGCATGGCACGACATACGGCGGCAATCCGTTGGGCGCGGCGATCGCAGAGAAGGTGGTCGAGTTGGTCAGCGACCCGAAGCTGCTCGAAGGCGTGCGCTCGCGCAGTGAAGCGCTGAAAGGCCACCTCGCGAAGCTCAACGAACGCTTCGGTCTGTTCACGGAAGTGCGCGGCCGAGGTCTTCTGATCGGCGCCGAATTGACCGACGCGTTCAAGGGCCGCGCGAAAGATTTCGTCACGGCAGCAGGCCAGCAGGGCGTGATCATGCTGATGGCCGGTCCCGACGTGCTGCGTTTCGTGCCGTCGCTGATCATGCCGCTCGACGACATGAACGAAGGCTTCGAGCGACTCGCGAAGGCCATCGACAGCATTGTCGGCGCGAAGGCCGAAGCCGCGTCGAACTGATCCACGGCATTGATCATGCGTCACATTCAACAGGAACGATGATGCTCTTCGTACGCCCAGGCCGCCTCGCCGATCTCGACGCGCTCGAACATATGGCGCGCACCGCGCAACCGGTGCTGCATTCCCTGCCGCACGACCGGCGTGCGCTCGAAGCGCGCGTCGCGTTATCGGAAGACTCGTTTCGCGCGGAAGTCGATTTTCCGGGCGAGGAGTTCTATCTGTTCGTGCTCGAAGATTCGGAGAGCGGCAAGCTGATGGGCACGGCGAGTATTGTCGCCGCGGCCGGTTATTCGGACCCGTTCTACGCGTTTCGCAACGACGCGCTGATTCATGCATCGCGAGAACTGCATGTGAACCGCAAGATTCACGCGCTGACCATGTCGCATGAGTTGACCGGCAAGAGCCGCCTCGCGGGCTACTACATCGATCCGTCGCTGCGTGGCGACGCCGCCGCGCATCTGATGTCGCGCGCGCGGATGATGTACATCGCCGCCAATCGCAAACGCTTCACACCCGAGGTGTTTTCGCTGCTGCTCGGCGTCACTGACGAGAACGGCGTGTCGCCGTTCTGGGAAGCGGTGGGGCGCAAGTTCTTCGGCCGCAACTTCGCCGACATCGAGATCGAATCGGGTGGCCGCAGCCGCACGTTCATCGCCGAAGTGATGCCCACGTATCCGATCTATGTGCCGCTGCTGCCCGAGGCGGCGCAGCGCGTGCTCGGCGAGCCGGATTCGAAGGCTTTGCTTGCGTATGACATCCACCTTGAAGAAGGCTTCGAGACGGATCGCTATATCGACATTTTCGACGCGGGCCCGGTGTTGACCGCCCAGGTGGATCGCAGCGCTTGCGTGACGCGCAACGAAACGCGTGTGGTGCACGAGAACAATGCGTCTGCCGACGGTTCGACGTATCTGATCGCACATAACGGCGCCGATGGCGAGTTCCGCTGCGTGCTCGGCGAATTGGCAGCGGGTAAAGAAGCCGGCGCGTCGTTGCCGCACGCTGCGCGCGCGGCGCTCGGCGTCGAAGAAGGCGATACGGTGCGCTGCGTGCGGTTGCACCAGCCGCATCAGGATGAACAATCGGGAGAGGCACAATGATCGTCGTTCGCGTTGTGCAACGAGGCGATGTGGACGCGCTCATGCGGCTCGCGCAGGAAACCGGCCCGGGTCTGACCACCTTCAAGCCGGATCGCGACGCACTCGCGGCACGCGTGGAACGCGCGCGCCGCACGATGGAAGACAAAGCCGAGCCGCATGAAGCCGGCTACTTCTTCGTGATGGAAGACACCGACACGGGCGACGTCGCCGGTGTGTGCGGCATCGAAACCGCGGTGGGGCTGCAGCAGCCGTTTTACAACTATCGCGTGAGCACGGTGGTGCATGCGAGCCAGGACCTCGGCATCTGGACGCGCATGCGCGCGCTGAACATCTCGCACGACCTGACGGGTTATGCCGAAGTGTGCTCGCTGTTCCTCAGCCCGCGTTATCGCACGAGCGGCGTGGGCGGCTTGCTGTCGCGCTCGCGCTTCATGTTTCTCGCGCAGTTTCGCGAGCGTTTTCCGCAGCGTCTGTGCGCGGAATTGCGCGGCCATTTCGACGCCGAAGGCACCTCGCCGTTCTGGCGCGCGGTCGGCTCGCATTTCTACCAGATCGATTTCAACGCGGCGGACTATCTGAGTTCGCATGGCCGAAAGGCATTTCTCGCCGAGCTGATGCCGCGCTATCCGGTGTATGTCGAGTTGTTGCCGGAAGAGGCGCAGCAATGCGTCGGCCTCACGCATAACGACACGATTCCGGCGCGCCGCATGCTCGAATCGGAAGGGCTGCGTTACGAGAATCACGTCGATATCTTCGACGCGGGTCCGGTGCTCGAATGCCATATCGCCGACTTGCGCACGGTGCGCGAGAGCGTGGTGGTGCCGGTTGAAATCGGCACGGCAAGCGCCTCGGGCGCGCCGCAGGATGGACCGAAATCGATGGTGTCGAACACCTCGCTGGGCGATTTTCGGGTCGGCGTGGTGGCGGGCGTGCCGCAGAACGGCGTGTTCCGCCTGAGCGCGACTGAAGCCGCGGCACTCGACGTCAAGGCAGGCGACCTCGTGCGCGTGCTGCCGCAGAAACACAAACAGGGATGATCATGAGCGAGCTTTTCATCGACGGCGAATGGGCCGCCGGCACAGGACCCGCATTCGCGTCGCACAACCCGGGCACGGGCGCGGCGGTATGGGAAGGCAACAGCGCCTCGGCGGACGACGTCGACCGTGCGGTGCGCAGCGCGCGCCGCGCCTTCGCCGCGTGGTCCGCGTTGAGCCTCGACGAGCGTTGCGGCGTGGTGCGCCGCTTCGCCGCGCTCGTGACGGAGCGCAAGGAGGCGCTGGCTGAAGCGATCGGCCGCGAAACCGGCAAGCCGTTGTGGGAAGCGCGCACCGAAGCGGCTTCGATGGCGGCCAAGGTCGAGATTTCGATTCAGGCCTATAACGAACGCACCGGTGAAAAGCGTTCGGCGATGGCGGACGGCACAGCCGTGCTTCGGCACCGTCCGCATGGCGTCGTGGCCGTATTCGGGCCGTACAACTTTCCGGGTCATTTGCCGAATGGGCATATCGTGCCGGCACTGATCGCGGGCAATGCGGTCGTCTTCAAGCCGTCGGAACTCGCGCCCGGCGTGGCCGCGCTCACCGTGCAGATCTGGCGCGATGCAGGTTTGCCTTCGGGTGTGCTGAACCTCGTGCAAGGCGAGAAGGACACCGGCATTGCGCTGGCGAATCACCGGCAGATCGATGGGCTGTTCTTCACGGGTAGTTCGGATACCGGAACATTGCTGCACAAGCAATTCGGCGGCCGCCCGGAAATCGTGCTGGCGCTGGAAATGGGCGGCAACAATCCGCTCGTGATCGGACCGGTGGCCGATGTCGATGCCGCCGTGCATCACGCGATTCAATCGGCGTTTCTCTCGGCGGGGCAGCGCTGCACGTGCGCGCGCCGTATTTTCGTGCCGAACGACGCGGGCGGCGATCGCTTCATTGAACGCTTCACCGAAGTCACGTCGCGCATCACAGTCGGTGAATATAACGCGGATCCGCAGCCGTTCATGGGCGCGGTGATTTCGGCGCGCGCCGCCTCGCGACTTGTCGCCGCGCAGGAACGCCTGCTGGCCGACGGCGCCAAGGCGTTGCTCAAGATGGAGCAGCGCGATCCGAAACTAGGCTTCGTCACACCCGCAATTCTCGACGTCACGAACGTGAAGAACCTGCCGGACGAAGAACACTTCGGTCCTTTGGCGCAAATCATTCGCTACGGCAGCTTCAACGAAGCGCTGGAGCAAGCCAACGACACCGAATTCGGCCTCTCCGCCGGCCTGCTTGCCGACGACGAAGCGCTCTGGGCGCACTTCCAGCGCACCATCCGCGCCGGCATCGTCAACTGGAACCGGCCGACCAACGGCGCATCGTCGGGTGCGCCGTTCGGTGGGCCGGGCCGCTCAGGCAATCACCGGCCGAGCGCGTATTACGCTGCCGACTACTGCGCGTTCCCGATGGCGTCAGTCGAAAGCGCGCAACTGCAAATGCCCGCGAGCGTCTCGCCGGGCCTTCAATTCTAAGGATCGACGATGCAAGCCACTGAAGCCAATTTCGACGGCCTGGTCGGCCCGACCCACAACTACGCGGGGCTCTCGTTCGGCAACGTCGCGTCGCAGAACAACGATAAGTCGATTGCGAATCCGAAGGCGGCGGCGCGTCAGGGCCTGCGCAAGATGAAGCAATTGGCCGATCTCGGCTTTCATCAGGGCGTATTGCCGCCGCAGGAGCGTCCGTCGATGCGTCTCCTGCGCGAGCTGGGTTTCTCCGGCGACGACGCCACCGTAATCGCGCGTGTGGCGAGAGACGCGCCTGAGTTGCTGGCCGCCGCGAGCTCGGCGTCGGCGATGTGGACCGCGAATGCGGCGACCGTGAGCCCATCCGCGGATACGCACGACGGCCGCGTGCATTTCACGCCGGCCAATCTGTGCAGCAAGCTGCATCGCGCGATCGAACACGAGTCGACGCGGCGCACGTTGCGCGCGATCTTCAACGACGCCGACCGTTTCGTGGTGCACGAGGCGCTGCCCGGCACGCCCGCGCTCGGCGACGAAGGCGCGGCGAATCACACGCGCTTTTGCGCGGAATATGCGGCACGTGGCGTCGAATTCTTCGTGTATGGCCGCAGCGAGTATCGTCGCGGACCGGAGCCGAAGCGCTTCCCGGCGCGTCAAACCTTCGAGGCGAGCCGCGCGGTCGCGCATCGTCATGGCCTTGCCGAAGCGGCCACGGTGTACGCGCAGCAGAACCCCGACGTGATCGACGCGGGCGTGTTCCATAACGACGTGATCGCGGTCGGCAATCGCAATACGCTGTTCTGTCATCAGTTGGCGTTCGTCGAACAGAACGCGGTGTACGACGAATTGCGCTCGAAGCTCACCGGCCTGAAATCGGACTTCAACGTAATCGAAGTGCCGGACGCGAAGGTGAGCGTGGCCGACGCCGTCACCTCGTATCTGTTCAACAGCCAACTGCTGACGCGCCCGGACGGCAAGCAGGTGCTGGTCGTGCCGCAGGAATGCCGCGAGAATCCGCGCGTGGCCGCGTATCTCGACGATCTGACGTCGCATGCGGGCCCGATTGACGACGTGCTGGTGTTCGATCTGCGTGAAAGCATGAAGAACGGCGGCGGCCCGGCGTGTCTGCGTCTGCGTGTCGTCCTCGACGACGCGGAGCGCGCGGCAGTGACGCAAGGCGTGTGGATCAACGACACCCTGTTCGGCCGCCTGGATGCATGGATCGAAAAACATTATCGTGACCGCCTCGCGCCGGCCGATCTGACCGACCCGCAATTGCTCGCCGAATCGCGCACCGCGCTCGACGAACTGACGCAGATTCTCGGTTTGGGTTCGCTGTATGACTTCCAGCGCTGAGCGCGATATGCCGGTTCCGATGCTCGACGATTTTCTGGCTTATACGCTGGCGGGCACGCGACCGGCTGCGAATGAAACTCAAGGCACGTGCGCCGGCGGCGTGCGCTGGTCGTGGCTGGACGACGGCGTGCTGTTGATGGAGCCCGCAGCGCAGGACGAGAGCGTGCGCAGCGTGCTCGTCTCCGCCGGCGTGCACGGCGACGAGACCGCGCCGATCGAACTGCTGGGTTTTCTGGTGCGTGACATCGCGCAAGGCACGGCCGCGCTGACCTGCCGCCTGCTGGTGATTCTCGGCAACGTCGACGCCATGCGCGACGCGTGCCGTTATCGCGACGACGATTTGAATCGCCTCTTCAGCGGCCGTCATCTGCAAGTGCCGCAGAGTTACGAAGCACCGCGTGCCGCCGCGCTCGAACAGGCGGCGACGCAATTCTTCGCGGCAGCGTCGAACGAGTCCGGCGCGCGCTGGCATATCGACATGCACACGGCGATCCGCGCATCCGCCTTCGAGCAGTTCGCGTTGCTGCCGCATAGCGGCAAGCCGTTTTCGCGCGCGATGTTCGAATGGCTCGGCGAGGCGCGTATCAGCGCGGTGCTGTTGCACACCACCAAGGGCAATACGTATTCGCATTTCACCGCGCAGGCGTGCGGCGCCGAAGCGTGCACGCTGGAGCTCGGCAAGGTGCGTCCGTTCGGTCAGAACGATCTGACGCGTTTCGCCGGCGCCGATCACGCGGTGCGTCACCTGCTGGCCGGCATGCGCGGCGAGGTTCGTGCGGACCTGCCGCGCGCTTTCACGGTGATCGATCAGATCACCAAGCAAAGCGACGCGTTCGAATTGCTGGTCGCCGCCGATGTCGCGAACTTCACGCCATTCGCGAAAGGCACCGTGCTCGCGCGCGACGGCGAGTACCGCTATGTCGTGCAGCACGACGAGGAACGGCTCGTGTTTCCGAACGCGACCGTCAAGCCCGGTTTGCGCGCCGGCTTGATGGTCGTCGAGACGACGCAGGACACGCTCTCGAAGCTCGTGTAGTTCACTACTATGCAAGACCCGAACGTTGCGCGCCAGGGCGCGCAACGTTTCTCACTCGCGGTGCCGTTTAAGCCGCGTTCGCGCGGATCAAATCTTCCGCCATCATCGCTTGCCGCACCTTCGGCCGTGCCGCAACGCGCTCCAGATATGCCTCCAGCTTCGGATAAGCGCCGAGATCGAGCGACAGCATGCGCGCCCAGCTCAGCACGGTGAACGCATACGCATCGGCGACGGAGAACCGTCCCGTCAGATAGTCGCGTGCCGCGAGCACCTTTTCGAGTTCGCTAAAACGTGTGGCGAGTTTGGCGCGGCATTCGGCCTTCGTCGATTCGGCGGTTTCCTGATGCCAGAGCCACGGGCTGAACGTCTTGTGCAATTCCGTGCTGATATACGTGAGCCAGCCGAGCGCTTCGAGCCGTTGTGGCGAACCCGCACGCGGCAGCAAATCCGACTCGGGCGCAAGATCGGCGACGTATTGCAATAAGGCAGCGCCTTCGGTGTGGCGCGAGCCGTCGGCGAATTCGAGCAACGGCACATAGCCGCGCGGCGAGATCGCGTAATAGTCGTCGCCGTTGGCGAGCTTGTGCGTTTGCAGATTGACCTTGATGCCTTCGAAGTCGAGATCCGCTTCGCGCAGTGCAATGTGAACCGCTAACGAACAGGCGCCCGGCGAGTAATAGAGTTTCATGTTTTCACCGCCATAGATGAGGTTGAAGTCCCGGCAGGTGCCGGTGGCAAAGCTCGTCGGCCGACAAGTCCATGTGGTAAAAGTAGCCCGGATCGCATTTCGAATAAACAGGCGGCTTGCCAAACCATGCGTGCAAAAACGCAATACGAACTGACTTCGGCGGATACGCAGACCATTCTCGCGCTGGTGCGCGCCGGCACGCTGGCGGAAGCCGCGCAGCGTCTGGGTATCGACGCCTCGACCATCTTTCGCTCGGTGCAACGGATCGAACGCGGGTTGGGGCAGCGTTTGTTCGAGCGCTCGCGCAGCGGTTATCGCGCCACGCCGCTCGGCGCGCAACTGGCGCGTCACGCCGAGCGCATCGAAAGCGAACTCGCGGCGGCACGCTCCACGGTGCAGGCGAGCAGCGACCGCGTGTCCGGCAGCGTCCACGTGACGACCACCGATACCGTGCTCTACGGTCTGCTATTGCCCGCACTGCATGATTTCGCGGCGCTGCATCCGGCGTTGTCCTTCGAGCTGACGGCGACCAACAGTCTCGCGAGTCTCACCAAACGCGACGCCGATATCGCCGTGCGCGCCACGCGCCGCGCGCCGGATCATCTGGTCGGCAAGCACGTGGGTCCGCTGCGTATCGCCGTGTTCGCCGCCAGGCGCAGCGGCATCCAAGCGAGCGATGTCGATGCGCTGGCGCGTTGCGACTGGGCGGCCCCGGACGCCTCGCTCGGCGATCACCCTTCGGTGCTGTGGCGCAAGCGTCATTGCCCGACAGTCGAGCCGCGCTACAAGACCAACAGCGTGATGGCGGTGTTCGAACTCGTGGTGCGCGGTTTTGGCGTCGGCATTTTCCCGACCTTTCTCGCGCGGGGCCGCGACGATCTCGTGCAATTGACGCCGCCGCTCGACGAAGCCGAGTCG
This sequence comes from Paraburkholderia sp. BL18I3N2, assembly GCF_003001875.1. Lineage (NCBI taxonomy): Bacteria > Pseudomonadati > Pseudomonadota > Betaproteobacteria > Burkholderiales > Burkholderiaceae > Paraburkholderia > Paraburkholderia sp. BL18I3N2. Next base: position 220,169 of record NZ_PVNC01000011.1, read on the forward strand.
CAGGTGTGGGTGCTCGCGCATCCGGAGTCGCGTCATTTGCCGCATGTGGCTGCCGTCTATACGCATCTGTCGCAGCAGCTCAGCGGCGATTTTGCAGCGGGCGACGGCGCACGCTAACGCGTTCCGCTTTGCCTGAGCGCGACAGCTATTTACACCTTTACGCGTGCGCCCAAAGCGCTTGCGCACCGACGAGCCACGCGGCGCGCCCACAGGCACGGCAAACGAAGCCTGTACAATCGCGGCCTCGCGGCTGTTGCGCTGCACCACACCGGCCGCACGAGTTTGAATCGCAATTTTGGCGCGGCAATCATGCTTGCCCGGATTCGGCTCCGTCTTATTCAATACCGTAGAGGAACACCCGCAATGAAGATGAATTGGCGAAACATGGCTGCGCTCGCGCTGTTCGCAGCGGCTTCGGTCACGGCCGGCACCGCAGCGGCTGCCGATATCAAGGAAGTGCATTTCGGCGTCGAGGCGTCGTATGCGCCGTTCGAATCGAAGTCGCCGTCGGGCGAGCTGCAAGGTTTCGACATCGACGTCGGCAATGCCGTGTGCGCGAAGCTGAAGGCCAAATGCGTGTGGGTCGAGAATTCGTTCGACGGCCTGATCCCGGCCTTGCAGGCGCGCAAGTTCAACGCCATCAACTCGGACATGACGATCACGGATCAGCGCCGTCAGGCGGTCGACTTCACGGATCCGATCTACACCATCCCGAATCAGATGATCGCGAAGAAGGGCAGCGGTCTGCTGCCGACGCCGGCGTCGCTCAAGGGTAAGCATGTCGGCGTGCTGCAAGGCACGATTCAGGAAACCTACGCGAAAGCGCGTTGGGCGCCGGCCGGCGTCGACGTCGTGCCGTATCAGACGCAGGATCAGATTTACGCCGACCTCGCTTCGGGGCGTCTCGACGCCGCGTTCCAGGACGCGGAAGCCGCGTCGAAGGGCTTCCTGAAGAAGCCGCAAGGCGCGGGCTTCGAGTTCGCCGGTCCGGCCGTCACCGATGAGAAACTGCTCGGCGCGGGCGTCGGCTTCGGCATCCGCAAGGGCGACAAGGCCTTGAAGGACGCGCTGAACCAGGCGCTCAAGGAACTGAAGGCGGACGGCACGATCGACCGTTTCGCAGCGAAGTACTTCGACGTGAAGGTAGTGTTGAAGTAACGCGCGTCTTACGCGAATCGTTGTAGTTGATGCAAACGGCCGCTGAGAGCGGCCGTTTGCATTCGAGGCGGCGCGAGAGGCGAGCGCTATCCGGTCAACGCACGTTCGCTTCCGGCTGATCGAGATAATCGAATACCACTTCGCCGAGACCGAGCGTCAGATCGGCAAGCAGATGGCGCGCCTCGACGATCTCCAGCACCGGTAATTCCGCGACCGGCGCGAGCGCGTGATGCGCCAGTTCGAGCGCGGCCGGGCCGGTCCATGCGCCTTTCAGATCGATGTCCTGCAGGTAGTAGCGCACCAGTTCGCAGATACGCGGCGTGCCGTCCACATGCGGAATCACCTTGAGCAAAAAGTTCGGCGTTTCGAGGCGCTTTTTCTGCTGCGCCACATCGAGCTGCCGATGCTTGTAGCCCATGGTGCCGGTCGCGATGCGCACCGGACCGTAGTCGAGCGTGCCGACGAGCGTGTCGGTATGAACGGCGAGCACCGGGTTCGCGAGCTTCTTCGGAAAGCCCCACAGTTCGCGGCCGCCGGCGATGGGCGGATGGTCGTCCAGATACATGGCCAGCGTGTAGCCGCCCGCCACGCCCTTGTACGACACCGGGATCACCTGGCCGCTTTCCGTGTAGTCGCCGAAACCCGTCGAGTCCGGCATGCGGATGAACTCGTAGTGCACCAGCGGCTCGCCGATCTCGAGCGGCTCGGGCACCACGGCGCGCAGCTTGTCCGGATCGGTGCGGTAGGTGATGATCAGAAATTCGCGGTCGATGAACCGGTACGGGCCCATGGGGAATGCCGGGCTCGTGATCGGCATGGCGAAGGCATTTGACAGCACGCTTTTGACGTCCATGTTTTTCCTTGGTGGTTAAACGCGATTGGAACGCTTTTGCACTGCACAAGAGTATCGTTGATTCCGCGTTGCCTTGCTCTCAAACTGGTCTCCAATTATTTCCAGATATTGCTTCACGGACGTGTCCGCGCATGGCGGCCTGCGCTAAAATCGGCGAGCGCACCGCAGGCGTCACGGCTTCACGCGAGGGCCGGGCGCTGACGGTGCAGCGAAAACCAAAATACAGCAGTAGGCGCCGGGGCGGCGCTTAGCGGGGGAGTGCAATGACCACCATCGCAATCGAGAATCCGGGCCACACGGGTGCAGCGGACGATGCGCAATTGAATGCCAGCTTCGCGCGGCAGCCTATTCTGAACCGCGACGGCATGCTGTGCGGCTACGAGATCAAGGTGCGCGCACCGGAATGGCGCGCGGAGACGGCGGACGCCGCGCATGCCGCCGGGCATGAGAACAGCGACGCCGACGCGTCATCGCCCCGCGCGCCCGATCCGGCGCAACGCGTGGCGCGAGGCATCCTTCACGGCCTGCTTCAGGGCAATGTGCGCGGCGCGCTGACCGGGCATCCGGCCTATGTCGACGTCAGCCGCGAGATGCTCTTCGACGATGCGATCCTGCGGCTGCCCGCCGAGCGCTTCATGCTCGAATTGGCGCCCACCATCGAGATCGACGAGGCGCTGGTGGCGCGCATCGTCCAGTTGCATGGGCGGCGCTATCGCTTCGTGCTCGACGAGGTGGCCCAGCCCAACGAAGCCTTCGCCAAACTGTTGCCCTACGCCGAAGTCGTCAAGATCGATTTCATGCACGCGCCGCGCGCGCTGCTGCCGAAACTGGCGAGCGTGCTCAAGTCGGCGGGGAAGCTGCTGGTCGCCTCGGGCATCGACGCCCAGGCCGATTTCGAAACGGCGCATGGACTCGGCTTCGATCGCTTTCAGGGTTACTTCTTCGCGCGCGCGCAGACCTCGGCGACGCGCCGTGTCAGCGCGCCGCGCCATGCCTTGCTGAACCTGCTGCAACTTCTCTCGGGCGATCCAACCGTCGCGCAGCTCGAAGCCGAACTCAAGCTGAACCCGGTGCTGGTGATGCACCTGATGAAGCTTGCCAATTCGAGCGGCCTTGCCGTCGGCCACAAGGTCACGACGTTGCGCGAAGCGATCAACGCGACAGGCACCAACCGTATCGCGCGCTGGACGCAGCTGCTGCTCTACGCCGACGGCCGCAAGGTCGCCCTCGAGGACGATCCCTTGCTGCAACTTGCCGCGACGCGCGCGCGCTTCATGGAACTGGCGATCGAGCGCCTGCCCGAAGCCGGCCGCGACGAAGCCGATGCGGCGTTCCTGACCGGCGTCTTTTCATTCGTCGACGCGGTGTTCGGCGGCTCACTCGAAAGCACCTTGAACCTCCTCACGTTGTCGCGTCCGATCCAGGCGGGCATCCTGCATCGGCAAGGCGTGCTGGGGTTGCTGCTGAGCGCGGTGGAAGCGCTCGAACGCGGCGCGTGGGATGAGATCGGCACGTTGTGCGAACGCTTGCAGCCGTTGACGGTGGAGGAGGTCGCGGAACTGGGTCTGGCGGCCGGCGCGTGGGCCGGTGTCGCCGACCGCAGCGCGGAAGGGCTGGAAAGAATCGAGGATTGAAATCAGCGCTTCAGCTGGAGACCGCGGCATGCGAGGCATGGCGGTCCCGGCGGAACTGACTCAAGTGCAACCTGGCGTCGGGCAAACACAGAACAGGTGAGAGTGAAGCGGTGTGATCAACGATCACGCCAGGTCTTCACGTCGTCTCCATTTCCCGCATCTGCCCCAGGCCGAAAAAACGGCCTAACTCCTTGGCCAGTTCATTCAACACGCTCATCTCTTTCTGTGAGATGCGCCGTGGCTCCTGACTATGCGACCAGTCGCCGTAGAGGAGCGCCACGGTCGTGTCGCTTTCATCGACGACTGGCAGCAGCACGAAGGCGCGGGCGTCGTCGAAGGAGCGGCGGAACCATTCGGGCAGCCGCGCGACCATCTTCGGATCGCGCGCGTTCTCGATGAAGATGCCCACCGAGTTCGCGATCGCCAGATGAAACACGTCGGGCTCGAAAGCCGTGTTGAACGTGAGCTTGGGCAACGCCGCGTCGATCTTCGGTCCGAGACCGAGGCGCGCCTTGAAGGTGCCGTTGCTGTGCTTGACGAACACCACCGTGCGCGCAAAGCCCAGGCCGGCGAGCAGTGTTTCCGCGGCCAGCGCCAGTGCCGGCGCTAACGGGCTGCCTTCGGGCAGACCGCGCAGATCCTGCACGCCCACCGCGATGCGCGCCTCGGGGCTGAGCGCCTCGCGCGCGATCGCGTCCGCGTTGGCGCGCAGCTCGACGATTTCGCGCATCACGCCGTCGCCGCCTTCTTCGCGGGCGAGCGCCACGCTCATCTGGAGCAACACTTCGGGATCGGTGTTCAGCGCACCGCTATATTCCTGCGCCAGTTCGGCGATGCGTTCCTCGCGCTCCCAGTCCGGCATGTTCTGCTGAGTGAGCACGTCGGCGACTGCCGTCGAGTAATTGGTGATGGCGCGCAGCCATTGCACCTGGCGCGGCTGCGTGACGTCTTGCGGATCGAACTCGCCCATGCCGGAGCGGATCATGTCGGGCAGGCGCCAGCGCACGGCGGCTTCGGCGCCGATTTCGTCGAACGTGACGCCGAGCACCAGCACGCAGGCATCGGCTTCGAGCGCGCCGTCGTCGATATGGCGGCGAATCTGATCCCATTCGGCGTCGAGATAGAACACCACCAGCAGCTTGCCGATCTGCCGCATCAGCGTGCAGACCACGGCTTCCTCGCCGGCGCGCAGATCGCCGCGCTCGGTCAGCTTGCGCGCGACGCAGCCCGACAGCAGCGTGCGGTTCAGTTCGAGTTTCGCGTCGATGCGGCGCGGTGCGCTGTGATGGAAGTGATCGACTATTTTCAGACCGACCACCAGATGGCCGACCGCGTCCATGCCGAGCACCATCAGCGCGCGCGACACGGTGGTGATGTTGCCGCCGAACGCCATGTACATGGCCGAGTTGGCAAGCCGCAACACTTTTTGCGTGAGCGCGAAGTCGGACAGCACCACCTGCACGAGGCCGGTGAAGTCGAGGTCGTCATTGTTCATCGCCGCCATGGTGGAGCGCAGCGACTGCGACAGCATGGGGAAATCGCCGCGCTCGCTCATTCGCGTCCAGAGCCGGTCGAGCACCGCCGCCTTTACCATGTGAGTCCCGCCAAAGCCATACATGTTCCAATGAGTGCCACGCCGGCCAGAGGCCGGCTTGTTCCGCTGCATGATTCACGACATGAGCGCTTTGCCTGCATGGCTAGGCGCTGTGCAAATGAAGCGTGCGCGCTTCGAAACGCTGCGCGAGTTCGTCGGAGGGCAGCGCCTTGCAGACGAGCCACCCCTGGATATGGTCGCATCCCATCTCGGTGAGCAGGGCGCGCTGCGCTTCCGTTTCGACGCCCTCGGCCACCAGCTCGAGATCCAGTGTCTGAGCGAGGCCCACGACGGCGCTGACGATTGCCTGATCGTTCCGGGAGGTTAGCAGATTCTCGACAAAACTCCTGTCGATCTTAAGCTTGGCCAGCGGGAAGCGTTGCAGGTAAGCCAGGCTCGAATAACCGGTGCCGAAGTCGTCGACCGCGAAGCGGATGCCCATGGCGGTCAGGTCTTCGAGCAGACCCTTGGCATGCGCCGGGTCGTGCATCAGCAGGCTTTCCGTGATCTCGAACACGAGCCGGCGCGGATCGATGCCGGTCAACTCGATCGCCTCGCGCACGGAGTCCTTGAAGCGCGGATCGCGGAACTGCTGCGGCGACACGTTCACGGCCACGTATTGCAGGGAGATGCCTTTCGCGTCCCACTGGATCAACTGCATGCAGGCCACCTTCAACACCCAGTTGCCGAGGAAGTTGATCAGGCCGATCGACTCGGCAAGTGGGATGAACATGGACGGCGGCACCAGTCCATGCACCGGATGCAACCAGCGGATCAGCGCTTCCACGCCGACCACGCCATGCGTGCGGCTGCTCGTGATCGGCTGGAAGTGTAGCGAGAACTCGCCGTTGCGCACACCGTCGTAGAGGTCGGCCTCCAGCTTCAGGCGCTCGGCGTCGGCGGGGTTGTCGTCGGGAACGTAGAAGGCGAGTGTGTTGCCGCCGGCCGCCTTGGCCTGCAGGAGGGCGTGGTCGGCCCAGCGCAGCAGATGGGTGTCGTGGCCGGCGGTGTCGTTGGCGTGGCGCACGTCCGGATAGAGCGCGATGCCGATGCTCGCCGACAGATGTACCTGCTGGCCGTTGAACACATACGGTTGCTGGATCGCGGTCAAGAGGCGCCGCGCCAGCGTTTCGGCGGCGGCCGCCGCGTCGGTGCGGCTGGCGGCGGGCTTCACGAGAATCGCGAACTCGTCGCTGGCCACGCGCGCCACGGTCTCGCTCGGGCTCGTCATGTTCAGGATGCGGCGCGAGGTGTCGCGCAGCATGTCGTCGCCGGCATCGTAGCCGAGCGCGCGGTTCACGCGCTGATAGTCGTCGAGGTCGAGCAGCAGCAGCGCGGCCGGTGTGCCGTGCGCGTCGGCTTGCTGCTGGGCGTCGAGGAGCGCGGGAATCAGCGCCGACTGGTTGGCCAGATTGGTCAGGCGGTCCAGATGCAGCGCCTGGGTCAAACGCTCCTCGGTGGCGCGCCACGCCGATACGTCGAAGCCGGCGATCGCATAGCCCGCGGTGCCGTCGTGGCTGCTGCGCACCACGCGCAGCTCGACCGTGATCGGATAAGTGAGTGACTTGATAAGGTTCAGCGTGGCCTTCTCGACGTTGCCCGAGACGGCGGCGCGCGTCAGCAGGGTGTCGAGGCGCGGCACGTCGGCCGGCGCCACGAGGTCGTGCAGCGTGATGGTCTCGAGATACTCTCGGTGATAGCCGATGAAGCGCAGGCTGGCTTCGGACACATAGATAAAGCGCAGCTCGTCGTCGACGTGCGCCAGCAGGTCGACCGCGCCGACCACCTGTTCCAGTTGCGCAGCGCGGCTTGCGGCCGTCTGCGGTTTGGCGTCCACGCGCCGGCCGAACGCACGAAGCCGGTCCATGACCGTGCGCAAGGAGCCCCGGCGGGGCGCGGTGATCCTGTTCGCTTCCATGTTTATCGCTGGCAACCTGTATTCGTCTGCAGGCGGGGCGGCTTGCTTGCCCGCCAATCAGGGCGGCAAGAGGTATCAGGCCGCCCCATCAGAACGAGATAACGACCCTTGCGGCGAAATCTTTAGCGCCCGCGGCAAAAAACATCCGGTAAGGGAGCGCTTGCACGGCTTCGCCGCGACCGGGGAACGATTCGGTTAAAGTGCGGCTGTGCGACGTCCGTTAATAGGACAAACGTGTTGTGCAGTACCGGCTGAGACGTCGCTGCTGCGTAGCTTACCGAATACTTCCCCCGATGCTCCATGTCTGAACGCCATCAAGCCAAGGCCACTGCCCGGCATAGCGAGGTGCTCGACGCAGCTGCCGACGACGCCGAATCGTGGCGCGCCACGCAGTTCGTGTATCTGGGCCGTCAACCGATCCTCGATCGCGACGGCGCGCTCAACGCTTACGAATTGTTGTTTCGAGCCGGCGCGCATAACTACGCCGAAGTCACCGACGACGCCCAGGCGACCGCGCAGGTGGTGGCGCGCGCGATCGGCGGGATCGGCGTGCCGACGGTGCTGGGCCAGCATCGCGGTTTCGTCAATATCGACCGCGCGCTGCTCTTTAACGACATCGTCCATCTGATGCCGCCCGAGCGCTTCGTGCTCGAAATCCTCGAGACCGTGAAATTCGACGTGCAACTGGTCCGCCGTCTCGGCGAGTTGCGCCGCGCCGGCTTTCAGGTGGCGCTCGACGACGTAAGTGAACTGTCCGACGAGCTGATCGGCGCGCTGCCGCATGCCGACATCGTCAAGATCGACTTTCTGCAGACCGACCGTGCCGTGCTGCCGAAGCTGGCGTCGCTGGTGCGCGGGCAGGGCAAGACGCTGATCGCCGAGAAGGTCGAGACGCGCGAGGATTTCGCGCTCGCGCGCGACCTGGGCTTCGATCTGTTCCAAGGCTACTTTTTCGCGCGGCCGCAGGTGTTGGCCGCGCCGCGCAACCGCTCGCCGCGGCCGGGGCTGCTGCGCCTCCTGGCGCTGCTGTCGCGCGATGCCGGCATCGTCGAACTCGAAGCGGAGCTCAAGCTGAACCCGAGCGTGGTGGTGCAGCTGCTGCGCCTCGTCAATTCAAGCGCGTTCGGGCTGGGGCGCAATATTGCGTCGTTGCGCGAGGCGATCATTGCCACCGGCACACGGCAGATCGCGCGCTGGGCGCAACTGCTGCTGTATGCCGACAGCGGCGACCTGCCGTGGCGCGCCGATCCGCTGGTGCAACTGGCGGGCACGCGTTCGCGTTTCATGGAGTTGGCGGCCGCCTGGCTGCGTCCCGCCGACGACGAGTTCGCCGATGCGGCCTTCATGACCGGAATTTTTTCGCTGATCCACGTGGTGCTCGGCAGCTCGCCGGGCGCGGCGCTGGAGAAACTGGGCCTCGCGCCGCAGATTCGCGAAGCGATCGTGTCGCGGCGCGGCGAGCTCGGCACCTTGCTGCGCCTCGCCGAGGCGGCGGGCGAGGGCCTCGACGCAGCATCGATCGCCCTGGGCACCGATGCGCCGGTCGGCTTCGTGACTTTTACGCCCGAGGTGCTGGCCGAGCTGAACCTGTCGGCCGCGGCCTGGTTCGGCGCGCATATCGAGGAAGCGATCGCCTGACGGGCGTGTTGGCGCCGTCGCGCGCTTTCGGTGTGCCTGCCGTGGCGGCGTTCACGGCAACGACTTCTGCGTCCTTCAGGCTGGTTCTCACATACCTTGTGAGTACGTGGTCCAATAGCGACGTTGGCCGGCGTTCTCCTGAGCGTGGCGGCCTTGGCTTCACGGGACGAACCGCGTGCATCCACGCCTGGAGAAAAGCAGATGAAGAAGAAATTCATATCGGCCGCACTGGCCGCCGCTGTGTCGCTGGGATTCGCCATGCACTCGCTGACGGCCTCGGCGACCCTCAAGCCGGGCGACACGGCGCCGGCGTTCACCGCGCAGGCTTCGTTGGGCGGCAAGACTTATACGTATTCGCTGACAGACGAGTTGAAGAAAGGTCCGGTGGTGGTGTATTTCTATCCGGCGGCTTTCACCAAGGGTTGCACGATCGAAGCTCACGAGTTCGCTGAAGCTGTCGACGAATACAAGAAGTATGGCGCGACGGTGATCGGCGTGTCGCACGACAACATCGACACACTGACGAAGTTTTCTGTCAGCGAGTGCCGCAGCAAATTCCCGGTTGCGGCCGATGCCGATTCGAAGGTGATCGGCGAGTACGACGCGGGCTTGCCGATGCATGCGTCGATGGCCAATCGCGTGTCGTACGTGATCGCGCCGGATGGCAAGATCATTTACGAGTACACGAGCCTCTCGCCGGAGAAGCATGTCGAGAATACGCTGAAGGCGGTGAAGGATTGGGCGGCGGCGCATAAGCAGCCGTAACGGCCGGGCTGGATGCCTGTGCATTTATTGCAATGGTTTTCTGGCGGTGCCTTGCGGTGCTCTTGCGGTGCTCTTGCGGTGAGACGGGGACATCGCACGTGCCAGGCTGACATTTTTTCCCTCGTGAGCTCGCGATGCCGATTCTCGTTGCGTTGATTGCGCTGATCGCGCTGGGGTATGGCGCCGTGCAGGCGTTTCATGCTTTGCAAGCGGCCTGGGGTTTGGCCGCGGCGGTGGGCGTTGCCGCGGTTGCCGGTTTGCTGGTGATCGGCGCACTGGTTTATTGGCGGCGGCGCCGTAAGGAAGTCGCTGCCAATGTTCGTGATGGCGACTGGACTCACGAAGTCAAAGGGAGTTGGGGCGCGGTGCGACTGGCCGCCGACAAGCGGCTTTGTGAGATTCGGTTGGGGCAGCAGGAGGGAGCGTATATTTTCGCCGACCTGCTCGGGGCAGAGGTGCAGCGGCCCGGCGCGCAGTGGCAGGTGGTTTTGAAGGTCAAGGATCCTAGGCATAAGGTTTGGGTTTTGCCTATGCGGGATGAGCGGCAGGCTCGGCAGTGGGGGAGGGTTTTGGTGCTTGCTGTGGAGCAGAGGCTTTAGGGGTTTTGGGGGTTTTGGGGTTTTTGCGTACCCGCGCTCGTGTCGAATGTCCGCTGGCAGAGCACCGATTTACATACCGCGCCAAAGCCGCGCCAGCACGTATGGGTATTCACAATGAGGTTTCTTTGCTAAGGGACGCTGATCTACTAACGGATGCAGTTGTTCGGTCATTCAAACGACCGGGTGTAAAGAGAAAAGCCAATCACACCAGCAGGGTGACGCCTGCCCAGGCGATCAGCACGACGCCCAGCACGCGGCTGACCCGCTCACCGCCAGGCAGGATTTTCTCCACGAAAACGATTAGCGCCAGCGCAGCGATCCAGATGAGATTCATGATGCCGCCGACGAACAACAATGCCATTAGCAGCCAACAGCAGCCCACGCAGTAAATTCCATGACGCATCCCGAGCAGGAAGCTGCCTGCGACGCCAGGACGCCAGTGCGCGGTGAGGAAATTGACAGGTGAACGGCACTGCGTCAGGCAGGCGCGCTTGAGCGGCGAGAACTGGTAGACGCCCGCCGAGGCCAGAACGATCGCGGAAAGAGGCGCGCTCTTCGACCACAACATCATTTCAGAAATGAGGCCGGTCGGTTGCAGCGCCTTCTGGAGCGATGCCGCGCAGATTGAGAATGCCAGCCATGCGGTCAGGTAACCGGCCAGGAGAAACAACGACGGAACGGCCGAGCTGGCCTCGATGGCGGCGTGGTGCCGCAATACGCGTCGATATAGCAGGACCAGCGGCGCCGCGCTGGGCGTCATCATTGCGATCATCATCACCCACCACATCAGGATCACGGTCGGCAGCGACGGATCCATTCCCCCGCCGCCGTCTGCCAGTCGATGAGGGAACAGCGCGACGGCCGTCATCTCGAGCGCGGACATGCCGATTCCAGCGCCTGTCCACAAGTAGGCCCACGAAAACGCGACGACGGCGACGATGCCGAGCGCGGTGATCGTGCGCTCACGTCCCAGGGCATTCCCGACGCTGCTCATGCGGCAGCGCGATGCCGGATCGGTCCTTTGTTATTCAAGTGCAGTCGTGCGAACTGCGCATAAGTCCCCTTGAGATCCAGTGCGATGTTTCCGTGCGAGCGGCTGGTGCCGGAGCCGATCTCGGCAAGTTCGTATTCGAACCCGTGAGGCAGGTCGATTCGGACGCGGTGCTCGTCGCCCGTCACTGGA